>DASPPM010000001.1:0-2279 GCA_035625535.1 Alphaproteobacteria bacterium
GTCGAGGAGCTCGTGCGCGCGCTCAAGGCGGCCCAGGTGCCGGTCGCAGGCGTGGACCGCATGGTGCTGACGGACCAGATCGCGGTGATGGACTTGCTCGCACTTGCGCGCTTCCTGCTGCTGCCCGAGGACGATCTCACGCTCGCCTGCGTGCTCAAGAGCCCGCTTATTGGCTTGAGCGAGGAGCAGCTCTTCGAGCTCGCCTACGCGCGCGGAGACGCGAGCTTGTGGCACGAACTCGCGCGCCGTGCCGACGAGGATGCGGCCTTCGCCGCGGCGCACGCCTATCTCGCGGATCTTCTGCGGCGCGTCGACTTCACCCCGCCCTACGAGCTCTTCGCCGAGGTGCTCGGCAGCAAAGGCAGGCCCGAGGAGAGGAGCGGGCTCAAGCGCATGCTCGCGCGCCTCGGCCCTGAGGCGCAAGAGCCGCTCGAGGAGTTCCTCGCCTTGGCCTTGGCCTACGAGCGCGCCCACGTGCCTTCCCTCGAAGGCTTCCTCCATTGGGTCCGCTCGGGGGAGGCGGAGATCAAGCGCGATCCCGAGGCGAGCGCGCGAAACGAGGTGCGCATCATGACCGTGCACGGGGCGAAGGGGCTCGAGGCGCCGATCGTCATACTGCCCGACACGCTGCAAGTCCCGAAGAAGAGCCCGCGCCTCCTCTGGCTCGACGGCGGCGAAGCAGGCTTCCTTTGGCCGCCCCGACGCGAGCACGAGGAGGCGTTCGCCGCGCGCCTGCGCGAGGAGGCCAAGCGCAAGCGCGACGAGGAATACCGCCGCCTCCTCTATGTCGCCATGACGCGTGCAGAGGACCGGCTCTATGTCTGCGGCTGGCGGGGCCGCAGCGAGACGGGCGAGCGCAATTGGTACGGGCTCGTTCGCGCCGGCCTCGATAGGGTCGCCGAGCCCTTCGACTTCGACTCAACAGGCGAGATCGCGGAGGGCTGGAGCGGGGAGGGCTTGCGCTTGCGCTCGCCCCAGGAGGTCGGCCCCGAGAAGGAGGGGCGCCAGGATGGCTACCCGTCGTTCTTTGAGCCGCTGCCCGCATGGGCGCGATCGCTTCCGGCCCGCGAGCCGGTACCGGCGCGGCCGCTTGCGCCCTCGCGGCCCGAGGAGGAGGAGCCAGCCGCCCGCTCTCCGCTTGGAGAGGAGGAGGGCGTGCGCTTTCGCCGCGGCCTTCTCGTCCACCGCCTGCTCGAAGCGCTGCCGGAAATAACGCCCGGCGCGCGCGCGCGCGCCTGCCGGCGCTACCTCGCACGGCCCGCCCACGGGCTTGGCGCCGAGGCGCAGGAGGCGATCGCGCGCGAGACGCTCGCCGTGCTCGCGGATCCAGCCTTCGCACCCCTCTTCGCCGCCGGCTCGCGCGCGGAGGTGCCGCTCGTGGGCGAGGTCAACGGCCGGGTCATCGCCGGCCAGATCGACCGTCTCCTGGTGCGCGAGAGCGAGATCCTGATCGTCGATTACAAGACCAACCGCTCGCCTCCCGCGAGCGCCCGAGAGGTCGCCCCGCTCTATCTCAAGCAGATGGCGGCCTACCGCGCGCTGCTCGCCCGCATCTATCCCGGCCGAGCTTTGCGCGCGGCCCTTCTCTTTACCGACGGGCCGCGACTCATGCCTTTGCCGAATGAGCTCCTTGACGCCCACGCGCCTTGACGCCCGCGCCGGCCAAACCATAGATTGGGCTCACGGGCAGGCTTGCCCGAGAACCGGCGCTCTCCGCCTAACTTATTGAGGGGATGGGTAAAATGGCCACGACCAAGGTATCCGACGCCTCTTTCGAGAGCGATGTTCTCAAGGCTTCCGGGCCGGTGCTCGTGGACTTCTGGGCCGAGTGGTGCGGCCCCTGCAAGCAAATCGCTCCCCATCTCGAGGCGCTCGCCAAGGAGCTCAACGGCAAGATCACCGTGGCCAAGCTCAACATCGACGAGAACCCGACCACGCCGCAGAAATACGGCGTGCGCGGCATTCCGACCCTCATGCTCTTCAAGGCCGGCCAGGTCGCCGCCATGAAGGTGGGCAGCCTGCCCAAGAGCAAGCTCTACGAGTGGGTGCAGTCGGTGCTGTAGGCGCAGCCGACCCTCGCTAAACCCCCTGCCCTCCGGAGATCTTTGGACGCAACGGTCCGCCGCGCGCGGCGGCGGCGAATTGCCCCGGTGTCACGCCGAAGGCGCCCTTGAAGCGCTTGTGGAAGTGGCTTTGGTCGGCGAGCGGCGTGTCATGGAGAAGGTCGCGCGCCCGGCGCAAGGGGGCGTCGCCCGCTTTGGCGCCGGTCTCGGTGACGC
>DASPPM010000002.1:0-10234 GCA_035625535.1 Alphaproteobacteria bacterium
GGGAGCAAGCGCGCGGCCCACGAGCACCAGCGCCGTGCGCGTGAGCTTCGCCTTGCGCAGCTTGCCGGCGATGTCCGCGAGCGTTCCGCGGATGACCTGCTGATCGGGCCAGCTCGCGCGATAGACGACCGCAACCGGGCAGTCCGAGCCGTAGAGCGGCGTCAATTTCCCCACGATCGCGCGCATGTTGCGCGCCGAGAGATGGATGGCGAGCGTCGCACCCGAGCGGCCGAGGAGCGCCAGATCCTCTCCCGCCGGCATGGCCGAAGCTTTCATCGTGGTGCGCGTCAGGATGACCGTCTGGCTCACCTCCGGCAGCGTGAGCTCGCATTTGAGGAGTGCCGCGGCTGCGGCGAAGGCGGGCACGCCAGGGGTTACGTCGTAGGCGATGCCGAGGCGGTCGAGCCGCCGCATCTGCTCGGCGATCGCGCCATAGAGCGAGGGGTCGCCCGAATGGACGCGCGCCACGTCCTGACCCTTGCCGTGTGCGGCCGCCATCTCGGCGGTGATCTCGTCGAGCGTGAGCGGGGCCGTATCGACCACGCGCGCGCCGCGGGGTGCTGCCGCGACCAGCTCGCGAGGGACGAGCGAGCCCGCGTAAAGGCAGACCGGACAGCGCGAGATGAGGTCGCGGCCCCGCACGGTGATGAGATCGGCGGCACCCGGTCCCGCCCCGATGAAGTGCACCGTCACCGCGCACGCTCCTTCTTGGCGGGCCGGGCATTGCCGTAGCCGCGCGGCGTGTAGACGGCGAGCGCGCCATCCCCGCGCTTGAACGCGCGCGTCGTGGTGCTGCCGATCAGCACCACCGTCAGCATGTCGACCCGGCTCGCTTCCAGCTCGGCGAGGCGGACGACCTCGAGCGTCTCGCCGTCGCGTCCGAGATTGCGCGCGAGGACAACGGGCGTGTCGGGTGCGCGGTGCTTCAGAAGGATGGACCGCGCAATCTCGAGCTGGTGCCTGCGGCGGCGCGAGACCGGATTATAAAGCGCGACGACGAAGTCGCCGACCGCGGCCGCCTCGAGCCGGCGCTCGATCGCCTGCCAGGGGGTCAGGAGATCGGAAAGCGAGATCGCGGCGAAGTCGTGGCCGAGGGGCGCACCCGCGCGCGCGGCGGCCGCCTGCATGGCGGAGATGCCGGGTGCTACGCGCACCTCGATGCCGCGCCACGGCTGCGGCGTCCGCTCGAGAAGCTCGAAGACAAGCGAGGCCATGGCGTAGATGCCGGGGTCGCCCGAGGAGACGAGGGCGGTCGTGCGGCCCTCGGCGGCGAGCGCCAATGCCGTCTTGACCCGCGCCTCCTCCTCGCCGAGCGCAAAATCGTGCCGCCGCTTGGCTTTCGCGCGCGCGCCCAGAAGGTCGAGATAAAGGCCGTAGCCGACAAGCTCGCTCGCCTCCTCGATCATGCCCGCAGCCTCGGGCGTCAACCAGGCCTCGCCCCCCGGGCCGATGCCGACGATGAAGAGCCGGCCCCGCGCGCGTCCCGTCTCCTGGATCGGGATCGGCCGCGGGGCGAGTGCGATGGCACAGGTGGCGCGGCGCGAGCGCTCTTTGCCGAGCACGAGCCGGCCTTCTTCCCCGGCGGCAGCAAGTGCCGCCGCCTCGGCGACGCCGTGACAGCCGACCTCGCGAAAGACCGCTTCCGAGGGGTTGAGGAGCCGCGGCGTCTCGGCCTCGAGCTCGGCTGCGCTGAAGAAGCGCAGAGGCACGCCGAGGCGCTCGGCCAACGCAAAAAGCGCGGGCTCGTCCATCTTGAGATCGAGCGAGAAGAGACCGGCGACCGCCGCGGGTGCCACTTTCGCTTGGGCGAGGCAGGCTTCCACGAGGGCCGCGAGCTCTTGCGCGCTGGCGCCGCGCTCGCAACCGACCCCAAGCGCGATCACCGCCGGATGATAGACGAGGCGCTCGGGCGTGCCCTCCAGGCACTTCTCGCTCAGGCAGATCTCGAGCGGCCCGGCCTCTGCGAAGGGCAAGCCGCTTTCCGCGAGCCAGGGTGCGACGCCGTCGAGCCGCACCCGGGCACCGGCGAGAAGTGCTGCGGCGAAGGGCTTCACATGCTCGGGATTGGCAAGACGCCAGCCGGGCGGCGGCTCGTCGAGCGCGACGGCGAAACGCACCTCGCCCGCAGTCGTGATCGCCGGCACCACGCCGAGCGCCTCGCCGATGCGCCGCGCAAGCGCGTTGGCGCCATGATGGCCCCCCAGAAGCGGCACCACGGCGCTGCCGTCCTCGGCTATCGCGACGACGGGCGGCTCGCGCCGCTTGTCCTCGAGCGCCGGCGCCAGCGTCCGCACGAGCACGCCCGCCGCGGCGAGCCCGACGATTGCAACGCCCTCTCTGAAAAGCGCGCGAAGGTGAGCGCCCGTGTCCGCGAAAGCGACGTCGGCACCGCTCACCCGCCCGGCGAGGCCGTGGAGGCGGGCGCCCGGAAGCGCCGCCGCGATCTTGAGCGCTGCAGGCCTGGCGCTCTCGCCGAGGAGCACGATGGCGATCTCGCCTTTCATCGCCACGCACTCCCGCGCCGGTGGACGAGGATCATGGAGAAATAGGGGACCGCAGCCGGGTCCACCTCGTCGAGGGGCAGAATGCGCTCGCTTGCGAGGCTCGCGTGCTCGATGTAGCGCGCGCGGCCCTTGAGACCCAGGCGCTCGAGCACGCCGCGTACCTTGGCGAAATGACGCCCGAGCTTGATGATCGCCGCCGCGTCCGCGGACTCGAGCTCGCCCAAAAGCCGCTCCTCGGGCAACGGGGCCGGCAGCACCCTCAGCACGTCGTGGCGTGCCGCGAGTGGGGACGCAAGCGCACCCGCGCAGGCGACGAGCGAGGTGACGCCGGGCACGAGCTTGACCGGGAAGCGCTCCGCAAGGCGCGCGAAGAGATACATGAAGGAGCCGTAGAAGAAGGGATCACCTTCGCAAAGGCAGGCGACATGACGCCCTTGGGCGAGCTCGGCGCCGATTTCCGCCGCCGCGCGGTCGTAGACGGCCTCGGCCGGGATTGGCTCGCCCGTCATTGCAATTCGGATCGCAATCTCGCGCTTGGCGGGGGAGAGGAAGCTCGCCACGATCGCGCGCGCGAAGCTCGCCCCTTGCTCGGGAGCCGGATAGGCGACCACGGGTACCGCGCGCAGAATCCTGAGCGCCTTGAGCGTGAGCAGCTCGGGATCTCCCGGACCGACGCCGAGACCATAAAGGGTTGCCGGCCCGCTCATCGCTTCACCGCCGCGAGCTGCGTCACGGTGCGCAACGGTCGCCAGCCGGTCCGCTCGCCGATCGCCTCCGCGCGCTCGACGGAGATGCGGGTGAGGTTACCGCCGACGCGCGTGCGCCACTCGATGAGGCGAGTCTCGCCCGCGAGCGTCACGGCGTTCGCCACCAGCCGTCCGCCCGGCCTGAGCGCTTCCCAGCAACGCTCGAAGAGGCCGGCCTCGCCGCCACCGCCGCCGATGAAGACGGCGTCGGGGGACGCGAGCCCATGGAGCGACTCCGGGGCGCGGCTGCCGACGATCTCGAGCGCCGGCACGCCGAGGGCCGTCGCATTGTCCGCTATGAGCCGCAGCCGCGCCGCCTCCGCCTCGATCGCAATGGCGCGGCACGTCGGGTGGCAGCGCAGCCACTCGATCGCGACCGAGCCGCAGCCCGCGCCTACGTCCCAGAGCAGCTGCCCCGGCACCGGCGCCAAGGCGGCGAGTGTCACGGCGCGGACCTCGCGCTTGGTGAGCTGGCCGTCGTGGTGGAATGCCTCGTCGGGGAGCCCGGGCACCGGCGCAAGGAGCGGTGCCGCGTCATCGGCCACGCACTCGATCGCGAGCGTGTTGAGGTCTGCGAGATCGTTTCTCCGCCAGCCCTCGGCCGTGCCGCTCAAGATGCGCTCGCTGGCACCGCCCATGTGCTCGAGCACGCTGAGCCGGCTGCGGCCGTAGCCGTAGAGGCGCAAATGCGCCGCCACCGCCGACGGGGTCGAGGCATTCTCGCTCAGCACGAGGAGCCGCCTGCCGGGCTGGAGGAAAGCATTGAGGAGGGCCAAGGGCCGGCCGTGGAGCGTCAAGGTCGCGACCGCGGCATAAGGCCAGCCGAGGCGGGCGCAGGCGAGGCTGAAGGCAGACGGCGCGGGGACGATCGTCATCTCCTCGAGCGCAATGCGCTTCGCGAGCGTGACCCCGATGCCGTAATGCATGGGATCGCCGGTCGCGAGCACGCACACGGGCGTCCCGCGGCGGCGCTCGATCTCGCCGACGAGGAGCGAGAGCGGCCGCGTCCAGGTGAGGCGCTCGCGCCCGTCCTCGGGCAACATGGCGAGATGGCGGGCCCCGCCCACGAGCGTGCGCGCGCCGCCGACGAGCGTCTTCGCCGCCGGGCCCACGCCGGCGAGACCTTCCTCGCCGATGCCAACAACGGAAAGCCACTTGCTCATGCCTCCATCTCCGGCATTGCCAGCGCATTGACGGCGGCGGCGGCAAGGGCGCTGCCGCCGCGGCGGCCGAGAAGCGTGAGGTAGGGCACGCCATGGCTCGCGGCGGCAAGTGCCGCCTTCGACTCGGCGGCCCCCACGAAGCCGACCGGGAAGGCGAGGATCGCGGCCGGAGCCGCGGCACCCTCGGCGAGGAGCTCGAGAAGGCGGAAGAGTGCGGTCGGCGCATTGCCGATCGCGACCAAGGCGCCCGGTAGAAGCGGACACGCAAGCTCGATCGCGGCGGCGGCGCGCGTGGTTCCGCGCGCGCGCGCGAGCGGTGCTGCCCCGGCCGCATCGAGCAGCGCGATCACCTGGTTTCCAGCCTCAAGCCGGCGCCTCTGAATGCCGTCCGCGACCATGCGCGTATCGCAAAGAACGGGAGCCCCCGCCTTGAGCGCTCTTTGCGCGCGCTCGACCAGGTCCGGCGAGAAGGCGAGGTCCGCCACGATATCGCTCATGCCGCAGGCATGGATGAGCCGCACCACGACGGGCTCGAGCGGCAGGGGCACGCGCGCGAGATCGGCCTCGCGCCGGATCGCCGCGAAGGAGCGGCGGTAGATCTCGGCGGGGTCGCGCAGGTATTCGATCATCGCGTCATGTCTCTCGTCCCTCTCGCGCCCGCCCCTTGAGGGTCATTGGCCCGAGCGGATGGTCGGCATGGGGATAGGGGTGATGGCCGTGACCGTGCGCATGTCCTTTTCCGTGGCCGTCCTCGCCGTGGCCGTGATCATGCTCGTGCTCGTGGTGGTGATGGGGATGATGGCCGTCGCCATGATCATGGCCGTGCTCGTGCCCGTGATGATGATGATGATGCGCGTCGATCTGGACACCGGTGCCGATGCCCTCGACGTGATGGTGGTGGCTCGCCTGCGCGAGCCCGACCTCGTCCTCGAAGCCGAGGAGCTGGACGCGATACTTGCAGAGCTGGCAGTTCATGTTGCCGGTGCCGTCGAGGATCTCCTCGATGCGCGCGGCGAAGCCGTCGAGCACCAGCGGATGGTCGTTGAGGTAGGGCGCCTTGACGAACTCGATCTCGGGATGGCGCGCCGCCACGAGGTCGGTGTGCTCATATATGCGCTTCACGAGAACGCCGGTGAACAGGAAGTAGGGAAAGACGACGATGCGCCCGTAGCCGAGCCGCGCCGCGTGCTCGAGCGCCGGCTCGACGAGCGGGAAAGTGACGCCCGAGTAGGCCGTCTCGCCCCAGCCGAAGCCGAAGCCTTCCCACAGCAAGCGCATCACCTTGGCGATATTCGAGTTGGCGTCGGGGTCGGAGGTGCCGCGCCCGACGACCATGAGGAGGGTGTCGTGGCGCCGCCTGCCCTCGCCCGCGCGCTGAAGCGCCTCCGCGATCGCGGCACCCGCGGCGCCTATCATACGCGCGTCGAAGCCGAGGTCGCGGCCGAAGCGGATGGTGAAACCCGGATGCTCCGCCTGGTAGCGGTTGAGCACGGAGGGCACGTCGTTCTTGACGTGCCCGGCCGCGAACAGCATGCCGGGGATCGCGAGGATCTCGTCGCAGCCGCGCGCGCGCAACCTGTCGAGGCCCTCGCGGATGATCGGCCGCGCGAACTCGAGGAAGCCCCATTCCACCTCGTAGGCCGTGAGCCGCGCGCGCAGCTTCTCCATGACCGCGCCGAACTCGGCGATCGCCTGCGGGTCCCGGCTGCCGTGGCCGCACAGCATGACGCCCATCTTGCCGCTCATCCGATCCTCCTGAAGTGCGCGCCTTTGCGCGGGGTCGCCATGGCCGTGTTGCCGCCGCTCCTCGCGGTCGCGAGGAGGCGGTCGAGATCGAGATGGCGGGCGAGGTGCGCCGCGAGCCGGTCGAGCGTCGCCTCGATCGCGTCCTCGTAGACGACCCCGCTTCGCGTGCGGCTCTTGAGCCGGCTCAAGAACGCGTGACGGAAAGCATCGGACGCGAAGAGGCCGTGGAGATAGCATCCCATGACCCTGCCGTCGCTCGAGACGGCGCCGTCGGCGTCCGCGCCGAGATGCAGCATGGGCCCGGCGACATCCCGGCCGGTCGTGCGCCCCATATGCATCTCATAGCCTGCGACCGCGGCGCCGCTCGCAAGCTCGCTGCCGGCGACCTCGACGAGGCGCTTCCCGCCCTCGAGCACGGTCTCCACAGCGAGGAGCCCGAGGCCCGAGGCCTCGCCGGGCTCACCCTCGATCCCCTCCGGGTCGGCCACGCGGGCGCCGAGCATCTGATAGCCGCCGCAAATGCCGAGAATCGCACCTCCGCGCCGGCGGTGCGCCAGAAGATCGATGTCCCAGCCTTGCGCGCGCAGGAAGGCAAGATCGGCGAGCGTCGCCTTCGAGCCCGGCAGGATGACGAGGTCGAGCTCGCCCGGGATGGCCTCGCCCGCGCCGAGGAAGCGGAGCGAGACGTCCGGCTCGGCGCCGAGCGGATCGAAATCGTCGAAATTCGCGATGCGGGGGTAAGAGAGCACCGCGATCTTGATTTCCCCTCTGCGCTCGGTGCCAGCGCGCGCGAGTGCGAGTGAGTCCTCCGCCGGAAGCATTGCCGCCTCCGCGAACCAGGGAATGACGCCAAGGCAAGCGAGGCCGGTGCGCGCGCTGATCTCGGCGACGCCGCCCTCGAAGAGCCGCGCATCGCCGCGGAACTTGTTGACGATGAAGCCCTTGAGCAGGCTCTTTTCCGCCTCGCTCAGGAGCGCGTGCGTGCCGACGATCTGGGCGATGACGCCGCCGCGCTCGATGTCACCGACGAGAAGCACGGGGAGCCCCGCCGCCTCGGCAAAGCCCATGTTGGCGATGTCGCCCGCGCGCAGGTTCACCTCGGCGGCGCTCCCGGCACCCTCGACCAGCACGAGCTCCGCCCCCTCGCCCACGCGGCGGAAGCTCTCGAGCACCTCGGGCAGGAGCCGCGCGCGCAAGCGCTGATATTCCGTCGCTGTTGCGTTGCCGAGCATGCGACCGCGGAGGATCACCTGCGCGCCCGTCTCGCCTTGCGGCTTCAGAAGGACGGGATTCATGTCGACCGAGGCGGCCACGCGCGCGGCGCGAGCCTGGAGCGCCTGTGCGCGGCCGATCTCGCCGCCGTCGGCGGTGACGGCGGCGTTGTTCGACATGTTCTGCGGCTTGAACGGCCTTACGGCCAGGCCGCGCGCGGCGAAGGCGCGGCAGAGCCCGGCCACGAGCAGCGACTTGCCCACGTCCGAGCCCGTCCCTTGCAGCATAAGTGCCGCGGCGGCCATCAGAACTCGATCCCTTTTTGCGCCTTGATGCCGGCCTCGAAGGGGTGCTTCACCATCATCATCTCGGTCACCAGGTCGGCGATCTCGACGAGCTCGGGCTTGGCGTTGCGCCCGGTGACGACCAGATGCAGCCGCTCGGGCTTGGCCCTGAGGACGGAGACGACCTCGGCGAGCGGCAGATAGTCGTAGCGCAGCACGATATTGAGCTCGTCGAGCACCAGGAGGTCATAGCGGGGCTCGGCGCCGCGGCAGGCCTCGATCATCGTCTTCGCCGCCTCCCACGCGGCGCGCGCCGCGCGGATGTCGCGCGCGCGGTCCTGCGTTTCCCAGGTGAATCCCTCGCCCATGGTGCGGATGTCGACGAGCTCGGCGAAGCGCTCGAGAGAGCGCCGTTCGCCCGTCTCCCACTTCCCCTTGACGAACTGCACGACGCCCACGCGCATGCCGTGGCCGAGCGCGCGCAACACGAGGCCGAAGGCGGCCGTCGACTTGCCCTTGCCCTTGCCCGTATGGACGATGACGAGGCCTTTCTCGCGCGTCTTGGTGGCGAGGATGCGCGCGCGCACGGCCTTGCGCTTGCGCGCCTTCTCGTTCGCGCGCGCATTGATCTCGTCCTCGCTCGAGGGATCGCGCGTAGGGCTTTGCGCCTGATCGCTCATGGCACCTTCTCGGGCTCGCGCGCCGCAAGTGCCGCCAGATGCGGATGGGCCGAGTTCGAGCGCGGCCGCCACAGCCCGCGCGCCTCGGCCTCGAGCAGGCGCTCGGCGATCTCGCGCGCGGCGGCGGGATTGTTGTCGGTGAGGAAGCCGCGCACGCGCTCGTCCACGAGATAGGCCTCGTAGACCGCGTCGAAATGATGGTCTCCGACCGCGCGCGCGGTCGCCGCGAAGGCGAAGAGATAGTCGACCGTGGCAGCCATCTCGAAGGCGCCCTTGTAGCCGTGGCGCATGACGCCTTCGATCCACTTCGGATTGACCACGCGCGCCCGCACGACGCGCGCGACCTCCTCGCCGAGGGTGCGGATTTGCGGCCGCTCCGGGCGCGAGTGGTCGTTGTGGTAGACCGCCGGCGCGTGCCCCGAGAGATGGCGCACGGCGACCGCGAGCCCGCCCTCGAACTGGTAATAATCGTCGGAATCGAGAAGATCGTGCTCGCGGTTGTCCTGGTTGTGGACGACCCCGTCGACGGCGGCGAGGCGGCGCTCAAAGAGGCGATGCTCGGCGGCGCCCTCGGCCCCCGCGCCATAGGCATAGCCGCCCCAGGCGAGATAGGCGCGCGCGAGATCGCCCTCCTCTTCCCAAGAGCGCTCGTCGATGAGGGCCTGGAGCCCCGCGCCATAGGCCCCGGGCTTGGAGCCGAAGACGCGGTGGCCGGCGCGCCGTCGCGCCGTCGCCTCGTCCACACCCTGGCTCATGAGCGCGCTTGCGTCCCTCTCGACGCGCGCAGCCAGCGGGTTGAGCTCGGGCGGCTCCTCGAGTGCCGCGACCGCGCGCGCCGCCGAATCCACGAGATCGATCTGGGAGGGGAAGGCGTCGCGGAAGAAGCCGGAGATCCTCAGCGTCACGTCGACGCGCGGCCGGTCGAGGATGGAGAGCGGCAGGATCTCGAAGCCGGTGACGCGCCTCGAGGCCGCGTCCCAGCTCGGGCGCACTCCCATGAGTGCCAAGGCCTGTGCTATGTCGTCGCCGCCCGTGCGCATGTTCGAGGTGCCCCAGGCGGAAAGGGCGAGTGCTTTCGGCCACTCACCGTGCTCCTGGCGATGGCGCTCGATGAGGAGGCCGGCCGATTTCCAGCCGAGCTGCCAGGCGGCGGGCGTCGGCACGGTGCGGCTGTCGACCGAGTAGAAATTGCGCCCGGTGGGGAGCACGTCGAGGCGTCCGCGCGTGGGCGCACCCGAGGGCCCGGGCTCGACGAAGCGGCCCTCGAGCCCGGCAAGCAGACCGGCGAGCTCAGCCGCACCGCTTGCCGCAAGCGCCGGGCGCAGGCGGTTCTCGATCTCCTGCAAGACAGCACCGGTGCGCGTCCAGCCCGCCTCGGGCGCGCGGTCGCCGGCAACGAGCGCGCGCGCGAGCCGCTCGAGGCGCTCGACCGTGTCGCCGTTGCTGCGCCACGGCTCGGGCCCGTCGAGGGCGCGCGGACGCGCGCCTTGCCAAGGCCCGCCGAGTGCGCAGTCGAGCGGATCGAAGCCCCGGCCGATTCCGAGGTCGGTGGCAAGCGCGCGCAACAGAGAGGCGTCGCCGCCCTCGCCCCTCCCGCGCGGCAGCCGGGTCAATGCCACGAGGAGATCCACGAGCTGATCACCTCGAGGCGACTCGCCGAAGACGTGGAGGCCGTCGCGGATCTGCAGCTCCTTGAGCTCGCACAGGTAATTGTCGAGCTTGGCCAAGGCCGCATCCTCGCCTTCGTTGTCGGCGATACCGCAGTCGCGGTCGAGCCCGATGCGGCGGCTCAATTCGAGGATCGCGCGCGCGAGATGGCGCAGGCGGCGCGGGTCCATGCCGGCCGCGTCGTAATACTCGTCGACGAGCTGCTCGAGCTCGGCGAGCGGCCCGTAGGAC
>DASPPM010000003.1:0-6046 GCA_035625535.1 Alphaproteobacteria bacterium
CAGCGGCCACAGCGGCAGCAGCGGCTCGACGGGCAAGAGTGGCAGCAGCGGCCACAGCGGCAGCAGCGGCGCTAGCGACCCCACCGGCACTAGCGGCAGCTCCGGCAGCAGCGGCTCCAGCGGCAGCTCCGGCAGCTCCGGCAGCAGCGGCCATAGCGGCAGCAGCGGCAGCAGCGGCAGCTCCGGCAGCAGCGGCAGCTCCGGCAGCAGCGGGCATTGACGCCGTTGCGTCGGGCCGCCAGGCCCTCGGAATCGGCGGTGTGATCCGTTATTCCTTGCGCAAAACGGGCGCGGGGACCGCGTTCGGCCGCCGTCGCCCCGTGGTATTTCAGCTACGCCCACGAGTTCATGCACGCTCTGCGCGCGCTCAGGTCGTTGCGCATCGGGCGCCGCCGCATTCGCCGATTTCGCGCACAAGATCGGAGGCGTGTCGCGCTCGAGGGGCGCTTCGTCGCGTCGAGCGCCTATGCGCTTGACCGGCCCCTGATCATCAGCCTGGTTGTCAGGTCAGTCGAACGCGGTACTGCGGGCGGGGCGGCGCTCGGGCCGGCGAGCCGCAATGCGCACTCCCGCGCGCGCTACTTCGTCAGCGCCACAAAGGCGCCGTCCCAGTCGGCGGGCGGTGGGTCCGCGCGGAAGCCCGCGATACGCTCCTCGTAAAGCGTGTAGAACGCCTGCAGCGTCTCGGGGGCCTGGGCGCGGCAGACCTCGAGCCGTTCCAGCGCCTCCGCCCAGCGCCGCCCGCGGTAGGCCGCGAGCATGGCGTCATGGTCCGCCTTGAGGGCGGCGAACGCGGAGGTCGCCTCGACCGTCTCGTCGCCTAGAAGGGCGAAGATATGCGCCGGCCTCGCCTTGCCCTTGACGCGCACGAGATCGAGCTCGAGGAAGGCGAGCCCCTTGGCCTCGGCCGCCGTCTTCTCGCCCACCACGATATCGACGCCGTAGGTCGTCGACTGGCCTTCGAGCCGCGAGGCGAGGTTCACGTCGTCGCCCAGGCACGAGTAGTCGAAGCGCTGGTCGGAGCCGAGGTTGCCCACGCAACAGGTGCCGGTATTGAGGCCGATGCCGGTGCGCACGTCGGTGAAGCTCTTGCCCTCGGCCGCGGCCTCGCGGCGCCAGGTCTCATTGAGACGCACGAGCTCGGCGCGCATGGCGAGCGCCGCGCGGCACGCGTGCTCGGCGTGCGCGGCATCGTCGAGCGGGGCGTTCCAGAACGCCATGATGGCGTCGCCCATGTATTTGTCGATGGTGCCGCGCGCCGCCAGGATGACGTCCGTCATCGGCGTGAGGAAGCGGTTGATGAAGCTGGTGAGGCTTTGGGCATCGAAGCGCTCGGCGATTCCGGTGAAGCCGCGGATGTCGCTGAACATGAGCGTCATCTCGCGCATCTCCCCGCCGAGCACGAGCCGCTCGGGATGGCGCGAGAGCTGCTCGACCACCGCCGGCGCCAGATAGCGGCCGAAGGCGCTGCGCACGCGCCGCCGCTCCGTCTCGGTGCGCAAGAACAGCACGGCCGAGGAGGAAAGGTAGACGAGGAGGGCCACGACGGAGGGGAAGACCGGGTCGATCAGGAGATTTTGCGTTGCATAGGCGTACCACGAGCCGCCGACGGCCGAGCCCGCGGCGCCCAGGCCCAAGAGGGCCGTCCAGCGCGCGCCGACCCTGGGCAGCAAGAGCAGCAAGGCAATTCCGGTCACCAGCATATAGACGAGCTCGACGCCGCGCGCCCATTCGGGGCGCTTGAGCGAATCGCCGAGCAGCATCTGCTCCGCGAGCTCGGCGTGAATCTCGACGCCGGCCGCATCGGGATCGAGCGGAGTCGCGTGAAATTCCTTGAGGCCCGCGGCACTCGTGCCGACGAAGACGATGCTGCCCTTGATCAGCTCGGGGTCGACGCTTTGATCGAGGACCTGCCAGGCGGGCACGAAGCGCTCGGGCACATGGGGCGTGAAGTGGATCCACACGGTGCCGCGGGCGTCGGTCGGCACGATCAAGGCGCCGATCTTGATCGAGTTTATGCCGGCGTGCTCGCCGAAGCTCATGACGCCGCTCGCACCCGTGGACTTGACGATGTAGGTGCGCCCCCCCTGCGCCACGCGGAGCGCCTCGGCGGCGAGTGCCGGATAGAGGCGATTGCCGAGCTCGACGAGGAGAGGCACTCGACGGGTGACGCCGTCGATGCCGAGAATGTCGTTGGTGCTGCCGTTGCCCGCGGCTGCGTCCTCGAGCACGTCGAGATTGACGATCGCGCCGCCGAAATTGGGCACCCACGGACGCGGGTCGTCGCCCGCATTCGCAAAGCTCGCCTTCGCTTTCGGAACGAGCGCGCCCTTCTTGTGGGTCATCACGAAGCCGGTGACCGCGCGGGCGCGCTTGAGCGCCTCGCCGAGGAGCACGTCATGGTCGGGAAGTGCCGCCAGGCGCGCCACCAGCGGATCGTCGGGTTTGAGGCCCTTCAGGTCCTCGACCGCGTGCGCCGGCGAGGTGCGGTCGGGCTCGGCGAAGACGATATCGAAGGCGATCACGGCGGCGCCGAGCTCGCTCAAGCGGTCGACGAGCTTGGCCACGAGCGTGCGGGGCCAGGGCCATTGACCGAGGTGCGCCAAGCTCTCGTCGTCGATATCGACGATGCGCACGGGAACCGGCTCGTAGCTCCGCGGCTTCAGCCGCATGAACTCGTCGAAGACGAAGAGCCGGAGCTGGTCGAGCGCCACCGGCTCGCTCGCCCAGCCTATGAGTGCCGCAAGCAGGATGGCGAGCGGCAGCAGAAGGTGCAGCCGGTTCTTGAGATGTCGCCCGACGCGCTCCATGGCGCCATGCTAGCCGGAGCCGCCGACGGACGCTACGGGGATGCGGGCACCGCCCGGCTTCCGGCCCAGGCGATGAGGGTTGACAGAAGCCGCTCGAGGGTCGGGCGCACGGCCGCGGCGCGCTCGGCGCTCAAGCGGAAGGGCGGGCTCTCGTCCATGTAGGTGATCTGGCTGAGCTCGAGCTGGACCGCTTGGACGCCGTTCGCCGGCCGGCCGTATTGCCGGGTGATGTAACCGCCGGTGAAGCGGCCGTTAAGCACGCTCGTATAACCCTTAGCCTCGCGGCAGATCGCGAAAAGTCTCTCTGCCAGGCCTGCCTCCATGCTGGCACCGCCCGCGGTGCCCAGATTGAAGTCCGGGAGCTTGCCCTGGAAGAAGCGCGGCACGCGCGAGCGGATCGAATGGGCATCGAAGAGGAGGGCAAAGCCGAATCTCTCCTTGATGCGCTCGAGCTCGTGCTGGATGCGCTCGTGATAGGGCTTCCAATAGAGGCCGATGCGGCGATGCACCTCCTGGGGATCGGGCTCCTCGCGAGGACGGTAGAGGGGAAGGCGATCGAAGGTGTCGAGCGGGACGATGCCGGTATTCTCCGAGCCCGGATAGAGCGCCTTGCCTTCCGGATCGCGGTTGAGGTCGACGACGTAGCGCGAGAAGTTCGCCATCAGGAGATGGGCGCCAAGGTCGCCCGCGAAATCGTAGAGCTTGTCGACATGCCAGTCCGTGTCCGCCAGCACGAGCGCTGCCGGCGTCATGCGCGCGGCCAGGTGATCCGGGATCTTTGTGCCGCAATGGGGCATCGAGAGGAGGAGAGGCATGGTCCCCGGCAGGAATCGGTAGATCTCGCTCACGACATCCCTCACAGCTCAGCGATCGCGGCTCAGGCCGCCTCTGCGAGCAAGCGGCGGTAGAGGCCCAGGTCCACGTTGCCGCCCGAGCATACGACCGCGACCGCGCGTCCGGCGAGTGGCACCTTGCCGACCAGCACGGCCGCCAGGGCCACAGCACCGCTTGGCTCGACCACCAGCTTGAAATACTCGAAGGCGAGCGCCATCGCACGCGCCACTTCGGCCTCACTTACCACGAAGCCGCTCTTGACCCGGCCTTGCATGGCGGCGAAGGTGAGCTCGCCCGGCTGATCCGCCATGAGCGCATCGCAAATGGTGGTTCCGCCGCTCGCGTTGCTGAGGCGCCTTCCCGCCGCGAGCGAGCGCGCCGTGTCCTCGAACCCCTCGGGCTCGACCGTGTGCACCGTCGTCCCGGGCGATAGCTCGGCGAGCGCGATCGCGATGCCGGAGATGAGCCCGCCGCCGCTGCAGGGAGCGAGGGCCGCGTCGAGCCTGATGCCGCGCTCGGCCGCCTGCTCGGCGAGTTCGAGCCCGGCCGTCCCTTGGCCCGCGATGACGTAGGCGTCGTCGTAGGGGCGCACGAGCGTCGCTCGGCGCTCGGCCTGCACTTTCGCGGCGACCGCCTCGCGGTCCTCCTTATAACGGTCGTAGAACACCACCTCGGCGCCGTAACCGCGGGTATTGGCGACCTTCATCTTCGGCGCGTCGGCCGGCATGACGATCGCCGCCGGCATGCCGAGAAGCTGGGCCGCCGCCGCCACCCCTTGCGCGTGATTGCCGGAGGAGAAGGCGACGACGCCCCGTGCCGTCGCCTCCGCCGGGATGCGCGATATGCGGTTGTAGGCGCCGCGGAACTTGAATGAGCCGGTGCGTTGCAGCACCTCGGCCTTGATCAACAGCCTGCCGCCGAGCCTGGCATTGAGGGCCGGGGATTCGAGAAGCGGAGTCTTGACCGCCCAGCCGGCGAGGCGCTTGGCCGCGTCGCGCACCGCCTCCAAGGTGGGAACCCGTCCTGCCTCACCTGCCGCACCGTCCATCGGCTCTCCCCCGTCCGCGCTTGATCGCGCTTGCCGGACCCGTCCCAGCCTCAGGGTATAGGACGACCGCTTGACGCCGCAACCCGGGGGCTCGCCGCCCACTTGGCCCCGGTTTTGCTCGGCTCATAGCGAGCACCGGTCGGCCCCTGCCGACCCGGCCATGGGATAGCGAGAGGTTCGATCATGAGCTTGGCCACGACAGAGGGACGGAACGCCCCGGCTTTCGCCTTCAAGGGGCAGCCGAAAGCGGCGGGTTCGGCGCCTTTCCGCCGCCTTCGGGCCGTGCGCGACATGGCCTACGTGCTGAGCGCCTGGGCGGCGAGTTGGGGCTTCGTCATCCTCGTCATCAAGGGCTTGAGCGGACTCTTCTAGGGAGAGCGTGCTCCGAGGGGTCCTCCCTCCAGGCTTCTTTTTGCAAAATGCAAAGCAATTTGCCGCCGAGGGTCTCGGCTTTTGCAAGCGCGGCCAGAGAAGGCGCCGCTTAGTCCCTCGCTACTCCGCCGCCTCCCACTTCTCCACGCTGGCACCGGCAAGCGCGCGCACCCGCTCCTCGTCCTTGGCGAACTCCTCGGCCGGGCCGGCGAAGACGACGCGGCCGTCGTCGAGCACATAGGCGCGGTCCGCGATCTCGACCGCGGCGCGCACGTTCTGCTCGACGAGAAGCACAGAGATGCCCTCCTTCCTCATGGCGACGATGACATGGAAGAGCTCCTGCACGATGAGCGGAGCGAGACCCTGCGAGGGCTCGTCGAGCAAGAGCAGGCGGGGGTTGACGACGAGCGCCCGGCCGATGGCGAGCATCTCCTGCTCGCCGCCGGAGAGCTGGCGGCCCTTGTTGAGCTTGCGCTCGGCAAGGCGCGGAAAGAGCGCGAAGACGCGCGCGGCGGTCCATGGGCCGGGCCGCTCGAGCGGAACCTTCAAATTCTCCTCGACCGTGAGGTTGGCGAAGATGCGTCGCCCCTCGGGCACGTAGCCCACGCCGAGGCCCGCGATCCGATAGGGCGGCCAGGCCGTTGTCGGCTGGCCGAAGATGCTCACCGCACCTTGCCGCGCAGGGGTGAGGCCCATGAGGCTTCTGAGCGTCGTCGTCTTGCCGGCGCCATTGCGGCCCAGCAAGGCAACGAGCTCGCCTTCGCCGACCTCGAGGCCCACGCCGTGGAGGATGTGGCTCTTGCCGTAAAAGGTCTGCAGGCCTTCCGCCTCGAGCGCCTTCATGCCGCTTTCCCCAGATAGGCCTCCTGCACGCGCTCGTTCGACGCGATCTCGCCGGGCGTGCCCTCGGCTAGCACCGCGCCCTCGGCGAGTACCATAATGCGATCGGCGAGATGAAAGACGACGCGCATGTCGTGCTCGA
>DASPPM010000004.1:0-50037 GCA_035625535.1 Alphaproteobacteria bacterium
CGCTCGGCGCCGCCTCGCACTCGGCGGGCGAGACGCCGTCGCCTTCATAGGTCGAGTACATGTAGGGCGTGAGCGAGGCGAACTCGGCGGCGCAGGTATCGATGCGTTTATAGACCGGATGCACGTCGAGGTGCTGCCGCCGCTCCGCGACCTCGCCCTCCTTGAGCCCGGCAAGCTCGGCAAGGCGCGCGTCCGAGAAGCCGAGCTTCTTGAGGCGCAGGAGCTCGTGCCGGGCGCTCGAGAGACCGCGCGCGCGGACCTCTTTCTCGCTTTCGACGAGACGGGAGATCTGCGCAAGGAACCAACGGTCGTAGCGGCAGGCGCGGTGGACCTCCTCGAGCGTGAGCCCGTAGCGGAAGGCCTGCGCGATGACCAGGAGGCGGTCGGGGGTGGGGACCGCAAGGGCGGCGCGCACCACGTCCTTGTTGGCGCCCGCAGCCGCACCGGGGATGTCGACCTCATTCAGGCCGGTTAAGCCGGTCTCCATCGAGCGCAGCGCTTTTTGCAGCGACTCGGCGAAGTTGCGCCCGATCGCCATCGCTTCGCCCACCGATTTCATGGAGGTGGTGAGGACCTTCTCGGCACCCGGGAACTTCTCGAAGGTGAAGCGCGGCATCTTGGTCACGACGTAATCGATCGTCGGCTCGAAGGAGGCGGGGGTGACGCCGGTGATGTCGTTCGCCAGCTCGTCGAGCGTGTAGCCGACCGCGAGCTTGGCGGCGACCTTGGCGATGGGAAAGCCGGTCGCCTTGGAGGCCAAGGCCGAGGAGCGCGAGACGCGCGGGTTCATCTCGATGATGACGAGCCTGCCGCTCTCCGGCTGCACGGCGAACTGGACATTCGAGCCGCCTGTGTCGACGCCGATCTCGCGCAGGACCGCGAGCGAGGCGTCGCGCATGATCTGATATTCCTTGTCGGTGAGCGTGAGCGCCGGGGCCACGGTGATGCTGTCGCCGGTATGGATGCCCATCGGGTCAACGTTCTCGATCGAGCAGACGATGATGCAATTGTCCTTGCGGTCGCGTACCACCTCCATCTCGAACTCTTTCCAGCCGAGCACCGACTCCTCGATCAGCACCTCGCCGATCGGCGAGGCCTTGAGCCCGCCGCTCACGATCTCGGCGAACTCGGCCTGATTGTAGACGATCCCGCCGCCCGTGCCGCCGAGCGTGAACGAGGGTCGGACGATGGCGGGAAGGCCGATCTCGGCAAGGACGACACGCGCCTCCTCGAGGGTGTGGGCGATGGCGCTCTTCGGCGATGCGAGCCCGATGCGGGTCATCGCCTCGCGGAAGAGGAGGCGGTCCTCCGCCTTTTCGATCACCTCGGCGCGCGCGCCGATCATCTCGACGCCGAAGGCGGTGAGCTCGCCGCCTTTGGCGAGCGCCATCGCGGTGTTGAGCGCGGTCTGTCCGCCCATGGTGGGCAAAAGCGCCGAGGGGCGCTCCTTCTCGATGATGCGTGCGACGAACTCGCGCGTGATGGGCTCGATATAGGTGGCGTCCGCCAGGCCCGGGTCGGTCATGATCGTCGCCGGGTTCGAGTTGACCAGCACGACGCGATAGCCCTCGTCCTTGAGCGCCTTGACGGCCTGGGTGCCCGCGTAATCGAACTCGCAAGCTTGGCCGATCACGATCGGCCCGGCGCCGATGACGAGGACGGAGTCGATGTCGCTGCGCTTAGGCATGGGGGCAGTGCATCGTAAGCGGAAATTGCGCCTCCCCCCTTGAGGGGGAGGTTAACTTTGGTGAGCGGGAGATCATAAGGCTGCGCTCATGCGTTCTCTTCCATCAGCCTGACGAACCTCTCGAACAGGTAATGGCTGTCGCGCGGGCCGGGCGAGGCCTCGGGATGATATTGCACGGCAAAGACCGGCATGTCCTTGAGGCGGAAGCCCTCGACGCTGCCGTCGAAGAGCGAGCGGTGGGTGACCTCGAGCCCGCTCGGCAACGACGACTCGACCACGACGAAGCCGTGGTTCTGGCTGGTGATCTCGACCTTGCCTGTTTGCAGATCTTTGACCGGGTGATTCGCCCCGCGATGGCCGTGATGCATCTTCTCGGTCCGGGCGCCCAGTGCCAGTGCCATCATCTGGTGGCCGAGGCAGATGCCGAAGGTGGGCACTCCCGCCTCGATGATCTGCCGGATCATCGGCACCGCATATTCGCCGGTCGCCGCAGGGTCGCCGGGACCGTTCGAGAGGAAGACGCCGTGGGGCAGGAGGCTGAGTATGGCGTCCGCGCTCGTCGTCGCGGGCACTACGGTGACCCGGCAGCCGGCGGAGGCGAGACAGCGCAGGATGTTGCGCTTGGCGCCGTAATCGACCGCGACCACGTGGAGCGTCGGTGCCAGCTGCCGGCCATAGCCCGCTCCGAGCACCCAGCGCGTCTCGTCCCACTGATAGGTCTGCCGGCAACTCACCTCGCGCGCGAGGTCCATGCCTTCGAGGCCGGGCCAGGCGGCGGCCTCGCCTATGAGCGCCTCGACATCGAAACGGCCATCGGGGGCAAAGCAGAGGACGCCGTTCGCAGCCCCGCCTTCGCGCAGACGCCGCGTGAGACGGCGCGTGTCGATGCCGGCGAGCCCGGGAAGCCCGTGGCCGGCGAGCCAGGAGCTGAGGTGCTGTGTCGCACGCCAGTTGCTCGGCTCCGTAAGGTCGTCGCGGACGATGAGGCCGCGCGCCGCCGGCGTCATGGTCTCGATGTCCTCGGGGTTGGTGCCGACGTTGCCGATGTGGGGGAAGGTGAAGGTGATGATCTGCGCGGCGTAGGAGGGATCGGTGAGGATCTCCTGGTAGCCGGTGATCGAGGTGTTGAAGCAGACCTCGCCCACGACCTTGCCTCGAGCCCCGATGCCGCGGCCCCAATAGAGCGTGCCATCGGAGAGCGCCAGCACGGCCGTGGCCGCCGGCGGCGCCGGCAGCCGCGATTCTGCGCGCGTGGGCTCGTGCTGCGACATGCGGATGGTCCCCGGCTGCCGCGCGTAAGCGGTAGTGCGGCGGGCCGCGGCTTAGATAAGCAAAGGCCATGCCGGCGTCAAGCCGGGGGCCGCGAAAAATTTCTTGCGAATTCAAGCGCTTAATGCGTGCTAATCGCTTGCGCCGGGGGGCGTTTCCGGTTACCGTACTCGCTTTCCATGCAGGCGTTCCCTGCCATGCTCCGTGCCCGCCTGAGCGAGGCCCTCAAGGCCGCGATGAAAGCGAGAGACGCGCGTGCCGTTTCGGCGGTGCGCCTCATCTTGGCGCGACTCAAGGAGCGCGACATCGAGGCCCGCCCCAAGGGCAAGCCGGAGGGCATCTCCGATGAGGAGATGGTCGCGATGATGCAGGGCATGATCAAGCAGCGGCACGAGTCGATCGAGCTCTACGAGCGCGGCCGCCGGCCCGAGCTCGCGGAGAAGGAAAGGGGCGAGATTGCGGTCATCGAGTCGTTCATGCCGCGCCAGCTCTCGGAGAGCGAGATGGCGGAAGCAATCACAAAGGTGGTCGGCGAGCTCGGTGCCAGCGGAATGAAGGACATGGGAAAGGTGATGGCGAAGCTCAAGGAGCGCTTTGCCGGGACCATGGATTTCGCAAAGGCGAGCACGATCGTCAAGGCGAGGTTGGCAGGAGGCTGAGGCCGGCAGAGCATTGAAGGCGCGGCGGCGGAGTCGCATAATTTGCGCCAGCCCGTTGCTGCCGCGGGCCGGCCATAGCACATAGAGGGTGATTGGCCTCGGGCGAAGGCCGAAGAGGGCGGCGGCGGGCCGCCAGGTGGGGGAGCCTCAAGTTGCGCGCGGTTGCGGCCTGATGGCCTTGTCTCCACAATTCCTCGACGAGCTGCGTGCCCGAGTGGGGCTCGTCGATGCGATCTCCCGGCGCGTCAAGCTCCAGCGCAAGGGCCGCGAGCACCTTGGCCTGTGCCCGTTCCACAACGAGAAGACCCCCTCCTTCACCGTCAACGAGGACAAGGGCTTCTTCCATTGCTTCGGCTGCGGCGCCCACGGCGACGTGATCGGCTTCGTCATGCGCAGCGAGCATCTGAGCTTTCCCGAGGCGATCGAGCGGCTCGCCGCCCAAGCGGGCCTCGCCGTACCGCAATCCTCGCCGCACGAGCGCGCGCGCGCGGAGAAGCTCAAGACCCTCGGCTCCGCCCTCGAGGCCGCCTGCGCCTTCTTCGAGAAGCAGCTCTCAGGCCCGCCCGGACGGGCGGCACTTGACTATCTCCACCGCCGCGGCCTGGATGAGACGATCATCGCCCGCTTCCGCCTCGGCTGGGCACCCGAGCGCAATGCGCTCAAGACGCACCTCCTCAAGGAAGGCTATCCCGAGACGCTTTTGCTCGAGGCCGGCCTGATCGGTCATAGCGAGGAGCGCAACGAGAGCTACGATTATTTTCGCGCCCGCGTCATCTTTCCGATCGCCGACGCGCGCGGGCGTGTCGTCGCGTTCGGCGCGCGCACGCTCGGCGAGGCGACGCCCAAATACATAAATTCGCGGGAAGGCGAGCTCTTCCATAAGGGCAAGATGCTCTACGGCCTGGCCCATGCCCGGCGCGGGGCCGCCGAGAGCGGCCGGCTCGTCGTGGTCGAGGGCTACATGGACGTCATCGCGTTGCACCAGGCGGGCTTCAACGACGCGGTGGCGCCGCTGGGGACCGCCTTGACCGAGGCGCAACTGGCACTGCTCTGGCGTCTCGTCGACGAGCCCGTGCTCTGCTTCGACGGCGACGCGGCGGGCGCACGTGCGGCGGGTCGCGCCGCCGAGCGCGCGCTCCCGCTCTTGGCTCCCGGCAAGTCGCTTAGCTTTGTGCGCCTGCCCGCGGGCGAGGATCCCGACACCATGGTGCGAGAGGAAGGCGGGGTTGGAGCCGTGCGCACGCTCTTGAGCGAGGCCCGGCCGCTGGTCGATCTCGTTTGGGAGCTGGAGATCGCCGCGCACCCCACCGATACGCCCGAGCGCAGGGCTAAAATGAAAGAGCGCATCGAGGCGACCGCCCGGCGCATCAAAAATGACGCGGTGCAGAAAACCTATCGGCAGGAGCTTTGGGCCCGCTATCACCACTATTACGGCGGCCAAGGGGCCAAGGGCGGCCTTGCGGGCAAGAGGGAGCGCCATCCCGGCGCCGGGCGTGGGCTTGAGCCGGGCTCTGTGGGTCTCAAGGGGCCGCGCAAGCCCGAAACATTGCCCAGACTCGGCCAGGAGGGGCTCTTGGCCGCGATCGTAAGCCGGCCGGCTCTCCTTGATCAGCTCGGCGAGCTCTTCGGCACCCTCGAGCTGCCCAAGGGTGAGCTTGACGAGCTGAGGCGCGAGATCATAAAGACCTGGAAGCCGGATATTGACACCGAGGCGCTGAAAAACCACCTAGTGGCATCCGGTTACGGTAGCGCGCTCGCGCGCGTTCTGGCCCGTGATACCTGGGTTGCGGCCCAGGACGCGAGCCTCGAGCAGGCAACGAGGGCGTGGCGGCACAGCTACGACCTTCTCTCCAGCTCCCATGCCACGCGGGAGGTTGAGAAGGCGGAACGCGAACTGGCCGAGAATATGACCGACGAAGGGCTGGTCCGCCTGCAGGCGGGTCGACGCGAGGTCTTGGCCCTCAAGGAACACGCATTGGACCACGAGCGAGACGAGTTCCTCTTCCGCAAGGGGAAGAGGCGAAAGTGAGCGGCGGGAAGCGCTCTCGGGGAAGGGGGAGTGCTGTCGTTGGTTTTATCACGGTCGAAAGGGGGCGACGGCGGCATGGCGACGAAGACGATGACGAAGACTGCCAAGGCGGCAAAAGCCAAGAATAAAGAGCAAGGCGAGACGGGCGGCGAGTCGGGCGACGGCCCGCTCATGGACGGCATGGTCGCCGCCGTCAAGAAGATGCTGGCCCGCGCCAAGGAGCGCGGCTACGTGACTTACGACGAGCTCAACTCGGTCCTGCCGCAGGACCAGGTTTCCTCCGAGCAAATCGAAGACACCATGGCCATGCTCAACGAGATGGGCATCAACGTCATCGAGAGCGAGGAGAGCGAGGAGGCCGCCGCACCCGAGGTGGTGGCCGCGGTGGCGGTGGCCGAGCCCGAGCCCGAGCCCGAGGCCGAGTTCGATACGGAAGGCGAGGTCCGCGGCGGAAACATCGACGACGACGAGCTCGGCCGCACCGATGACCCGGTGCGCATGTATCTGCGCGAGATGGGCAGCGTCGAGCTTCTCTCGCGCGAGGGCGAGATCGCCATCGCCAAGCGCATCGAGGCCGGCCGGGAGAAGATGATCGGCGCCATCTGCGAAAGCCCGCTCACCATCAAGGCGATCGTGCTGTGGCACGACGCGCTCACCGAGGGCAAGCTTTTGCTGCGCGACATCATCGACCTCGACGCCACCTATGGCGCAGGGCCCGACGGCAGCACGCTCGCGGCCGCCGAGGAGAGCGCCAACGGGGAGGCGGCCGTGGAGGCCGACCCGCCGGAGGTCGAGGAGACCGAGGCGGATGCCGACGCCGAAGACAACAGCATGTCGCTCGCCGCGATGGAGCTGCACCTGATGCCCCAGGTGCTCGAGACCTTCGAGAAGATCGCGGCGACCTGGAGGCGGATGTCGAAGCTCCAGGACCAGCGCATTGCGGCATTGCAGGCGGGCGAGACCTTCGCCACGGCGTCGGAGCGGCGCTACATGCGGCACAGGGGCGACCTCGTCGAGTTCATGCAGGACGTGCGGCTCAACAACGGCCGCATCGAGCAGCTCGTCGACCAGCTTTACGGCCTCAACCGCCGGCTCATGCAGTTCGACGGCGAGCTCCTGCGCCAGGCCGAGAGCGCGGGCGTCAAGCGCGAGGCCTTCATCATCCAGTACCAGGGCCACGAGCTCGATCCCAACTGGATGGAGCGCATCCGCGAGCTGCAGGGGACGGGCTGGAAGCGCTTCTGCGCCAAGAAGTATGCCGACCGCATCGGCCAGTTGCGCGAGGGATTGCGCCGGCTCTCGGACGAGTGCGGGCTCCCGGTGAGCGAGTTCCGCCGCATCGTGCAGTCGGTGCAGCAAGGCGAGCGCGAGGCGAGCCGGGCCAAGAAGGAGATGGTCGAGGCCAATCTGCGTCTCGTCATCTCGATCGCCAAGAAGTACACCAACCGCGGGCTCCAGTTCCTCGACTTGATCCAGGAAGGCAACATCGGGCTCATGAAGGCGGTCGACAAGTTCGAGTACCGCCGCGGCTACAAGTTCTCGACCTACGCCACCTGGTGGATCCGGCAGGCGATCACGCGCTCGATCGCCGATCAGGCGCGCACCATCCGCATCCCCGTGCACATGATCGAGACGATCAACAAGCTGGTGCGCACCTCGCGCCAGATGCTGCACGAGATCGGCCGCGAGCCCACGCCCGAGGAGCTCGCGGTCAAGCTCGCCATGCCGCTCGAGAAGGTGCGGAAAGTGCTGAAGATCGCCAAGGAGCCGATCAGCCTCGAGACGCCGATCGGCGACGAGGAGGACAGCCATTTGGGCGACTTCATCGAGGACAAGAACGCGGTGCTGCCTTTGGACGCGGCGATCCAGGCCAACCTGCGCGAGACCACGACGCGCGTGCTCGCCACTTTGACCGCGCGCGAGGAGCGGGTCTTGAGGATGCGCTTCGGCATCGGCATGAACACCGACCACACCCTCGAGGAGGTGGGCCAGCAGTTCTCGGTCACGCGCGAGCGCATACGGCAGATCGAGGCCAAGGCGCTCAGGAAGCTCAAGCACCCGAGCCGCTCGCGCAAGCTCAGGAGCTTTCTCGATACGACGTGAGGCCAGATGACAGATGCCAGATGCCAGGGATCAGGGATCAGATGCGGTCACGCCCCACATCTGATACCTGTCATCTGACCTCTGACATCCGGCAAGGGCCCGTAGTTCAGCTGGTTAGAACGCACCGCTCATAACGGTGTTGTCGCAGGTTCGAGTCCTGCCGGGCCCACCAGATTTTTCGATGAGTTGCGGAAGCGCCGCCGCCACCTCTAGGATCGGACGGCACAGAGCGGGCACGCAAATCGCCGTTTCGGTGTTGCGCCAGAGCGGCATTTGGGCCTTCAGCTCCTGCCGAATGGCGCTCACCGCGCCGCACTCGATGGAAGCTGGCACTCAGACGTCGCGCGGGGGACTCGCGGCTAAAGTCCCTCACGCGCCGCTTTGCCGAGCTCTTGCATTGCTTCCGGATTGACGAGAGACGATTGGTCGCCCGGCGGCTCGCCCGTGAGGACCGCTCGCACCAGGCGCCGCATGACCTTCATGTTCCGCGTCTTCGGCAGGTCCGACACGAAGAGGATGCGGAGTGGCCGGAACGAGCCGCCAAGCCCCGTCGCCACGACATCGGCGAGGCGAGCCGCTAGAGCTGCCCCGGCTCGCTCGGTCGCTGCGGCGACGACGGCGCAAACCAGTGCGGTGCCCTTGATCGCGTCGGGCACCCCCACGGCCGCGGCCTCGGTAACCGCCCGTGTGGCGAGCAGGAGATTCTCGATCTCCGCAGGCCCGGCACGCTTGCCCGCGATCTTGATCGTGTCGTCGGAGCGGCCGTGGATGTACCAGCGACCGTCGAAATCGCGCGACGCCCAGTCGCCGTGGACCCACATTCCGGGGATTTTCTGCCAATAGTTTTCGAGATAGCGCTCACGGTCGCGCCAGAGCCCGCGTGTCGTACCGATGCACGGCGCACGCATCACCAGCTCGCCCACCTCGCCGAGCCGCAAGCTCTGTCCGTTTGCGTCGACGATATCGGCTCCCGTGCCCGGAATGGGCCCGTGAAAGCTCGCCGGTTTTATCGGAAAGAGGATATTGGTCGCGACAATGCCTCCGAGTTCCGTCCCGCCGGAGTAATTCATCAGGGGCGCGCGCCGCCCACATACCTTCTCGAACACCCACATCCAGCTGTCGTGGTCCCACGGCTCGCCGGTCGATGCGGCGATCCTGAGCGAGGACAGATCGAAGTGCGCCGGTACTGCGTCGCCATATCGGCGCAAGGTCCGCGCCAGCGTCGGGCCGATCCCCAGGAAGGTGATTCCGTGATCTCGCACCAGACGCCAGATCCGTGCGGGCTCAGGATAGTCGGGCGCCCCTTCCGCCAAGACAAGGGTCGCGCCCACGAGTGTCGCGGCGGTAATCTGCACCGGGCCGACGAGCCAACCCATGTCGGTCATCCAAAACAGCCTATCGCCAGCCTGCAGATCGAAGCAGAGCGCCATATCTTGGCCGGTCTTGGTCACAAAGCCGCAGTGGGTGTGAATGGTCCCCTTGGGGCGGCCGGATGTCCCGGAGGTGAACACCACCATCAAGGCATGCTCGGCGTCGACCTCCGTCGTCGGAAAATTCTCGGGCCGCCCGGCAACCAGCTCATGCCACCAATGATCGCGCGCAGTTTTCATGGGAGCGCCGGTTCCGAGCCGCCGCAGGACGACCACATGATGGACGGATGGGGTTTCCGCGATCGCCTGGTCGACGACCTCCTTCATCGGCACGTGCTTGCCGCGGCGTATGGTGCCGTCGACGGTAATCACGGCATCGGCGCCGCCGTCGAGGAGGCGCGTGGCTATCGCCGCGCTGCCGAACCCCGAAAATAGCGGCATGGCGATGCACCCGAGCTTCGCCACCGCAAGAAAAGCAGCAACGGTTTCCGGCAGCATCGGCATGTAAATCGCGACCATGTCGCCGCGCTTGAGCCCCAGTGCCGACAATCCCGCGGCCAGTCGGCATGTTTCCGCGTAGAGCTCGCGATAGCTCCATCGGCGCTGCTCGCCGGTCTCGGATTCCCAGATCACGGCGGCGCGTGTCTCAGCGGCGCCCCCGATGTGCTTGTCGAGGCAATTCAAGACCAGGTTGGTCGTGCCCCCAATGCACCAATGCGCGAATGGCAGCCCCTCGGAGAGGTCGAGAACTCTTTCATACGGTTTGTAGAAGCGGATACCGAGAAACCGAATGAGAGCATTCCAGAACCAAGACGGATCGTCGTCGGCTCGCACCGCGAGAGAGTCGTAATCCTCGAGGCCCTCCGCGTTGATGAACGCCTGCCAATTGCTGCGCCGCTTCACATCCCCGCTCGGCCACCAGACGTAATCTTCAGCGAGCTTAGCCACTTCAGCGCTCCCTAATGCCCGCGGCCGTAGCATCGGCGGCCGCGAAATCGCACACGATCAGCTTCGCGATGCACGCTTGGCCGCGTCATTTCGGCCAGCGCGAGCCGGACGTTATCCCCCCGGAGTCGGAGGCGCCAGGCACAATGCGCCTCCAATCCGGGAAGCATCCCCCTGCGATCAGAGCTTGCAGCTCCCGTCCGGCTTCGGCGTCGCAACCTCGGCAGGCACAGTCATGGTGATGATCGGCCGGAGCTTGCCGTTCTGCTCGCCGACATAGCCGAAGAAATTCGGCCCGACGAGCTGATGGTCGCCCTTCCGCATCAGCTGCTCGCCGAGGATGGTGTGGAACGTGGTTCCCTCCATCGCTGCGGCGACGTCCTTCGGCTTGACGCTATCGGCCTTCTTGATCGCCTGCAGGATGACCTGCATGCCGATATAGGTCTCGCCCTCGAAATTCGTCGGTTCGGTGCCTGGGTATTTCTTGGCCCAATCTGCGACGAATTTCTTGTTATCGGGCGTGTCGAGGGTGGAGCTGTAGTTGATGATGCCCCAGATGCCCTTTGATACATCGCCGAGAGACTTGACCGTGTTGTCCGTGACGAAGCTGACGCCGGCCGTGAAGACGTGATCCAGGAGGCCAAACTGCTTCGCTTGCGTTGCGAAGGTAAGCGCATCGCGACCCGCCAGCGCCACCCACATCCCTTCGGCGCCGGAATCCCGGACCTTCTGGATGTAAGGCGCGTAGTCGTTATTGCCGAACGCCGGATAGTTTTCCGAGACGATTCCCTTGGCATCCGCCTTTGCCGCGGCGCTGAAGCTGCTGGCCGAATCGTGCCCCCAGGCGATATCCGCCGCCATGATCGCCCATTTAGCCTCCTTCCGCGTCTTGAGCCAAGGCTGCACCACCGCGGCGTCCGAAGCATCCAGGCGATTGACCCGGAACAGCAACGGCTGGCAAGAGGCCCCCGTGAGGGCATTGGCCTTGTTGATGGTCGAGACATAGATCGCGTTCCAGCGTTCCAGCATCGACCCCATTGCCAAGCCCTCGCCGGAGGCGATGGTTCCCGTCAGCAGATTGTAGCCATCGAGGGCCAGCTTTTCGCCTTGTTGACGCGCGAGGTCGGGCTTCGCCTCCGTATCCAGGAACTTCGCCTCGACCTGCCGGCCATCGACTCCGCCGGCCGCATTGGCTTCATCGACCGCGAAAATGACGGCGCGCCGCGCCTGATCGCCGAGGTCCGCATAAGTGCCGGTTAGTGCCGTCGGTACTCCTATCTTGATGGGATCCTTGGCGTCGGCCGGATGGGTCGCAATCAAGCCGAGCATCGCTGCCGCGGTGCTCGTCAGCAGCATCGTCCTTCGAGTCAACCTCATCGCAATCCTCCCTTTCTTCCGGGCTCGCCCCTTAAACGGCGACATGCCGCTTGAGAGTTTCGAGCGATAATCCCTGCAGCTTGCCCTGATCGACGATGGCGCCCTTTGAGAGCACGTAGTAGCGCTCGGCCACACGCCGAACGAGGCTGAAGTTTTGTTCGATGAGCAGAATGCCGGTACCTTCGCGGCCGAGCCCGGCAAAGACCCTGGCGAGCTCGTCCACGATCACCGGCGCCAGGCCCTCGCTGGGCTCGTCGAGCACCAGGAGCTCGGGGTTCGCCATCAGCGCTCGGCCGATGGCGAGCATTTGCTGCTGCCCGCCGCTCAAGGCGATTCCCGATACGTCACGACGCTCCTGCAGCACCGGAAAAAGTCGGTAAATGGCGCCGAGATCCCACTGCCCGCCACGGCGGACGGCGGCACCCAGCAGGAGGTTCTCTTCCACCGTGAGATTCGGAAGGATTCTGCGCCCTTGCGGCACCACCGCGATCCCGCTGCGCGCCGCGTCGAAATGCGCGATCGCGCGGGCCTCGTGACCGTTCAGCAGGATCGAACCCGCGCCTACCTCGGCGATTCCCAGAAAGGAATTCACCAACGTGGTCTTGCCGGCTCCATTGCGGCCGAGAATGGCGACGCGCTCGGCGGCCGAAATCCCGATGCTCACGCCGTGCAGGACCTTGGCGTGCCCGTAATAGGCGTCGACGGCGCGGAGCTCGAGCAGACTCACGACACGCCCGTTCCCAGATAGGCCGTGACGACCTCCGGGATTTGGCGGACCTCGTCCGGCGTTCCCTCCGCCAGAGTACGCCCAAGATGCAGCACCGTGATGCGATCGCAGATTGAGAACACGACCTCCATGTCGTGCTCGACCAGCAGCACCGTCACGCCCCAGCGCCCGACAAGGTCTTTCAGCAGTCTTGCAAGCGCGAGCGATTCTCCGAGCGAGAGCCCCGCCGCGGGCTCATCGAGGAGTAGAACCCGCGGACGGCCGATCAAGGCGAGCGCCAGGTCAAGCCGCCTTTGATCACCATAGGAGATATCGCCTGCGCGTCGGCCCGCATGCTGCGACAGCGACAGCGCCTCCGCGACCTCTTCGGCATTGTTATTTTCGCTCGTGCGAGCCGCCAGTTGCAGCTGCTCCAGCACCGTGAGATCGGCGAAGATATTCGTACGCTGGAACGAGCGCGCGAGCCCAAAGCTGCGGCGCTCCTGCACGCTACGACGGTCGATGGGAGCGCCGAAGAGGCGCACCTCGCCGCTCCATTCCCGCGCGCGCCCGGAGAGGACGTCGATGAGGGTTGACTTGCCGGCGCCATTAGGGCCGATGAGCGCGCGGATTTCACCCTCGGGAACCGCAATGTCGACACCATCCAGCGCGACGAAACCGCCAAATCGCCGCCTCAATCCTATGCCTTCCAGCGCAAACATGGTCTCACCCTCGCGCCAAGCGCGAGCGACGCTCGGCCATCGCGAGAAGCGCGCCACCCAGGCCGGTTGGCAAGAGGACCGTGACCGCGATCAGCGACAAGCCGATCATCGCGGGCCAATGCTCCGTGTAGTTGCTCGCGACGTTCTTGAAGAAGAAGAAGACCAGCGCGCCCAGAGCCGGGCCCCACAGGACGCGGGCCCCGCCGATGATCGCCATGATCAGCGCGGAGCCGGACAGGTTCCAATGCAGGAGGTCCGGCGAGACGAAACCATTGTAAAGAGCGATGAGCACGCCGGCGAGCGCCGCCAGGAAGGCCGAGACGGCGTAAATGCCCGCGCGCGGCACGATCGTGCCGTAGCCGACGAAACGCGCTCGCTCCTCGTTCTCGCGAATTGCAACGGTGAGTCGGCCGAAGTGCCCGTTCGCAATCCAGTGCAGCAGCGCAGTCGCGGCGACGAGCGCGATCCAGCAGACCACGAACATGCTCGACGGCCGCTGAAAAGTGCTGGTCGCGACGCCGAAGAGCTGGCGCGGCAGACGGATCGCGAGCCCATCGTCTCCGTTCGCCAGCTCTCGCCACTTGTAGAGAACTTCGTAGAATGCCTGCCCCACCGCGAGCGTGAGCATAGAGAAAGCGATCCCCGGACTGCGCACGATCACCAGCCCAAGCAGGAACGCGAAGGCGGTCGGTCCGGCCAACGCCAGCAGGATCGCCGCCTCAACCGGCATTGCCTGGAATTTCACCGCGATCGCGATGGTATACGCCGCGAGGCCATAGAACGCGGCTTGGCCGAAACTGACCACGCCGTTCTGCCGAATAAGGAAACCGACGCTTAGCGCAAGAATTGCGCTGATGACGGCCTGCGTCATGAGGGTGAAGAAGAGCGCCGAGCTCACCAGCCATGGCAGTACAAGCCCCACGAGCAGCGCCACGCCGCCCACGGCGGGCATTGTCCCGAAGACACTCGGCCGCTCCGCAGTGCGGCGAAAATTCGCAGGCTGGCGGAGAGGCTTGGTCATGCGCGTTGACCTGCGAGGCCCGAGGGCCGCCAAATCAGGACACCGACCATCAGGACGAAGGGAATCATCGACGCCGCCCAGGGCACATAGACCACGCCGAAGTTGTGGATCTCACCTATGAGCAGCGCCGCGAAGAAGGCGCCGGAAAAGCTGCCGAGGCCTCCGACCACCACGACGATGAAGCTGTCGATCAGGATGTAGCCGCCCATCGATGGCGACAACGCCATGAGGGGCGCTGCAACGGTGCCGGAGAGTCCCGCAAGCGCGGCACCGATCGCGACTACGATTGCGCTGACCCTGTTGGTGTTGACGCCCTGGAGCGCCGTGATGAGGGGATCGACGCTCGAAGCCCGCACGTAAAGCCCGATCCGGCTCACCTTCAGCCAAACCGTGAGCCCAGCCGCGACCACGACGGCAACGCCGATCACCACGAGCCGGTAAACCGGAAATTCCGACCCGGTAAGCATGACGGAGCCCGCCAGATAACTCGGCGGCTGCAGCGTGAGGAAATCCTTGCCCCAGATCGATTGCGCGAGATCCTGGAGCACCAGCAAGATGCCGAAAGTGACGAGCACGGTCACGATCTGATCCTCGCGTTGCAGAGGACGGAACACGAACCAATCAAGGAGCGCCCCCATCACCGCCAGGATTGCGATCGCGACCAAGAGCCCGCCGAGAAAATACCCCTGCGAGGCTAGACTGAACCCAACATAGGAGCCGATCATGAACAGGCTGCCGTGGGCGAAATTCACCACTCGGCGAAGCCCGAAGATCAAGACAAGTCCGACGGCCAGGATGTAGAGAAGCCCGCCGTAGACGAGACCGTTCAGGAGCTGGATCAGCATCGTGAAAGCCGCGCGCCGGCCGACCCGATGGCAATGCGACACGGGTCGCAAACCGCGAGGCGGCGCCGGCGGGCGAAAGCCGGACCGCTCTTCGCTCGAAGCTTCACCGCGTATCTCCCTTGTCGCCGATGTGGACCGGAGGCGGCGCCGATTCCGTGTGATTACTGACGTGGCCCTTCAGCGAAGGATGGTTCAATCAATGGTGATTGTCAACGCGGCGTCGGCGAGCCGTCATGCCGGATGTCGTTCCGCTAGAACTCGAGGTCAGCGCTCGGGAAGCAGCGCGCTGGCTTCGCCCAATGCTGGATAGCCGGCGGCGCGCTCAGTTGAGCGAAACGCCTCGACGATCGCCACCGGAAGCGCCGGCATCTCCCTGTCGTCGGCCTTGACAGTGCGGCTGAACAAGCCGCGGGCACGAAAGTGAGCATCGGCCAACGCCTCCTCGACGGTCGCGATTATGCAGCAGCAGACGTCGTCTGCAGCGAAACTCGCCTGCCATTCCGCTGCGGTCCTGCTGCGAATGATATCACCAACGGCCCGGCGGGTGGCGGTTGGATCGCGAGAGTCGTCGGCGAGTTCGGGGGATAAGCCGATCATCGCGACGAATTTCGTCCAGAAGCGGTCCTCAAGGGGTGCTGCCGCGACGAAGCGATCGTCGGCCGTGCGATAAATCTGATAGCGCGGCGAACCGCCGGTGACGAGCTCGCCGCCTGGACGGGGCCACCGCCCGGCCGCGAGGCCATTGCCGAGAGCCCAATAGAGGAAGGGAAACAAGTTATCGGTCATGGACACGTCGAGTTTGCAGCCCTCGCCCGTCCTCGCCCGCTGCTGCAGGGCAAGGAGAATGTTGATGACCGCGGGATAGGCACCCGCGGCGATGTCGGCGACCAGCGCTGCTGGCGGTATGGGCGTACCGTCGGCACCCGCGGCGAGCGAGAGCATTCCCGTATCGGCGACATAGTTCAGATCATGCGCAGCCACAGCGGCCTTGGGCCCGCTCTGCCCATAGCCTGTGATCGAACAGTAGATCAACCGCGGATTGTTCTCGCGCAGCGTTTCGTAGCCAAGGGCCAGACGCTCCATGACGCCGGGGCGAAACTGCTCGATCAGCACATCGGCGGTCTTCAGGAGGGGAAGCAGGCGCCGCCCGGCCTCGGGTTTCTTGAGATCGATCGCGATGCTGCGCTTGCCGCGATTGAGGAGCGCGAAATTCACGCTGGCCTGGCCGAATTTGGGCTTATAGCCGCGCATGTCCTCGCCGCCAGGGGGCCGCTCGATCTTGATCACCTCGGCACCGGCTTCGGCGAGCATCAGACTCGCCATTGGGCCCGGCAGAAGAGTCGTGAAATCGAGTACACGGATGCCTTGGATCGGCTGCATGGAATACTCCCGCTCGGCCTTACCTGTTCATGACGGTATCGCGTGTCTCGCCGGCGTGCACGATTTTTCGCGCGTGCCGACGCGTGCCGTCGGCTGCGACGCCGATCTCGCTTGAATTTCCGAAGCGGCTGAAGACTGCCAGATGGGCTCGGCGGGGCGGATTGGCGAAATGGGGCCGCTCGGGAAGGCTCAGCTCGGCAGACGGCGAATGGCGTCCGCCGTCTCGCTCCGTCTCGGCTGTCCGGGCGTGGCCACGGAGCCCACGTAAAGGAAGCCCACGATGGCGTCGCTTTCGGCGAGGCCGAGCTCGCGCTTGAAGACCGCGTCATAGGCGGCGGCCCCGGTGCGCCAGAAACCGCCGTAGCCGAGCGCATGGGCCGCGACGAGAAGATTTTGCGCGGCCGCCCCCACCGCGACGATCTGCTCGACGGCCGGAATTTTCGCGTCGTCCTTGACCGTGGCAGCCGCGACGATGATGAGGGGCGCGCGCTCCGCCTTCTTGCGCTCGGCATCGCGCTTGGCCGCGGGCGCCTCTGGCTCGCGCCGGAGGAGGGACTGCTCCAGCAACGTCCCGAACCGCTCCCGCGCCGCTCCATCGAAAATGAGGAAGCGCCACGGCCTCAGCCGGCCGTGATCGGGTGCAGCGACGGCGGCCGCGAACATCGCTTCGAGCGCCTCGGCCGTCGGCGCGGGCTCGGCGAGCTTGAGCGGAGAGACACGGGTCTTGAGGGCCGTCAATGCATCCATGGCTTGGCGCATTTCCTCGCGGGTGAGACCGATCTTGAGGCCGAGCTCCTCGAGGATCGCCCAATGCGGCCGTTCGCCGCCGCGCGGAGCGTGGACCTCGATGCCGTTTTCATCCGCGACATTCGAGGCCTCCTTGGCTCGTGCCTCGGGACCACGCCAAGTCAGCGGAGGAAAGCAACCGCCGAGCAAAACCGGTTCGAGGCGCCTCTTTGGCGGCTCAGGATTTGGCGCGCTTGGGCGCGATCAGCGGCAGCACGACGCAGCGCAGATAGTCCGGATCGTATCCCGCGGCTTCGCAGGCGATGCGGAAATCGTAGCCGTTGCGGAGAAACCAGTTGCGCGCGTCGTCGCGAATGCGCTGGCGCTCGTCCTCTCCGGAAACGGTGGCGATGCAGTTCGTCGCGTCCTGCAAGGCACGGTGGAGCACTGCGCACCAGAGCTGCCGCTCCGGGCCCTGGCTCGCCATCTCGTGGCGCTCGTAACTCTCGATGGCCGGCGTGCGCACGGGAGCCTCCTGCCTCACTGACCGTCCCGCCGCGCGCGGTGGTGCTGCATGTTGCGTCGTCCTCTTGCGGCCCCGTGAGGCCTTCCGTCCATGGCCGGGTTAATGCCGCCGGCGGGGAAATCTCGGCGTCGGGGCGACCGCGGAGCCGCGCTCGTCCTTATGCCGGAAGTTGATGCGCCCCTTGCTGAGGTCGTAGGGCGTCATCTCGACGGTGACGCGGTCGCCGGCGAGAATGCGAATGCGGTTCTTCTTCATGCGGCCGGACGTGTAGGCGAGCGTCACGTGGCCGTCGTCGAGCTGCACGCGGAAGCGCGCGTCGGGCAGCAGCTCCAGCACCGTGCCTTCGAGTTCGAGCAGAGCTTCCTTGACCAATGGCACCTCCCGATTTGAGGAAAGCGGCGGCCTGCCGTCCCTTTGTTGTCGCGCTCGATCATGGCTCGCCGCCGAAATCTCGCCCCCGCGCCCAAGGGAACGGCAAGCAAATCCGGCGCGCAAGCGGAGCCGACACGCGCGCGCCGAGGCCAATAGCTTGACATGATGATGATCGTATACGCGCCGGCTGGCAAGCCTTTTGCGCGAGCCGCCCGACCGGCCGCGAGGGCCGCGAGTGGCATTCGCGGGCGCGGCGCACCATTTAAATGAGACAAATGAAAGGAACGACATGGCCTACCTCCCCGCGGCGCAGCGCACCCTCGACGTGGTCTCCCCGGTCACGATCTACCGCCAGATCGGGCGGCGTCCGAGCGAAGTCTATGTCGACGACGCCATGACGGCGGCAGAGGCGGGCCGCACCGCACGGCATCGCCTCAAGGACCGCGTTTACTGGCGCACGCGCGCCGAGCCGGGGAGCCAGATCCAGGATCGTCCGGGGGGCACCCTCGTGGTGACGGCGACGGGCGAGTGCTACCCTGTCCTGCTCTCGGAGCCCACCCCTCTCACGGCGGCCACCGCGTTCACCCACGCCGATCTGGCGATCAAGGCGGACCAGAGAGCGATCGACCAACTGGTCGCCGCCGGCAGCCTCGTGGCGGCGGCGCCGCGGCGGCGCAAGCGGCAGCTGTCGCGGCCGGCCGATCGGATGTTCGAGGACGATCATCCGCTGGTCGTGGACGCGCTGCCGGCGGGCGTCACGCCGAGTGACGATCGGGTGAGGGTCGCACGCTTCGGCACCTACTGGGCAAGAGGTGCCAGGAACTCGGCGCGATGAGGGCCTGAAACAGCACCCTTGGGCAAAGGCGGCCTTGCGTCTTCGCCCCTAGAGAAGATGGCGCAAGCGCTTTTGGAGCTGCTGTTGCACCTTCGTGCGGCGCGCGCAGGGCGGCCTTGACATTGCTGCGACAAAGCCTTATTTGGCGGTCACTGTCGTATCTCGCGATCGCGCGAAGCGCGTTGGCGTCCAGAGCTGGATGAGCCCCGACGCGACTGCATTTCGAGACAATTCCCCGACACTCAAGGCATATCCCGGCGCGTGCGGGTTAGGCCGCAACGCAACCGGGATTCGCGGCGCAGGACGCCGCGAGTCTTAACCTAGATGCGGCGCAAGCCGCCACCCTCGCCCGGCCTGCGGCAAGGAGCCGCGATGGGCGGGAGGTGCGGCCGAGCCGCCATGAGAAAGAGATAGAAGTGAACCATTCCTTTTCCGACCTAGCCCTCCTCGAGCCGATCCAACGTGCCTTGCGAGCGGCGAACTATGAACGGCCGACGCCCATCCAGGCGCAGGCCATCCCGCACCTCCTCGCGGGAAGAGACCTCGTCGGCATCGCGCAGACCGGCACCGGCAAGACGGCCGCCTTCGCGCTTCCGATCCTCAACCGCCTGTCCGCGGCCCCTGCGCCCGTCGGGCGCGGCTTCGTGCGCGCGCTGGTGCTCACACCCACTCGCGAGCTCGCCATCCAGATCGACGAGAGCTTTCGCAGCTATGGCCGCTACCTGGCACTGCGTCACGCCGTCATCTACGGCGGCATCAATCAAAGGCGGCAGGTCGCGGCCCTTTCCCGCGGCCTCGATATCCTCGTCGCCACGCCCGGCAGGCTCCTCGACCTCATGGGGCAGGGCCATGTCCGCCTCGAGCGGCTCTCGATCTTCGTCCTCGACGAGGCCGACCGCATGCTCGACATGGGCTTCATTCACGATGTGAAGAAGATCATCGCGGCGCTGCCCAAGGCGCGGCAGTCGCTGTTCTTCTCCGCGACCATGCCGCCCGAGATCGGGCGTCTCGCCGCCAGCATCCTGAGCAACCCGGCACGGGTCGAGGTGACGCCCGCCGCTTCGACCGTCGAGCGGGTCGAGCAGCGCGTCCTCTTCGTCGATGCCGCCCGCAAGCGGGCACTCCTTGCCGAACTCCTCAAGGATCCCGCGATCACCCGCGCGCTCGTCTTCACCCGCACCAAGCACGGCGCCAACCGCTTGGCCGAGCAGCTCGAGCGCATTGGCGTCCAGGCCGAGGCCATTCACGGCAACAAGTCGCAGCCCGCCCGCCAGCGCGCGCTCGATGGCTTCCGCTGCGGCGCCACCCGCGTGCTCGTCGCCACCGACATCGCCGCCCGCGGCATCGACATCGACGGCATCAGCCACGTGATCAACTACGAGCTCCCGAACGTGCCCGAGAGCTACGTCCACCGCATCGGCCGTACCGCCCGGGCGGGTGCGGACGGCACCGCGATCTCGTTCTGCGACGGCACGGAGCGCGCCTATCTCAAGGACATCGAGAGGCTGACGCGCCGCCCAATCGCGGTCGTCGAGGATCATCCGTTCCACGCCCCGGCCCGCTCAGGTGTCGTGGACGCGGAGCGCGGGCCGCGCGCGGAGCCGGCAGGCCGGGCTCGCCCCGGCCGCGGCCAACCGTGGCAAAGGCCGGCCTTCGCGCGGCCGCAGCGCAGGGGATTGATGCACAACAGCGAGAGATCCTGACGCGAAGCCCGCGCGGCGAGCGGAGCCGGAGATGGCCCCGCTCAGCATGCCCGCCGATCAGGGCGTCATGACGTGGAGAACCTCGCCCTCGCGGCCATAGGCGATCCACCCGCCCTTATTGTCCTCGCCCTCGATGCGGACGGTGATCTCGAGCTGGTGGCTCAGGGGATCGATCACCTTGTTCTTGGAAAAAGTGACGCGATCGATCTTGGCCCCCGCGAGCTTCAGGCGCTCGAGCGTCCTGGCCTCGAGCTCGGCCACGCGGGCGAGGAGGGCATCGTCGAGTTCGTGCGCTTCGAAGAACCAATCGTCCTGGAAATTGTGCCAAAGCGCCATCGATGGCGCGGCGAGTGAGCGCTTGATCTCCCCCTCTCCATAGGAAAAGCCGCCAAGCGTCCCCGGCTTTCGCGGATCCTCCGCGGTGATGTCGAGGCCACTCTCGCTGAACTCGAGCTGCATGATGCGCGCGTGCTCGCCGAATGTCTTGCGCAATGCCGCTGTGCCTTGGGCAATGGCTGCTGGATCGAGGTAGTTCGCCGGCGGCTGGCGACCGGGCGGCAGCCGGACCTGCTTCACCGTTCCGCCCGTGTCGAAGACGACCGAGCCCTTCTCGCTGCGCTCCTCGAGGGTGATCTCCCATTGCACGAAGGAGGCGCCGAAGTCGCGCCCAAGCTTGGCAAGCTCGATCGCGTAGATCGAGCCTTTGGGCATCTTGAGCCGCTCGCGGGCGGCGGCCTCCAACTTCGCGAGCCGCGACCAATCGACCTCGTTGATGCCGAATCGCTCGTAGTGTGGCATGCCCGGAGCCTTCGGATCGGGGATCCATAACTCGCCCAAGGGCTGGGAGACGCCGTTCAGGTCGGCGTTGTACCAGCGCTCCTTCGTCGCGTCGTCGAGGTCCCGCGCAAGGAACCAGACGTAAGAGGCGGCGAAGCGGAATATCTTGATGCTCGGCTCCGTCCCCCACAGCCGGGCGACCTCGGCGACGGCATCCGCGAGCGGCTTGCCGCCGTCATACATGTTCACCGTCTTGGCGCGCAGCGTGCCGTCGAGATTGACGCGCCGGATGTTGCCTTTCGCGTCGGCGGTCATGCTCGCCCGCTCGCGCGGGCTCCTGGCCTCGACCGTCCAAGCCACGTCGCCGCTACGCGCCGTGGGGATGAGGATGAGCTGGCGCGCAATCCGCATACTGGCGATCTCGCCCGGATCCTCCAGGGCCGCGCGCTTGATCGCGGCTTGGGAAAGCCGAGTCGTTGCGGCGAAATCGACCTCGGCGAGATCGAAGAGATTCTCCTCGAGCCGCGGGTTAATCAGATTGAGCTCGACCGGCGTCGGGCCGGAGGTGTCTTCCCAATTGACGAACCAGCCGCGGGCCAGCCCGCCGGTCAGCGAAACGCGCTCGTGAGAATAGGTCCATCTGTCGATATGCGTCGGCTGCGTCGGGTCCTGGGCCTCGATCGAGAAACTGTCGCGGCTGATCTCCACGTCGAGGGCGCGGATGGGGTGGCCGATCCTCTCCTTGAGCACGTCGAGCGCGTGCTGGGCCTGCTCGCTCTCGAAGAAGGGTGGATCGGCATCACCGATGCGGCAGCCCACAAGCGCGAGTGCGGCGAAAAGGCAGCCCGCGCGCGCGAGGCGCGCGGGTCTGAAGCATGCTGCCGACATAAAGCCCCCATCCGGAGAACGTGCATGCGCGCTCAGCGACGCGAGCCTACCGTCTCGCCGCGCGAAATGAAACGATTCCGTACCGGCGCTTCGGCCGCAGCATGACTAGGCTCAATCGGCATTCAGTTCGCCGTCACTGCGGAAGCTTAGGCGAGCCCCGGAAAAGCGCAGCGATTGCGGGTTGCGAGCCTTGTTATAGGGAACCGATCGTGAGGCCGAAGCAGACCTGGCCATGGATCCCCGATCGCGCAAATCCTTGTTGCACAAGGATTTGCTTGTCCGAATGGCGAAGCCGAGAAGGAATGGCGATCCGTCTTAGTTCTCCGAGCCGCCGAGCTCGCCACAGCTCCTCCGCTCGCCGCACATCGGCCGCTCGAGGCGCTCGAGACCGGCGTCCGCCGCCCGCACGGCCGATCCTCCGGCAAATGCAGCCGCAATGAGCACGAAGACGCCCGCAATGATGGGAAATGATCGCGCGCTTGCCTCGGAGCACGGGGATCGTCTTGACGAAGAATCGAGAGCTCTTCTGCCATTGTCGAACCGCCAGGCTGCCGGCCCGCACAATATTCCTCGCGGCGCGCGAGAGCGAGGGGACGCGACAATTCCTCGGCAAAGTCCTCCCCGTCCGGGAGGCCGGCGCGGCCGGCGATGGGCGCGCGTGCCTATTTCCCGAGCTCGAGTCGCTGGAACGCCTCCTCGAGATGCGGGATGGCCCGCTCGACCGCCTCCTCGCCCGCCCGGATGATCTCGCTCGCGCGATCGAACTGCAGGACGCCGATCGCGCCAAGCCTGGGTATGATCGTCACGTCGGGCGGATCGCTTGCGAGCCGCGAGCGGCTGACGCGGTCCTGGACGATCTGCAGCGAGCGCGCCATGACATTGAGCATGCTCGGCTCGTCGGTGCGGTGGCTGAAAAGCTGGCGGGCGAGCTCCGCGCCGGGGAGGTTCCGGATCCGCCTCACGATCGCGCGCTCGTCGGCGGCCTCGATCTCGCGCGCGGCGCGCAGCCTGGCCGTCCCGAAGGTGTCCGCATTCACGTTCACGGCGATGACGAGGTGCGCGCCGAGCGCGCGGCACATCGAGACCGGGATCGGGTTGACGAGCGCGCCGTCGATGAGCCAGCGGCCCTCGAGCCTGACGGCCGGGAAGACGCCGGGCAGCGCATATGAGGCGCGGATGGCGTCCATGAGATTGCCCTCTTGCAGCCAGACCTCGTGCCCGGTCTCGAGGTCGGTCGAGACGCAAGCGAACGGCAGGGGCAAATTTTCGATCGTTAGGTCGTGGAGCTCTTCATTGAAGACCTGCATGATGCGGCGTCCGGCGATCAGGCCGCCGCGACCGATCTGGAAGTCCAGCAGGCGAGTGACGCGGAGCCTGTTGAGCCTGCGCGCCCATGCCTCCAGCCCCTCGAGCCGGCCGGCGACATAGACCCCGCCGATGAGCGCGCCGATCGAGGTGCCGCAGACGATATCGGGCTTGATGCCGACGCGCTCGAGCGCGTTGAGGACGCCGATGTGCGCCCAGCCGCGCGCGACGCCGCTGCCGAGTGCTATGCCGACCGAGAGCTCGGAATTGCGCTTCAGTTTCACGCCGCCTGCCAATTATGGGCCCTCGCCGATTGACGGCCGCGCCGCAGCGCCGCGCCCTTGCACGACCGTGGAGAGCGTCAAGAAGACCAGTCCGCGCGGCGGGCGGCAAGGGCTTTGCTGCGCTCACCTTGGTCCCTTTGCGCGCGCGGCGCGAAGAGGCATTGGGCCGCTCGGGCTCGGTCGACGCCGGCGAGGAAATTATCGAGTGTTTTCAAGCGAATTCAACGATGATCCCCGGAGCGACCGCGGCGACGATCGCGCTTGCGGTCGTGCGGGCGAGGCGCCATGATCGCGCGCGGACGGCAGAGGAGGGGGAGAGGCGATGAGGCCCAACAACCTGCGCACGATCTGGAACAAGGGCGGTGCGGTCGTCAACGGCTGGCTCGGCATTCCGAACAGCTTTTCCGCCGAGGTCATGGCGACGCTCGGATGGGATTCGCTCGTCATCGACCTGCAGCACGGTCTCGTCGACTACCAGACCTCGGTCTTGATGATGCAGGCGATCTCGACGACCAGCGTCACGCCGCTCGTGCGCGTGCCGTGGAACGACCCGGCCATCATCATGAAGTGTCTCGACGCCGGCGCCTACGGCGTCATATGTCCGATGATCAACGACCGCGAGGAGGCCGAGCGCTTCGTGGGCGCCTGCCGCTATCCGCCCCGCGGGTACCGCAGCGCGGGCCCGATCCGCGGCCTCATCTATGGCGGCAGCGACTATCAAAGCAAGTCCGACGAGACGATCGTCGCCTTGGCCATGATCGAGACCGCGGACGGGGTCAAGCATCTGGACGAGATTTGCAGCACGCCGGGACTCGACGCACTTTACATCGGGCCCAACGACCTCTCGCTTTCCCACGGCGGCAAGGGCGGCCTGGATCAGACCGATGCGAAGATCGTGGCCCTCATCGACCGCATCCTGGCCACGAGCAAGCGCCACAAGATCAAGGCCGGCATCCACACGGGAAGCGTGGCTTATGCCAAGGCGATGATCGCGAAAGGCTTCGATCTCGTGACGGTGTTGAGCGACAACCGCATCCTCGCGCAATTCGGCAAGGAGGTGGTGGCCCAAATGCGCGGCGAGGGCGGCAAGGCGGGACCAGGCGGCGTCTATTGAGGCCATGCCGCCGCGTGCGGTGCGGCGGGCCAGGGCAATCAAGGAGCGGCTTTCATGAGTATCGCATTCGACGCGCGAGCGACGCAGGCTTCCGACGTCTCGGCCGCGGCGGTACGCGCGCGCATCCGGCGCGGCGAGTACCGCGGCCAGACCTCGGGCCTGGCACCCGGCATGGTGCAGGGCAATGTCGCGATCCTGCCGGCCGACTGGGCCGACGAGTTCCTGCGCTTCTGCCTGCAAAATCCCAAGCCCTGCCCCGTTCTCGCCGTGGGCAAGCCGGGTGACCCAATGTTGCCCACGCTCGGCAGCGACATCGACATCCGCACCGACGTGCCGCGCTATCGCGTCTTCCGCGACGGCAAAGAGGTCGACAGCCCGACCGATCTCCTGAAGTGGTGGCGCGACGATCTGGTTGCCTTCGTGCTCGGCTGCTCGTTCTCCTTCGAGCAGGCACTCTTGGACGCGGGTCTCAGCCTGCGTCACCTCGAGCAAGGCGTCACGGTATCGATGTTCCGCACCAGCCTCGAGACGGAGCGCACCGAGCGCTTCCACGGCAAGCTGGTGGTCTCCATGCGGCCCTTCACCCCGGCCGAGGCGATCCGCGCCGTGCAGATCACCTCGCGCTTCCCAAACGTGCACGGCGCGCCCGTGCATTTGGGCCTGCCGGAGATGATCGGCATCAAGGACATCGCCAAGCCGGATTACGGCGACGCGGTCGCGGTGGGCGAGGACGAGCTGCCGGTCTTCTGGGCCTGCGGCGTGACGCCGCAATCGGTGATCGCGACGGCCAAGCCGCCCTTCTCCATTTCCCACTATCCCTCGCACATGCTGATCACCGATCTCTTGAACGCCAAGCTCGCGGCACTGTGAGGCGGACGGGCGCGGGCGCAGTCCGCGCGCGGAGGCGCGCTCGCGGCACGCTATTCCGGTTCAGTTGGCGGCGGGAACGAGCCGGGCCGAGGTGGGGCGCGCCAGGCTTAGGAAATAGACCGAGCAGCTCAAGAGGACGATCCAGAAGCTCGGTGGCCAGTCGGTGACATAGGCAAGCGCGATGCCGAGCCAGGTCTCGCCGAGGCCGAGGAGGGCTGCGAGCGCCACCCCGCGGCCGAGACGCGAGGTGAGACGAAGGGCCGCGGCGGCCGGGCCTACCATGAGCGCAAAGACGAGAAGGACGCCCACGACCTGGGCGGCCTCGGCGACGGCCACGGCGACGATGATGAGAAAGAGCACGGAGACGAGGCGCAGCGAGACGCCTTTGGCCTCGGCGAGTTCGGGCTCCAGGGTGGCGAAGAGCAGCGGCCGCGAGATGGCCGCCAGGCCCGCGAGGCTGAGCGCGCCGAGGGCGACCATGTCCCACAGCATGTCGGCGCTCACGCCGAGCAGGTTGCCGAAGAGGAGTGCCGTCGCCTGGGTCGCGTGGGTGGTGTAGAGGTAGAGGAACAGCACGCCCAGGCCGAGCGCCAGCGTGAGGATGATGCCGACGGCAGTGTCGCGGCCGCGCACGCGCTCGCCGAGCAGGCCCATCACGATCCCCGCCGCGAGCGTGAAGGCGAGCAGCCCCCAGAAGGGCGCCAGTCCGATGAGCACCGAGCCCGTGGCACCCGCGAAGCCGACGTGGGACAGCGCGTGACCCGCGAACGCGAGGTTGCGCATCACCAGGAAGAATCCCACCGCACCCGCGACCACGGCCACGACACCGCCGGCCGCAAACGCGGTGCGCATGAAGTCGTACTCAAACATCGTGGAGATGAGCATGGGTCTCGACCGGGCCATGTCCCGACACGACGAGGATGCGGTCCTTCACATGGAGGACTTCGATCGGCGTGCCGTAGAGCCGGGAAAGCACCTCCCCGTTGATCACCTCCTCGACCGTGCCGAGCGCGGCATGGCCGTGGCCCAGATAGAGCACGCGGTCCATGACGCCGAGTAGGGGGTTGATGTCGTGGGCGGTGAACAGCACCGTGATGCCAAGGCTCGACTGAATCCGCTTCACCAGCTCGACCACCGCCTGCTGGAAATGGGGGTCGAGGCTGATGAGCGGCTCGTCGAGCAGGAGGAGCTTCGGCTTGCCGAGGAGCGACTGGGCCAGAAGGAGGCGCTGCAGCTCGCCGCCAGAGAGCTCAGAGAGCGGCCGCTCGGCGATTGCGGCGGCGCCGACGAGCTCGACCGCGGCATGGACCTCGCGCCGCCCGGCCGCACCGAGGAGCGGCAGGCCCCAGCGCTCGCCATGGCAGGCGCTCGCCACGAAATCCCACCCGCGGAGCCGCAGGTCCGCGACCGGGCTACGCTGCTGCGGCAGGTAGCCCGCGGCGGCAGTGCCGCGCCCCGCCACCTCGCCGAAGATTTTGAGCATGCCGCGCGACGGCCGAATCAGGCCGAGGATGGCCAGGAGCAGCGTGGTCTTGCCGGAGCCGTTGGGGCCGAAGACCCCGACGAACTCTCCCTCTGCAATGGCGAAGCTCACCTCCGCGAGCACATTGCGCCCGCCGCGCGCGAGCGTGACGCGATCGAGCTCGATCACTCGCGCGGCTACTTGGCCGCGAGCGCCTGGTCGAGAGCATCGAGCTGCGACATCATCCATTCCTGGTAGCTCTTTCCCGGCGGCTCCGTCTCGGTGACGCCCACGATCGGCACGCCCGCCTCTTTCGCGATGCCGCGCATGCGCTCGGTCAAGGCCTCGCTCGTCTGGCTGTTGTAGAAGAGAACCTTGACGGTCCGCGTGCGCAAGTCCTTTTCGAAGGCGGCGATCTCGCCGGCGCTGGGCTCGGTGTCGTTCATGACCGCGAGCTGGAAGCGGTCGTTGCGCATCTTGAGGCCGAGCGCATCGGCCATGTAGCCGAACACGGGCTCGGTCGCCGTCACCACCGTTCCGGCGTACTTGCGGTGGAGCTCGGAGACCCTGGCGTCCATCCGCTTCATCGTCTCTGCGAAGAGTGCCAGGCGCTTGGCGTAGTCCTTGCTGTGGGAGGGATCGAGCCCCGACAATGTGTCGGCGAGATGCTTGGCGAGCGCCGGCATCGTCGGCGGGTCGTACCAGATGTGCGGATTGTCTCCGGCCTTGCGATGGACAAGCTTGGCGACATCGATGACCTGGCGGCCCGGGGCTTTCGAGGCAGCCAGCAGTTTCCCGGCCCAGGTGTCGTAGCCGGCTCCGCTGTAGATGACGAGCTTGGCATCGGCAAGCTGGCGGGCCGTCGACGGGTTGGCCTCGAAGAGATGCGGGTCCTCATCCGGATTGGTCAGAATGCTCGTGACGTGCACCTCCGGGCCGCCGATTTGCTCCGCCACGTCGCCGTAGAAGTTCTCGGCCGCCACGATGTCGATCGCTCCGGCATGGGCCCAAGCCGCGCCGAGCGCCCAGCCGACGAATGCAGCGATGAGGAAGTGACGCATGGCTCCACGCCTCGAAGGATCGCCCCGCAAACCCGCCCCGTCCGCTCCTCGCGTCTGCCGGGTCCGCCCTACATGTTATATTATAACATACCATCGCGCGCAACGGCGATCACGGAGCACCCCGGCACCTCGTGTTCCGGGCCGTCCAGTCGCTGCCGAGGGGGATCGCCGCCAAGACGGCATGGGGCTCTGTCAACGCGCGTGCTCGAGGCGTCCGGCGTCGCGCGCCGCCTCGGATCTCATTGCGGGGTCTCGCCCTCGCGAGCCGCCGCAAGGCGAGCCGCGCAAGTCGGTACTGACCGGGCTCAGGCCCTCTTGCGTCGGCCGCTCTTGCGTCGGTTGCGCGTGCCGAGGCCGATCTCCTTGGCGAGCGCCGAGCGCGTCTCGGCGTAGCTCGGAGCGACGACCGGATAGCTCGGCGACAGGCCCCATTTGGATCGATAGTCGGCAAGGCTCATCTGATGGGCCGAGCCCATATGGCGCTTGAGCATCTTGAGGTGCATGCCGCACTCGAGGCAAACGAGGTAGTTCCGCGTGACCGACTTCTTGATCGGCACATGGGGCTCGGCCTTACCGGCGGCCGTCTGCTCCTCGCCAAGACCCCGGAAGCAGTCGTGGACTTGGCGTATGACGGCAGGCAAATCGGCGGAGTCGAGCCGGTTATTGGAGACATATGCCCGGACGACGTTGACGGTCGCCTCCATCAACTGCTCGGGGGTTGCATGATTGGTCATCGTTTCCATTCCTGCGGGGGTGAAATCCTGGGCCTTGGCCGCCCTCAAGACAGTAAGTCCATAGTCAATACATAATTCCACGCGAAATCAAGGGAGATTTATTTAGGATTCTTTCGCTCATTTTGCATGGCCTCTTGCGTCGTGGGGGAGTATTGCTAGCCAAAGGCGAAAAATCTGCCCATTGCTCGACGGCGGGCGCTGCCGGAAGGAGGCCGGTGTGGCGCAGGCGGAGCGCTTATGCGACTGTGAGCCCCTGGTGCCATTGCCGAGCCCGACGCCGCGCCGCGTGCGCGTTCGGCCCAAGCGTCCGACCCAACCGAATGCCCGACCGCAGAAGGTGTGAAATGACCAAGACGACAATGGGAGCTCTTTCCGGCCTCAAGGTGATCGATCTCACCCGGGTCCTGGGCGGGCCCTATTGCACGCAAATCCTGGGCGACCACGGCGCCGACGTGATCAAGCTCGAGCCGCCCGCGGGCGACGAGACGCGCGGCTGGGGCCCGCCATTCAAGGACGATACGGCCTCCTACTTCATCGGCGTGAATCGCAACAAGCGCGGCATTGTGCTCGACCTCAATCGTCCCGAAGGGCGCCGGGTTCTCCTCGCCCTCCTCGAGGGCGCGGACGTGCTGGTCGAGAACTTCAAGACCGGAACCATGGAGAGGTGGGGGCTCGGCTATGCGGCGACGCTCGCGGAGCGCTTTCCCCGGCTCATCCACTGCCGCGTCTCGGGTTTCGGGGCTGACGGGCCGCTCGGCGGCCGGCCCGGTTACGACGCTGTCATCCAGGCGATGGCGGGCCTCATGAGCATCAACGGCGAAGCGGACCGGGCGGCGCTTCGGCTCGGCACGCCGATCGTCGATCTCGGCACCGGGCTCTATGCCGCGGTCGGCATCCTCATGGCGCTCGCCGAGCGCGAGCGCTCGGGGCGCGGGCAGTTCGTCGAGGTGGCGCTTTACGACAGCGCGCTCGCGCTCCTGCACCCGCACGCGGCCAATTTTTTCCTCTCCGGCAAGACGCCACAGCGCACGGGCAATGCCCATCCCAACATAGCACCCTACGACGCTTTTGCGACCAGGACCAAGGCGATCTTCCTCGCCGTCGGAAATGACCGCCAGTTCGCGCGCGTCGCCGCGGCTCTCGGCCGGCCCGAACTCGCGCTCGAGCCGCGCTTCCGCACCAACAAGGAGCGCACCGCCAATCGCGCGGCGTTGCGCGCCGAGCTCGAGGCGGCACTCGCGAATCTCGACGGCGAGGCGCTCGCCGAGCAGCTCCTCGCCGAAGGCGTGCCCTGCGGGTCGGTGCGCGATGTTCCCGATGCGCTCGGCCATCCGCACACGCGGCACCGCGAAATGGTCATCGAGGCCGAGGGCTATCGCGGCACCGGCATGCCGGTCAAGCTCTCGCGCACGCCGGGGTGCCTACGTCGGCTGCCGCCGGCGCTCGGCGAGGCGAGCCGTAGCGTGCTCGCCGAGGCGGGCTTCAGCGGCGAGGCGATCGAGCGCCTGATCGCGGACGGCGTGGTGCCGCTGCCCAAGGAGGCGCGCGCGGCCGATTGAGGCGGCGGAGGGAAGGGCGCGCCCGGACGCCACGGGAGCTACGCGGCGGAGGGTGCCGTGGCGGGCGTCAATTCGCCGCGTCTCCTGCTGCCGACGCCGAGCACCATGAGCGAGGCCAAGAGGCAGAATGCGCCTGCAACTATGAAGGCGAGGAGATAGTCGCCGAGATCGGTGCGGATGAGACCGGCGCCGAAGGCGGCGGTGGCGGCACCCAACTGGTGGCCGCAGAAGACCCAGCCGAAGATCACGCTTGCGCGCTCGCGCCCGAAGGCATCGGCCGTGAGCCGCACCGTCGGCGGCACGGTCGCCACCCAGTCGAGGCCGTAGAATATGGCGAAGAGCGAGAGTCCGTAGAACGAGATGTCGAAGGAAAACGGCAGATAGAGGAGCGAAAGCCCTCGCAGGCCGTAGTACCAGAACAGCAGCATCCGGTTGTTGCAACGGTCGGAGAGCCAACCCGATAGAAGCGTGCCCACGAAATCGAAGGCGCCGATCACGGCGAGCAGCCCCGCCGCCCTCACCTCCGGAATGCCATGGTCGAAGCAGGCCGGGATGAGGTGCGTGCCGATGAGCCCGTTGGTGCTGAGGCCGCAGATAAAGAAACTGCCGAAGAGCAGCCAGAAGTCGCGCGAGCGCATCGCGAGGAAGAGCGTGGAGAGCGCCAACCCCGCCGGGTTTCCCGCGGCCCTTCGCGGCGCCTCCGCCACCCCGGGCTCGCCCAAGCGGTTGACGCCGACATCGTGGGGATGGTTGCGCATGAGAATGGCGATGACGGGGAGTATCAGGAGGCCGAGCGCCACGACGGTGAAGGCGGCAATGCGCCAGCCGTGATCCTCGACGAGCTTCGCGAGCGCCGGCAGGAAGATGAGCTGGCCTGTGGCATTGCTCGCGGTCAAGATACCCATGGCAAACCCGCGGCGATCGGTGAACCAGCGATTGACGACCGTGGCGCCGAGCGCCAATGCCGTCATGCCCGTGCCGCTGCCGACCACGAAGCCCCACAAGAGGAGGAGCTGCCAGGGTTGAGTCATCAGCGTCGTGAGCGCGACTCCGGCGGCGACGAGGCCGACCGCGAAGAGCATGGTACGCCGCGCGCCCAATTGCTCGACGAGAGCCGCCGCGAACGGTCCCATCAGCCCGAAGAGCACCAAGTTGATCGAGACCGCCGACGCGATCATCGCCCGCGACCAGCCGAATTCCTGCTCAAAGGGGACGATGAATACGCCGGGGGTGGCGCGCGTGGCCGCCGCGATTAGGAGCGTGAGGAAGGTCACCCCGAGCACGATCCAGCCGTAGTGCACGCGGCCGTGGGCCAATCTGGCGACGAAGGACATGGACCGGACCCCGCTTATGGCCCCTCTGCTCCGTGGAGGGCCTCTCTGCCGGAAGCCGGCTCGCGCCCGCACGGTGCCGCTTTAGCTGGAAAGCTCCAGCCCTCAAGTCAACGCATGGCGGCTATGCGCGGATGCCGCGAGCCGCCTCTATCCCATGGCTGCCCCCGGCGCGCAACGACAAATCTCCCGCGATTGCTGCCAAGCCGAGAGCACTGCCTAATTTCGCCCCCGGACGGACGCTCGTAAGGTGAGCACGACGCCGAGAAGGATGAGGCCGACGCTCACCAGCACCTGAGGCGTCACGGCCTCGCCGAAGAGGAGCGCCGAGAGCAGGAAGGCGAGGACCGGCACCAGCATGACGGCCTGTCCGGCGGTGGCCGCCGACACCTCCGTCAGCACCTTGGCCCAGCACCAATAGGCAAGCCCGGTGCCGATCAGCCAATTATAGACGAGAGCGGCGATGAGGACGGCCGTCCAGCGGATCGGCCGGCCGTTCTCGAGCGCGAACGCGATGATGCTCACCGGCACCGCAGCACCCGAGAGCTGCCAGAGGACCTGGGGCCAGAACTGGCCCTGCCAGCGCCGGCGGCGATAGAGCACGGCACCGAGCGCCCACAGAAGCGCCGAGAGGAGGAGCATGGCGTTGCCGAAGAGCACCCGTGCATCGTGCCAATCGACGAGGCGCGGATCGAAGAAGATAACGAGGCCGAGTAAGCCGACGAGGCCGCCCCAGAGCTTGCGTGGGCCCGGCCGCTCGCGCGCGAGCCAGACGCCGAAGACGATGGCCCAAAGCGGCATGGTATAGACGAGCACCGAGGCACGCCCCGGCAGCACGAACTGCAGACCGAGCATGTTGAGGGAGAAGAGGCAGCCGATCTGGAGGAACCCGGTCCAGGCGAGCGGCCAGGCCTCGCCCGTGGCAGGGTGGAGGCGCTCGCCCTTGAGCGCAAGCACGAGCCCGATCGTCGCGGCCGCACCCACCAGTCGCAAGGCGGCAAACGAAAAAGGGCCGATGTCCGGCACGACCAGCTTCATGACGAGCCAATTGAAGGCCCAGCACAGCACGACGAAGCCGAGATAGCCGAATGTGGCGAGGCGCGGCCGCAAGGGCGCTGGGGTCGTCGCTCGGCGGCTCGGGCGGTCGTCCATGGCGCCGCCGAGCATAGCCGATCATCCGCAAGCGGCAGCACTTATCTCAAGAGCGGAAAAGTGGCCGCGGGGTCTGCGCGGGCCTCCCATCGTGCCGTCCGAAGCAGCAACGCCTTAGGGCTGGGGCGGGGAGCATCGGCGGCGCTCGGCCGGCCCATGGCGCCCGCTTTGGCACGACGTACGGCCCCCTAGCGGCGGTCAAGGAGGAGGCAACGCGCTGCCTCGGCGACCATGAGCGCGCACGGCGCGGGTCTTTGCTGCTATAGCCGGCAGCGCCTCGCGGACGGCATCATTCGTTCTGTCCGTACTTGTCGATGTCTTCGGGCACCGCCTCGGTCGTGACGACCTTCTCCTTGCCTTGCACCATCTCGCGGATTTCTTCGACGACGGTCGGGTTCGCCAGCGTCGTCACATCGCCCACGTCGCGCCGATTGGAGATGGAGGCGAGCACCCGGCGCATGATCTTGCCTGACCGGGTCTTGGGCATATCGTGCACGACGTAGACGTGCTTCGGTCGCGCGAAGCGGCCGATGATCTCCTCGTTGGCCTTGATGATGCGGTCGACGACATCGGGCGTAGTTTCGTGGCCCGGCTTGAGGGAGACGTAAATCTCGGGCATGCGCCCCTTGACTTCGTCCACGACCGGCACGACCGCGGCTTCGGCGACTTCGGGCACCGTCAAACACGCGGATTCAAGCTCCTTCGTGCCAAGGCGATGGCCTGCTACATTGATGACGTCGTCGATGCGGCCCAAGATGCGGAAATAGCCATCCGCCGCTAGCAACGCGCCGTCGCCCGCCAGATAGGGCCAATCGCGCCAGTCCTTGCTCTTCCGATTCTTGCAGTAGCGCGTGTAATACTGAGCAACGAAGCGCTCGGATTCGCCCCAGATCGTCTGCATGATCCCGGGCCACGGATTACGGATGCAGATGTTGCCCGCCCGGCCGGAGCCCGCGGGAACCTCTTCGCCGTTTTCGTCGTAGATGATCGGATAGATGCCCGGCACACCGGGTCCGGCGCTGCCGGGTTTCATCGGATCAATGGCGGGCACCGTGCTGCAGAGGAATCCGCCGTTCTCGGTCTGCCACCACGTGTCGACGATGACGGCCTCGCCTTTGCCGACCTCGTGGTAGTACCAGCGCCAAGCTTCCGGCTCTATGGGCTCGCCCACGGTCGTCATGTGCTTGAAGTGGTATTTGTACTTTCTCGGCTCCTCGGCTCCCGCTTTCCGCAGTGCGCGAATGGCGGTCGGCGAGGTGTGGAAGATATTGACGCCCAGCCGCTCGGCGATTCTCCACGGACGCCCCGCATCGGGATGCGTGGGAACGCCTTCGAACACGACGCTCGTCGCCGCGATGGCGAGCGGACCGTAGACGATATACGAATGCCCGGTGATCCAGCCGATGTCCGCCATGCACCAGTAAGTGTCGGTCGGATGAATGTCTTGGATGTATTTGGAGGTGCCGGCGACGTAGGCGAGGTAGCCGCCGGTGCGGTGCTGGCATCCCTTCGGCTTGCCCGTGCTGCCGCTGGTGTACATCAGGAACAGCGGCGCCTCAGCGTCCATCGGCACGGGGTCGACGCGCGCGCCTCGGTACTTCTTCAGGACCTCGTTGACGAAGAAATCGCGCCCCTTGACCATCGGCGTCGGCGAACTGTACTTGCCGGGGTAACGCTGCCAGACGAGGACCTTGTCGACGTGCTGTCCCATCTCCTGCGCGGTTTCCACCGCGACGTCCGCATTCGCTTTGTGATCGATGAGCTTGCCCGCGCGCCAGTACGCGTCCATTGAGATGAGCATGTGGCTGCCCGAGTCCTGGATGCGCGTGGCGCACGCCTGGCCGGAGAACCCGCCGAACACCTGCGAGTGAATGACGCCCAGTCGCGCACAGGCGAGCATCGTGATGGGCAGCTCAAGCGTCATGGGCAGATGGAGGGTCACGCGGTCGCCCGCTTTGAGTCCGCAAAAGTCGCGGAGCAGCGCCGCCATCTCATTGACCTGGACATAGAGCTCCTGATAGGTCAGTGCGACCGGCGGCTCATCTTCGGGTTCGCCGACGAAGACGAGCGCCGCCTTGTTGCGATACTGCGCGAGGTGGCGATCCACGCAGTTGTAGCTCGCATTGATTTTGCCGCCGACAAACCATTTCCAGAAGGGCGGATTGCCCGTGTCGAGGACCGTGTGATACGGCTCGAACCAGGTCAACATGTCCGCGTATTCCTTGAAGCAGTCGGGGAAATTCTTCGGACCGAACCGCTCGCGAACATCCCGGTCCTTCATGTTCGCCTGCTCGACGAATTTCTTCGGCGGCCGGAGGTACTCCTCCTCCTTCCAATGCACCGCGATCTGCGCTTCGCTGACCTCGGTGTGCTCCTTCGCCGGCGTTTTGCCTGCCATAGAAAATCCCTCCCTGCGTAAGCAACGTCTTTCGAGCGCGTGGGTGAGGTGCGCCGATCGGGGTTTCCCGTTACAAACTCTCGCGAATCTTAACACGACTCCTAACACGAGTCGCCAAAGCGAGGGAAGCCGCCGCTGGACCCGGTGAGCACCGCGACAGTCGGAAGTAGCGAGCATAGCCCGATCCGCCGCAGGCTGTCGGGCCAAACTCGCGGCAAAGAGAGGCCCGGGGATCGCCCGGGCCCCACTTGCCATTCTGCCGACGATCGTGCTCGGCGTTATGCCGCTTTCAACGGGTCGGCAAGGTGCGGGGCCGAGAGGCCCCGCGCCTAAGCTGCCTTGCTACTATGTCGCTTTGGCCTCTGTCGGCTCCCAGATTTTCATCTTGCGCGTCTCCGGCATCAAGAACAGGCTGAGCACCAAACATACAGCCGGAACAGCGATCGGGTAGATCAGAGCGTAGCCGAGGCTGCCCGTCGCTTGATACGCGGCCGTGGTGATGAACGGCACCAACCCGCCGCCCCAGCCATTGCCGATGTGATACGGGACGGACACTGATGTATAGCGGATCCTGCCGGGGAAATACTCAGCGAGGAATGCGCCGATCGGCCCGTAGACCATCCCAACATAGGAGACGAGAATGGCGACGACGATGATCGCAATCGGATAGTTGACATTGCCCGGATGCGTGGCCGATCCGAGCCACAGATACAGCGGATAGTAAGTGACCGCCGCAAGCAGGAAGCCACCCAATATCACCGCCTTGCGGCCGATGTGGTCGGACAGCCAGCCGAAGAGGATGAGTGTCGGGGTCCCAATGATCAGCCCGGCTCCCACGATATAGGCGGTGGTCAGCGCGTCCAGCTTGGAAACCTGCTGCAGGAAGTACAGCGCCCAGAACTGCCCGCTGTACCACACCACGCCCTCCCCGAGCACAACAATGGTCGCGATCACCACGAACTTGATATTGGCGCTGAGGAAGGCCTCCTTCCATGGGTTCTTGGTCATCTGCCCCTTGGCCTTGATCTCATCGAAGATCGGCGACTCCTGAAAGTTGACCCGGATGTAGAAGGCGATGAACACCAGCACGAAGGAGAACAAGAACGGGATGCGCCACGCCCAGGCATTGAACGCGGGCTCGCCGAAATAGGTGCGTGTAGCGATGATTACGAGGAGTGACAGCACGATCCCGAGAGTAGGCGAGGTCTGCAGCCAGCCGGTATAGTAGCCGCGGCGTTCGTCCGAGACGTGCTCCGCGACGTAAGTGATGGCGCCGCCGTATTGGCCGCCCAGGCAAAGGCCCTGGATCATTCGCAGACAGAAAAGAATGACCGCGGCACTCAACCCGATCGATTCGATGGTCGGGACCAATCCGATCGCTCCGGTGCCCAGAGCCATGCCGCTCAGCGTAAGGAGGAACGTATATTTGCGGCCGATGCGGTCTCCCATCCAGCCGAACAGGAATGCCCCCAACGGACGGATCAGGAAGCCGGCGGTGAACAGCGCGACCGTGCTGAGCAGCGCCGCGACGGGATGGCTCTTTTCGAAGAATTTGACCGACAAGATCGCGGCCAAGCTCCCGAAAATATAGAAGTCATACCACTCGATGACGTTTCCCCCCGCCGCGGCGGTGATCACGCGACGGAAGTTCTGCGGAATTTGAGCCATGTTGCCCTCCTGCTAGGGTGTGCCGCCTTGCCGCTCACCGCGCCCGGTCTTGGCGCCGGATGGTGATCGATGAGAACTCGCATTGCGACCCCAATACCACCTTATAGGATAGGACTTTCGTAGGGTGTGTACGACATAGGAATTTCGCAGGGGGTATACGACTTTCGTAGGGGGGTAGGTGTAGCCTTTCGCGACGTTCGTAAGGGGCGGCCTCTGCGCGCCGATCGCTTGCGCCAGGCAATCGGGCTTTCTATGGCAAATCGGCGCTGCGATTGAAACATTCGGTTTGAGCTAAATCAATGCTCGGGCACGAGGATGAGTTCAGATTTGAATTTGAGACTTTGATCTGGTACTCGACAAGAGGTCAAACCCATGTACAAGCATATTCTCATCCCCACCGACGGCTCCGAATTATCGAACAAGGCGGTCCGCTATGGCATCGCGCTTGCGAAGGCAGTGAACGCAAAGGTAACGGGAATCACCGTCACGGCCCCGTATCACCTCATTGCCATGAATCCGGAGATAATCACCGACACGGCAGACACCTACGAGAAGCACACGGCCGCAGCAACGGCGAAATACCTGGCACAGGTAAAGGATTCCGCAGCGGCAGCAGGCGTTAGCTGCACTGTGATGCATCTCAAGCACGAGCATCCGTACCAGGCCATCATCGATGCGGCGAACAAGAGCGGCTGTGACTTGATCGCAATGGCCTCTCATGGCCGGCGCGGCGTCTCAGCCGTCGTGCTTGGCAGCGAGACCGTGAAGGTGCTGACGCACAGCAATGTCCCAGTTTTAGTCTATCGATAGCGCGCACGATAGGGGCAAGGCGAAACCATGACTTGCTAACGAAATGCCCGCAGGGATGGCTGGCGTCAGGCTTGGTCGCGGTTAGGCCGGGGGTCCGCTTCTCTCTCCTCCCGCGCCAGGCTCAAGGCGGGCGTGGGGCGTTCCCCAGCGTCCGCCAGCACGCGGAGCCTCATCATGCGTTATTTGACGGGTTTGAGGTCGCCCTCAACCGCTTACCCCGTTGAGAAATAATAATAAATTTCGATTAAGGCGCGCGAGCCGCTGCCGCCGCACCGATTATCAGTGCCTGAGCCTCGTCGTTGCAGAGCGCGAAGCGCCCACGCCCGATGCTAGGCGAAAGCCGGTTGCGCCCTTATCATGGCTCGCCGCGTGCGACTTCGTCTCCAAGGGGAGCGCCAGCCGATGGCGGCCTGCCGCCTCGTCATCGCCGACGACCACCCGCTGTTCCGCGACGCCCTGCGCCTCACGATTGCTCGGCTCTTGCCCGGAGCCGAGATTGCGGAGGCCGATTCCTTCGATAGCCTGCGCGCTCAGCTCGAGGCTTCGCCCGATACGGATCTCGTGCTGCTCGATCTCAACATGCCGGGCATCTCGGGTTTCTCGGGCTTGCTCTTCTTGCGCGCGCAGTTCCCGGCGGTGCCCGTCGCCATCATCTCGGCCAATGATTCGCCCCGGGTGGTTCGCCGGGCGCTCGAGCTGGGAGCTGCCGGCTACATACCGAAGTCGGCGACCGCCGCCGATATCGGCACGGCACTCATGGCGCTTCTCGCCGGCGAGAGCTGGCTGCCGCCAGCGCTTGGCGCGCGGGGACGCGCCGCTGAGGCCGATGCCGAGCTTGCCTCCCGCCTCGCCAGCCTGACCCCCCAGCAGGTTCGCGTCCTGATGATGCTCAGCGAAGGCTTGCTCAACAAGCAAATCGCCCACGCGATCGGCGTGTCCGAGGCGACGGTCAAGGCCCATGTCTCCGCCATCCTCCAGAAGCTCAAGGTCGACAACCGCACCCAGGCCGTCATCCTGGCCAGGCGCCTTGCCGAGGACGCGGGACCCGCCGTCGCGGAGCTGCCGCCTGTTGCTGCGAACCGCGGCGGCGTCGGCTGAGGCGCCTATTCGGCCGCCTGCCGCGCCGCGATCAGGCGCATGATGACGGCGCGGAGGGCCGCGGGCTTGAGCGGCTTCTTGAGGAGTGGCAGCGCGAGCAACTGGGCACGGGCGGCGACCGCTTCCGAGCGGTCCGCGCTGATCAGGATGGCGGGAACCTCGGCACGGTAGTGGCGGCGCAATGTCATGATGCAGGCGATGCCGTCGTCCCCGTCGTCGAGATGGTAATCGACGATGAGGAGGTCCGGTGGGGCCGCACCCGGGGCGTCAAGCGCCAGCGCAGCACTGAGCCCGCTGGCGGAGCGCAGGCGATACGACCACCCCTCGAGCAGCGCGGTGAGGCCGTCGAGCGCGCGCGGCTCGTTGTCGATGCAAAGCACGGCGAGGCGCTCGCCCGTCGGCATCGGCCGCGCCGGCTCGAAAACAGGCGAGAGTGCCAGCACGGGTGCGATGCCGCGCGGCACCGCGAGCGTGAAGACGGTGCCGCGGCCGGCCTCGGAGCGAAAGCTCACCGGATGGTCGAGGATGCGGCTGATGCGCTCCACGATCGAGAGGCCGAGGCCGAGGCCGTGCTCGGTGCCCGGGCCGCTGGCGAAGCGTTGGAACTCCTTGAAGACGAGGGGGTGCTTGTCCTCCGGGATGCCGCAGCCGGTATCCCACACCTGGATCAGGAGCGAGGCGCCGATGCGGCGGGCACCCATCAGCACCTTGCCGCGCGCGGTATAGCGAACGGCATTGGAAAGCAGATTCTGCAGCACGCGATGAAGAAGCTGCCGATCGCTCCTCACGGCGAGCGAGGTGGGCACGATGCGCAGGTCGAGCCTCTTTTTCTCCGCGAGGGGGGCGAACTCGAGCCTGAGTGCCGCGAACAGCTCGCCGAGAGCAAAGTCGCCCCACTCGGGCGTCATGCCACCCGCATCGAGCTTCGAGATGTCGAGCAGCATGCCGAGCAGCTCCTCGACCGAGCCGAGCGAGGCGTCGATCTTGCGCACGAGCTCGCCGTCCGGCAGGCTCAGGCTGCTTGCGCCGCGCGCGTGCCGCTCGACGAGACTCGAAACATAGAGCCGCGCGGCATTCAGAGGCTGGAGTAGGTCGTGGCTCGCCGCCGCGACGAAGCGGGTCTTGCCCAAGTCCGCCTCCTCGGCCGTGATCCTGGCGCGGTCGAGCTCGGCGTTGAGCGTCGTGAGCTCGGCCGTCCGCTCGCGCACGCGCTGCTCGAGATACTCGTTCGCCGCGGCGAGCTGGGCGGCGACGCGGACATGCTCGGTGATGTCGGAATAGGTGGTGACATAGCCGCCGCCCGGCATGGGGCTGCGGCGGACCTCGAGCACCGTGCCGTTGGGCCGGCGATATTCCAGCACCGGTTCGCCGTCGCCGAGAAAGAGCTCGAGCTGCCGCGCCACCAGATCGTCCGGGTTGCCGGGGCCGTACTCGCCGCGCTCGGCATTGAAGCGCATGATCTCCGGCAACGTTACGCCGACGGAGCCGAGGGCCGCTGGCAATTCGAGCAGGTCGCGGAATCGCCGGTTCCAGCACACGAGACGGAGCTCGCGGTCGAACACGCTGATGCCCTGGCGCACGTTCTCGAGCGTCGATTGCAAAAGGTCGCGATTATACTGGATAGCCGCCGTCGCATCGTCGAGGAGCCCTATGGCGTCGTCGGCGCCCAGGTTGTGGCGCTCGAGCGTGAGGGCCATGACGAGGCGGGCCGAGGAGGCGCCGATGGCGCTCGCGAGCAGCCGCTCGGTGTGGCGGACGAGAGCGAAGTCCGCCTCGGCGTCATGCGCAAGAGGCGCCCCGCGCAGGGCCGCGAAATCCTCGAAGGAGCGCTGGGCCCGCTCCGGCCCGAGATAGCTCGCGGCCACCATCGCCAGCTCCGAAATGCGGACCGAACCGTGCCATTGCCGCAGGCCCGGCTGAGCGGCGCCGGCATCGGCGTCCACGAAGGCGCTCGCCTGCAGCCGCTCGATCACCTTGGGCACGCTCAAGAGCGAGCACAGCGCATAGGCGGTCACGTTGGCGAGCAGGCTCCAGAACACGCCGTGCGTCAGCGGATCGAAGCGCAGGCCGAAAAGCTGCTGCGGGCGCAGGAGCGAAATGCCGAACGGCCCGGAGGCGAGGAGCTCAGCCGAGAAGGCGCCCGACTGCATGAGCGTGGGCAGGAAAAGGGTATATGCCCAAACCGAAAAGCCCGCGAGGATGCCCGCGATCGCCCCCTTCTGCGTGGCGCCGCGCCAGATGAGGCCGCCGAGCAAGGCCGGGCCGAATTGCACCACCGCGGCGAAGCTCAAGAGGCCGATCGAGGCAAGCGCGTAGCTGTCGCCCAAGAGGCGATAGGTGCAATAGGCAAGCAGCATGAAGGCCACGATCGCGACGCGGCGGACCTGCAGAATGACCTTTCCCATGTCCTCGCGGTCCGAGAGGCCGAGCCGCCGGCGGTGCAGCACGATGGGCATGACCAGGTCGTTGCTCACCATGTTGCTGACCGCCACCGATTCGACGATGACCATGGCGGTGGCCGCGGAGAGGCCGCCGATGAAGGCGAAGAGTGCCAACGCCGACTGCCCGCCGGCCATCGGGAGGGCCAGCACGAACATATCGCCGTGGTCCGCCGAGGCACCGATGACGAGAAGGCCGGCCGCGGCGATCGGCACCACGAAGATGTTGATGGCCACGAGATAGAGCGGGAAGAGCCAGGCGGCCTTGCGCAGATCCCGCTCGTGCACGTTCTCCACCACCGCAACGTGGAACTGCCGCGGCAGGCAAAGGATCGCCGCCAGGGCCAATCCCGTCATGGTCACCCAGGTCGCGCCGTCGACCCCGCCGCCGAAGAGGCTGCTGAGTGCTGGTGCCGCGCGCACGCGGGCCAGGATATCGCTCCAGCCGCCGAACATGCCCCAGGTGACGAAGGCGCCCACCGAGATGAAGGCCACGAGCTTGACGAGCGATTCGAAGGCGATGGCCAGCATCATGCCTTCGTTGTGCTCGGTCGCGTTGATGTTCCGGGTGCCGAAGAGGATGGCGAACAGCGCGAGCACGAGGGACACGATGAGCGCCGTGTCGCTCCAGATCGCGTGGCCGCCCACATCCGCCGCCAGCGCGCTCAGCGGATGGCGCATCAGCACCGTGAAGCTGGTCGACACCGCCTTGAGCTGGAGCGCTATGTAGGGCAGCACGCCGATCACCGCGATCACGGTGACGATCGCCGCAAGCAACTGGCTCTTGCCGTAGCGCGCGGCGATCAGATCGGCGATGGAGGTGATGTTGTGGCTTTTCGAGAGGCGCACGATCCGGCGCAAGAGCGGCAGGCCGATGACGAACATCAGGATCGGGCCGAGATAGATCGGCAGGAAGTCGTAGCCGGTGCGCGACGCGAGACCGACGCTGCCGTAAAAGGTCCAGGAGGTGCAGTAGACCGCGAGCGAGAGCGCATAGACGAGGGGCTTGCCCTGGCTCCGCCCGCGCGCCCGCGCCCTCCGGTCGCCGTAATAGGCAATGGCGAACAAGAGACCGACATAGCCGAGCGACAAGGCCAGAACGGCCCAACCCGGAACCATCGCCTCCCCACGGCAAGAAGTTTCTTCGTTGCCCCATGATACGCCGTTCGAAGCCGCCGGGGCTAGGCTCAAGAGGCTCAAGGGCGCTCGAGGCGGGTTCACTGAGGGCGGGCTCGGTCGAGCGAGGCGGGCGTCGCGGTTGCCCGGGGGCGGCGGCTAGGCTAAAACCCGCGCGCGTTTCCACACATCTCCGGAGCGAGGCATGGCGGCCTACCAATACATCTACGTCATGAACGGCCTCAGCAAGGCCTTCCCGGGCGGCCGGCAGGTGCTCAAGGATATTCGCCTTTCGTTCTTTCCCGGCGCCAAGATCGGCGTGCTGGGCCCGAACGGCTCCGGCAAATCGACGTTGCTCCGCATCATGGCCGGCCTTGATGCCGACTTCGCGGGCGAGGCCTGGGCCGCCGAGGGGGTGAAGGTCGGCCTCTTGCCTCAGGAGCCGGTGCTCGACGCCGGGAAGGACGTGATGGGCAACGTGCTCGACGGGGTCGCCGAGAAGAGGGCGCTCCTCGAGCGCTTCGAGAGGGTGAGCGCGCGCTTCGCCGAGCCCCTCGAGGAGGCGGAGATGAATGCGCTCATCGCCGAGCAGGCGGAGCTCCAGGAGACGATCGACGCGGTCAACGGCTGGGAGCTGGAGCGCCAGGTCGAGATCGCCATGGACGCGCTGCGCTGCCCGCCGGGGGGTGCTGCGGTCGCGACTCTCTCGGGCGGGGAGCGCCGCCGGGTGGCCCTCTGCCGGCTGCTGCTTCAGCATCCCGATCTCCTGCTCCTCGACGAGCCGACCAACCATCTCGATGCGGAGTCGGTCGCCTGGCTCGAGCGCTTTCTCTCCGAGTACGACGGCACCGTGGTCGCGGTCACCCATGACCGCTACTTCCTCGACAATACCGCCGGCTGGATCCTCGAGCTCGACCGCGGACGCGGCATCCCGTTCAAGGGCAATTACTCCTCCTGGCTCGAGCAGAAGCACAAGCGCCTCGAGCTCGAGGAGAAACAGGAAGCCTCCCGGCAGCGCGAGCTTGCCCGCGAGCTCGAGTGGATCCGCGAGTCGCCGCGCGCGCGTCAAGCCAAGAGCAAGGCGCGCATCAGCGCCTATGAGACGCTCCTCGCTGAGAGCCGCGATCGCTCGCCGGACCAGGCCCAGATCGTCATCCCGGCCGGTCCGCGGCTGGGCGACCTCGTGATCCAGGCCGAGCATCTCCGCAAGGCCTACGGCGAGCGGCTCCTGATCGAGGATCTGAGCTTTCGCCTGCCGGCCGGTGCGATCGTCGGCATCATCGGGCCCAACGGGGCCGGCAAGACGACGCTCTTCCGTATGATCACCGGCGAGGAAAAACCCGACGGTGGCGAGCTCCGCATCGGCGAAACGGTCAAGCTCGGCTACGTCGGCCAATCGCGCGACTCGCTCCGCGCTGAGAAGACGGTGTGGGAGGAGATTTCGGACGGCCTCGATCAGCTCGAGCTCGGCAAGCACCGCATGCCGAGCCGGGCCTACGTCGCCGCCTTCAACTTCAAGGGCGCCGATCAGCAGAAGAAGGTGGGGCAGCTCTCGGGCGGCGAGCGCAATCGCGTGCATCTCGCCAAGATGCTCAAATCGGGCGCCAACCTGCTGCTTCTCGACGAGCCGAGCAACGACCTCGACGTCGACACCCTGAGGGCGCTCGAGGACGCGCTCGTCGCATTTGCCGGCTGCGTCATGGTGATCAGCCACGACCGCTGGTTCCTCGATCGCATCGCGACGCACATGATGGCGTTCGAGGGCGAGAGCCAAGTCGCCTGGTTCGAGGGGAACTACTCGGACTACGAGGCCGACCGCCGCCGCCGCCTCGGCGAGGCGGCCGAGCAGCCGCACCGCATCAAGTATAAGCCGCTGGTGCGGGCCTAGCGCGGAATCCATTTCGGTGGAAGCAGCCCCCTCACCCTACCCTCTCCCCCTTTGAGGGGGAGAGGGTTGCGCAGCCTTAGCGAGCGTAGCGAGCTTAGGCAAAGCTGGGTGAGGGGGCGATTCCGCTTCGTCGGATATTGCTCTAGATCCGCATGCCGGATGACGGATGTCAGCCGAAAATATCGGCATGCCCGCCGCGTGCAGCTTTCTCGTCGCCGGCACCGGTTGACTGCACAAGGGCGGTAAATTACGATTTGATGACAAAGCCCGCGGCTCGCCGTTTCATTGCCGTGCTAACGCCTGCGCGCCTGAGCGGCGACCGAGGGGCGCATGGGGGATCTGATCCGGTGCACAACAAGATCAAGGTGGCGATCGCTGGCGTCGGGAACTGCGCGTCGGCGCTGGTGCAGGGCGTCGAGTTCTACCGCAACCGCCAGGGTGCTGCGATGCACGGCATCATGCACCCCTCGATTGGCGGCTACGGCTGCTCCGACATCGAGTTCGTCGCGGCGTTCGACGTCGACGCGCGCAAGGTCGGCCGCCCGCTCGAGGAGGCGATCTTCGCCAAGCCCAACTGCACCCTCATCTTTCAAAGCGCGCTCCCGGTTTCGAACGTGATCGTTCAAGCCGGCCCCGTGCTCGACGGGGTCGCCGCGCACATGGCCGATTATCCCGACGACGTGGCGTTCCGCTCGGCCGACCTCGAGCCGACCGATATCGCTGAGGCGCTGCGGGCCTCGAAAGCGGAGGTCTTGCTCTGTTATCTGCCGGTCGGCTCCGAGCAGGCCGCCAAGCATTACGCCCAGGCCTGCCTCGATGCCCGCGTCGCCATGGTCAACTGCATTCCCGTCTTCCTCGCCTCCGACCGCGAATGGGCGCGGAGATTCCGCGACGCCGGTCTGCCCATCATCGGCGACGACATAAAGAGCCAAGTGGGCGCCACCATCGTACATCGCGCGCTCGCGCGGCTTTTCGCCGACCGCGGGGTCGGCGTCGAGCGCACCTACCAGCTCAACACGGGCGGCAACACCGATTTCCTCAACATGCTCGAGCGCAGCCGCCTGAAGTCGAAGAGGATCTCCAAGACCGAAGCCGTCCAATCGCAATTGGACGAGCAGCTCGAGGCCAAGAACATCCACATCGGCCCCTCCGACTATGTGCCGTGGCAGCGTGACAACAAGGTCTGCTTCATCCGCATGGAGGGCTACGGATTCGGCGAGGCGCCCATCGAATTGGAGCTGCGGCTCTCGGTCCAGGACTCCTCGAACAGCGCCGGCGTGGTGATCGATGCGATCCGCTGCGCGAAGCTCGCGCTCGAGCGCGGCGAGGCGGGCCCGCTCGAGGCGCCCTCGGCCTATTATATGAAGAGCCCGCCGCGCCAGCTCCGCGACAGCGTCGCGCGAGAGGCCTGCGATGCCTTCATCGACGGCCGTCCCTTCGATTTGCCCGAGGAGCCGCAGCACGGCGCGAGCGCCGCGGCCAGGGCCGATCGCGGCTAGTATCGACTTTCGCGCGTTCGTCAGTCGCCTTCCGGCGAGCCGCGAACCGCGCCTGCGGGTGCTTCGTCGATGACACAGCCGATCGAGACCCTGCTTTTCGATTTTGGCGGCACGCTCGACGCCGACGGGCTCTCGTGGCAGGCGCGTTTTCATGCCCATTATCGGGCGGAGGGACTGGAGATGGCGGCCGAGAGCTTCGCGCCTGCTTTCTACGCCGCCGATGATGCGCTCATCGGAGTGCTCGCGCCCGATTGCGACCTCGGCGAGACGATCGAGCGCCTGGCCGGCAATCTCGAGGCCGAGCTCGCCCGCCGTGGCGGCGGCAGCGGCAGAGCCGGCGCCGATTGCGCGCGCGGCCGGCGCGTAGCGTCGCACTTCCTTGCCGAGGCCCGGGCGGCCTTGGCGCGCAACCGGGCGCTGCTCGAAACGCTCAAGGCGCGCTTCCGCCTGGGCATCGTCTCGAATTTTTACGGCAATCTCGAAGCGGTGTGTCAAGGCGCCGGCTTGGCGGGTTTTTTCGATGTCATTGTCGACAGCCATCGGGTAGGCGCGCGCAAGCCCGACCCGGCGATTTTTCGCGCAGCCCTCGCCCCGCTCGGCGCCAAGCCCGAGACGACGCTCATGATCGGCGATTCCTTGCGCCGCGACGGCGAGGGCGCACGGCGCATGGGCATGGGCTTCGTCTGGATTGCACCCAGCACTGCGCCCACGTCGACGCTGCGGGCCGGTGAGGCCGAGCTTTGCCAGTCGAGGGTGGCGCAGCTCTCAGATCTAGCGGAGGTCTTGCATGACCGGCACGTCCGGCCGGCCGATCCAGCGCGGCGGCATCATCGCCGCCGGCGAGGGTAGCCGGCTCAGCGCCGACGGCTATCGCGGCAGCAAAGCGATGGTGCCGGTGGCCGGCCGTCCGCTGATCGGCCATGCGCTCGCGCGATTTCGCGCCATCGGCATCCGCCGGCTGACGGTCATCGTCAACGACGCGAGCGAGGATTGCCAGGAATGGCTCAGGCGCCACGGCGGCGATTTCGAGCTCGACCTCATCGTGCGCACGACACCCTCCTCCTACGCGAGCTTTCGTCTCGTCGCCGAGCGTCTCTTGGGGGACCCGGCACTGATCACGACCGTCGACGGTATCATGCCTACGGACGATTTCAGCGCCTTCGCGAAGGCCGCCGCCGGCTTCCCTGAGGACGCCTTCGTGCTCGGCTTGACCGCCCACGTCGACGATGAAAAACCCCTGTGGGCGACGCTCGATACGGCCGACGGCCGCATCCGGCGACTCGGCGGCGAGAGCGGCAGCCATGCGACGGCCGGCCTCTACGTGCTGCCCGCGGCACGGCCGGGCGAGCCCGCCCGCGGCTTCGCGCGCCTGCGCGACTATCTCGCGTGGCTGGTGGCCGAAGGCCATCCGGTCTACGGTGTCGTCTTGCCGAGGGTCTTCGACATCGACCGCGCCAGCGACATCAGGGCGGCGGAGCGGGCGGCGGCCGGCGGGGAGACCAGGGGCGAGGCTCCATGAGTGCTGAAGGAACCTGCTGGGGCATATACCGCGAGTCCGCGCACTCGCCCGGGCGGGTCGAGGACGACGCGGCGATCATCGAGAGCGTGGCTGCCGAACTGGTGGAGCAGGGCTTCTCTGTCGAGCTCCTCGCGAGCGATGCCGCCGATGCTGCCCTCGAGACGCCTGGGGCTAACATCTTCACCATGTGCGAGCGCGGCGAGATCCTCGATCGTCTCAAGGAGGCGGTGCGGACCGGTGGCGTCGTGGTCAACTCCCCGGATGCGATCCGCAACACCTATCGTCACCGCATGGTCGAGCTCTTCGCGCGGGCCGGCATACCGTCGCCGGCGAGCCACGTCCTCGCCACCAATGCAGCTGCCTCTCCGCCGCTCGCCTGCGCCTGGATCAAGCGCTATGACTTCCATGCGACGCAATCGGACGACGTCATGTATGCGGCGTCCGAGGAGGGTTGGCGCGTGGCGTTGGACCGTTTCGCCGGGCGCGGCATTCCCTTCGTCGTCGCCCAGCAGCATGTCGCCGGCGATCTCGTCAAATTCTACGGCGTGGCACGCGGTGCGGAGAGCACTGCGGGTTCCGCGTGGTTCGAATGGTTCTATCACCGTGACAAGGGCATGATCGGTCACGCATTCGAGGTCGAGAGGCTGCACGACGTGGCCTTTCGCGCCGCCGCGGCATTGGGGTTGGAGATTTTCGGCGGCGACGCCATCATCCAACGTGACGGGGCGCCGATGATCATCGACCTCAATGCCTGGCCGAGCTTCGCGCGCTATCGCCACGAGGCCGCGCGCGCGATCGCAACCCATCTCTCCGAGCGTTTTCAGCGGCGCTTGCGCGCCGTCAGCTGACGGGGAATCGAGCCATGAACGACGTCCGCCCACCGAACGAGGCACCCGGCCATGCCGTCGGCGAGCGCCGCGCCGTTCCCGGCCCGCGCTCCAAGGCCGTCTTCGAGCGCGAAGCCCGAACCATGGCGCCCGGCCTGCAATCGATAGCGCTCTTCTCGCAAATCGCGGTCGACCGCGCCAAGGGCTCGACGATCACCGACGTCGACGGCAACGAATATCTCGACTTCGTCGCCGGGGTCGCCGTCGGCAGCCTCGGGCACTGCCATCCCCATTACCTCGAGCGCCTCAAGGAGCAGCTCGAGCGCGCCACCTTCGGCAGCTTCACGACCGAGACGCGCGCGCGCTTCCTCGAGCTCGTGGGCTCGGTCCTGCCCGAAGGGATCACGCACCTCCAGCTCTTCTCGGGCGGGGCCGAGGCGGTCGAGGCCGCCTTCCGCCTCGCCAAGTCGGTCACCAGGAAGTTCGAGTTCGTCGGATTCTGGGGCGGCTTTCACGGCAAGACCGCGGGCGTCATCGGCCTGCTCGGCGGCGGCTATCGCAACCACCAGGGACCGTTTCCGCCGGGCATGCATCTCTCGCCCTACGCCTATTGCTATCGCTGCCCGTGGCATCTCGAGTATCCGTCCTGCGGGCTCGCCTGTGCCGAGCATCTGCGCAACGTGATCAAGAACGATACCCAAAGCGAGGTCGCGGCCATCATCATGGAGCCGATGCAGGGTACCGCCGGCAACGTCATCCCGCCCGACGAGTTCGTTCTCGCCGCGCGCGGGATCGCCCAAGAGATCGGCGCGCTCTTCATCGCCGACGAGACGCTGACCGGCTTCGGCCGCACGGGGACGATGTGGGCCTCGGAGCAATCCGGGCTGAGACCTGACGTGATGACGATGGGCAAAGGCATGGGCGGGGGCTTTCCGCTGAGCGGGGTCGCCTCCTCGCTCGAGCTCATGTCGGCCAAGCCCTTCGGCGAGCCGAGCGGCAGCTCGTCGAGCTACGGCGGCAATCCGCTCGCCGCGGCCGCGGGGCTCGCCGCGATCGAGGTCATCCTCAAGGAGAAGCTCGTCGAGAATTCGGCCCGCGTCGGCGCCAGGATGCTCGCGGCCCTCAAGGAGCTGCAAGACAAGTACCGCTTCATCGGCGACGTGCGGGGGCGCGGCCTGATGATCGGCGTCGAGATGGTCGCGGATCGCACGACGAAGGCGCCCTTGGACAAGACCATCACCCGCGCTCTTTTCCACGAGGCGCTCGAGCGCGGCCTCGTCACCATGTCCTATTCGCACGTCATCCGCATCAACCCGCCCCTCGTCATCACCGAGGACGAAGCCTTGCGCGGCGTCGACATCCTCGACCAGTCGTTCGCCGCCATTCAGCGCCGCTTCGGGCTCGATTGATGCAAGCACTCCCCCTGCGCGGGGCCTTCATCGGCTTCGGCGGCGTCGCCGCCAATGGGCATCTGCCCGGCTGGCGCGCGCGTAAAGACACAGCGATCGTCGCCGCGGTCGACGCCGCAGCTCAGCGCCGGCAAGCGTTCCTCGCGGCCTCTCCCGGTGCCCGTGTCTACGGGTCCGTCGAGGCACTCCTGGCCGGCGAGACCCTCGACTTCGTGGACATCTGTACGCCACCCGGCAGTCACGCGGGGCTGATCGCGCAGGCACTCGATGCCCGGCTCCATGTGCTCTGCGAAAAGCCCCTGACGACGCGGCTCGAGGACGCCCGGAGGGTGGCCGCCGCGGCCGCGCGTGCCGGGCGCGTCGTGCACACCGTGCACAACTGGCTCGAGGCCCCGGTCTGCCTCCGCGTCTCGGCCCTCGTTTCCGAAGGGGCGATAGGAGCGGTGCGCGCGCTCCGCTGGCGCACCCTGCGGAGCGCCCCCGCGGCCGTCAGTGATGCCGCCGGCAATTGGCGCGTCGATCCGGCGCTGGCGGGCGGCGGCATCCTTTTCGACC
>DASPPM010000005.1:0-11658 GCA_035625535.1 Alphaproteobacteria bacterium
CCCGGTGTGGGCGGCGACGCACCAGGTGAATCGGGTGGCGGCCCTGGCACTCGCCACGGCGGAGGCGATCGCCTACGGCGAGGCCTTCATGGCCCAGATCGTCGCCAACGCCAAGGCCCTCGCCAAGGCCCTCGATGCGCGCGGCCTGCCCATGCTCTGCGCCCACAAGGGCTTTACCGAGACCCAGCAGGCGATCGCCGATGCACGCCGCTTCGGCCGCGGCCTCGAGGCGGCCGGTCGCCTCGAGCGGGCCAACATCATCGTCAACAAGAACCTCATCCCGGACGACAGGCCCGAGGACTGGGACGTCCCCGGCGGCTTGCGCATGGGCACGATCGAGGTGACCCGGCTCGGCATGAAGGCCCGCGAGATGGAGGCGATCGCCGGGCTCATCGCGCGCGTGCTGGTAGAGGGCGAGGCGCCCGAGGTCGTGCGCGAGGACGCGCTCGAGCTGAGGGCCGGCTTTCAGACGCTTTACTACTGTTTCGAGACCGGATTGCCGCCGGACTGAGGGGCCTCGCCTTGCCACAAGAGCGGCGAGCCGTCCTTGGCAAGCTCGAATCTTTCGATCTCGGCCGCGCCCAAGCATTTGGCGGCGTGGTATTGCGCCTCGCGCGCGATCTCCGCGCCGGGGGGGGCGCCGTTGAGGCGGATTACAGCGGCCGGCTCGTCTCGAGCCGCTTCGTGCGCACGATCTGGTAGCGACGACCCACGTACCAGACCGGGGCGCTCCAGATATGAACCAGGCGGCTGAAGGGGAAGAGCAGGAAGATCGTCATGCCGAGAACGAGATGGACCTGGAAAATCCAAGGCGTGCCGGAGACGAGCTCGGCGGCACCGGCGCGGAACGTCACGATATGCTGGGCCCATTCCATGAAGCGGATCATGTTCGTGCCGTCGAGGTGCTGGAGCGAGGCCGGAAGCGTAACCATGCCAAGCACAAGCTGAAGGTAGAGCAGCAGCAGGACGGCGATGTCCATGGCGCTGCTGGTCTTGCGGATGCGCTCGTCGAAGAGCCGGCGATACACGAGCAACGTCAATCCGAGGAAGCACACGGCCCCCAAGATGCCGCCCGACACGATCGCGATCATCTGCTTTGCCGAGTGGCCGATGCCGAGCCATTCGAACACCGCGATAGGCGTGAGGAGCCCGCCGAAATGGCCGATGAACAGTCCGAGAATGCCGACGTGGAAGAGATTGCTGCCCCAGACCAGCTGGCGGCGGCGCAAGAGCTGGCTCGAGCCGCTGCGCCAAGTATATTGTTGGTACTCGAAGCGCACGAGACAGCCAAGCGCGAATACGCTCAGCACGACATAGGGGTAATAGCCGAAGAGAAGCTGCTGCAGGTAGCTCATGGCCGTTCTCGTCCCTCAACGGGTATCGCTGAAGTCTCGGCGGCGCCGGCGCCGCTGCATCCGCCGGGATCGGCGTCGGGCCCGAAGGTGACGGGGGCCTCGGCCCATGCCGCGTCGATGGCCTCGAGGCTGCCCTCGTCGACCGCAACTGCCTTGGCGAGCTCGGCGAGGAGTTCGGGGTCGGCCGCGTGATCGGCCAGTGCTGCAAGTGCGGCGAGCGCTGCCGCGTAGGGAGAGTTGCGCCGGGCGAGGCGCTCGCGCAGCGCCTCGATGACCGTGACGGCATCGGCGAGAACGGCCCGGGCGGGCTTGAGCGCGATGAGCGAGAGGAACTCGCAAACGAGCGGCAGATGGTCGGGCAGCTCGCGCGCGGCGATCTCGAAGCCGTTGAGCCGATAGACCATGGCGAGCTCGGCCATGGCCTGGCCGCGCTCGCGGGACACCGCATAGAGGTGCTCGTAGAGATTGAGGGAGAGGCTGCGCGTGCGGTCGAAGAGCGCCACGTAATCCTCTTGCAGTACGATCAGGTCCGTTCCGCGCAAGTGGGCAAGGAGGCCGTCGAGCCCGCGGCGCTCGCGTCCGCGGAGCAGTCCTTCCTCGTCGATTGCCGCGGCGATCTCGTCGATGGCGTCGACGAGCTCGCTCTCCGGATAGCTCAAGAGCGCGCCGAGCGCCTTGAAGGTGCGCATCTCACATCGCCTCGCTGGGTGTCTTAAGCCGCGTCTTCCGGCTGCCGAAGAGCCCGAGGTCGCTCGTGCCGCCCGAGCAGCCGCTGCCGAAGGTCAAGCCGCAGCTCCCACGCAAGCCGTAGGCATCCTCTACCTCCTCGCGATGCGCGGTCGGAATGACAAAGCGGTCCTCATAGTTCGCAATCGCCATCAGCCGATACATCGCCTCGATGTCCTCGGCGCCGACCCCGACCTGGTCGAGCACGCGGTTGTTGAGCCGCCCCTCGACGTGCTTCTCGCGCATATAGATGCGCATCGCGAACATGCGCTCGATCGCGCGGATGATCGGCTTCTCATCTCCGGCGGTGAGCATGTTCGCCATGTATTTCGCCGGGATGCGCAGGCTGGCCACGTCCGGGATCTCGTTCTTGAAGCCCACGTATCCCGCCTCGGCCGCCGTCTGGATCGGGGACAGCGGCGGCACGTACCACACCATCGGCAGGGTGCGGAACTCGGGATGAAGCGGAAAGGCGACGCGCCAATCCATTGCCATCTTGTAGACCGGCGAACGGCGCGCGGCCTCGAGCCAGGCCTCGGGGATGCCTTGGGCGCGCGCCTGCGCGATCACGGCCTGATCGCCGGGATCGAGGAAGATGGCGAGCTGTGCCTCGTAGAGGCCCTTGGCATCGGGGACCGAGGCGGCCTCGGAGATGCGGTCCGCATCGTAGAGGATCACGCCCAGATAGCGGATGCGGCCGACGCAGGTTTCCGAGCACACGGTCGGCTGTCCCGCCTCGATGCGCGGATAGCAGAAGGTGCATTTCTCGGCCTTACCGGACTGCCAATTGTAATAGACCTTCTTGTACGGGCAGCCGCTCACGCACATGCGCCAGCCCCGGCATTTGTCCTGGTCCACGAGCACGATGCCGTCCTCCTCGCGCTTGTAGATCGAGCCGGAGGGGCAGGCCGCGACACAAGTCGGGTTGAGGCAGTGCTCGCACAGGCGGGGCAGGTAGAGCATGAAGGTGCGCTCGAAGGCGCTGTAGATCTCCTTTTCGATGCCGTCGAAGTTCTTGTCTCGCGAGCGTTTCGAGAACTCGCCGCCGAGGATCTCCTCCCAGTTCGGCCCCCAGTGAACCTTCTCCATGCGCTCGCCGGTCAAGAGTGAGTGCGGCTCCGCCGTGGGAACCGTGGGCGATTCCGGTGCGGTCTGCAGGTGCTCGTAGTCGAAAGTGAACGGCTCGTAATAGTCGTCGATCTCCGGCAGGTCGGGATTCGCGAAAATCTTGGCGAGCAGACGGAACTTGCCTCCCACCCGCGGCTTGAGCTTGCCGTTGCGGTCGAGCATCCAGCCGCCGTGCCAGCGCTCCTGGTTCTCCCACTCCTTGGGGTAGCCGATGCCGGGCTTGGTCTCGACGTTGTTGAACCAGACGTATTCGACGCCTTCGCGCGAGGTCCACACGTTCTTGCAGGTCACCGTGCAGGTATGGCAGCCGATGCACTTGTCGAGGTTGAGAACCATGCCGATCTGGGCGCGTACCTTCATGACGATGTCCTCCCGTGCCCCGCTCGCGTCACTTGGCCACGGCGGCGAGCGGCGACGGGCCCGCGCGCCGCGGCGCCTTCAGCCAGTCGACCGTCTTCATCTTCCGGCAGATCACGAACTCGTCGCGGTTGGAGCCGACCGTGCCGTAGTAGTTGAAACCGTAGCTGAGCTGGGCATAGCCGCCGATCATGTGGGTCGGCTTGACGACCGCGCGCGTGACCGAGTTGTGGATGCCGCCGCGCAGGCCGGTGACCTCGCTGCCGGGCACGTTCACGATCTTCTCCTGGGCATGATACATGAGGCACATGCCCTCCTTGACGCGCTGGCTCACGACGGCGCGCGCGGTGAGCGCGCCGTTGAGATTGAAGAGCTCGATCCAATCGTTGTCCTCGATGCCGGCCTTCCGCGCGTCGGTTTCGCTGATCCACACGATCGGACCGCCGCGTGAAAGCGTGAGCATGATCAGGTTGTCGGTGTAGGTGCTGTGGATGCCCCACTTCTGGTGCGGCGTGATGAAGTTAAGCACGATCTCCTGGTTGCCGTTGCCGCGCTTGCCGATGAGCTCCTTGACGGTCCTTGTGTCGATCGGCGGCCGGTAGGCGCAGAAGCCCTCGCCGAAGGCGCGCATCCAGGGATGATCCTGGTAAAGCTGCTGGCGTCCGGTGAGCGTGCGCCAGGGGATGAACTCGTGGACGTTGGTGTAGCCGGCGGTGTAGCTCACTTTTTCCGACTCGATCCCGCTCCAGATCGGCGAGGAGACGATCTTGCGCGGCTGCGCCACGAGATCGGCGAAGCGGATCGTGTCGTCCTCCCGCGGCAGGGCCAAATGGGCGTGCTCGCGCCCTGTGGCCACCGAGAGTGCCGTCCAGGATTTGACCGCGACGTGTCCGTTGGTCTCGGGTGCCAGTGCCAAGATGGTCTCGGCGGCGTGGATGTCGGTCTCGATCCGCGGCCGGCCCAGGGTGGCACCCGGCTCCGTGACGGCACCGTTGAGCGCGCTGAGGAGTGCGACCTCCTCGCCGGTTTTCCAGGCAATGCCCTTGCCGCCGTTGCCGAGCTGGTCCATGAGCGGCCCGAGGGCCGTAAAGCGCTTATAGATGTTGGGGAAATCGCGCTCGACCACCGCGATGGCGGGCATGGTCCTGCCGGGCACGGCCTCGCACTCGTCTCGCTTCCAGTCCTTCACCGTGATCGCCTGGCCGAGCTCGGCCGGGCTGTCGTGGAGGAGGGGGGTGAGGACCACGTCTTTCTCGATGCCGAGATGCCCGACCGCGAGCTCGGAGAACTTGCGCGCGATGCCCTTGAAGATCTCCCAGTCCGAGCGCGATTCCCACACCGGGTCCACCGCCTTGGTGAGGGGATGGATGAAGGGATGCATGTCGGAGGTGTTGAGATCGTGCTTCTCGTACCAGGTGGCGGTCGGCAGCACGATGTCCGAGTACATGCCGCTCGTCGACATGCGGAAGTCGATCGTGACCATGAGGTCGAGCTTGCCCTCGGGCGCCTTGTCGTGCCAGGCGACCTCGCGCGGCTTCAAGCCACCCTCGGCGCCGAGATCCTTTCCCTGCACGCCGTGCTGCGCGCCGACGAAGTGCTTGAGGAAATACTCGTGGCCCTTGGAGCTTGCGCCGAGGAGGTTGGAGCGCCAAATGAAGAGATTACGCGGGAAATTGCGCGGCTCGTCCGGGTCCTCGCACGAGAGCCTCAGCCGTCCCTCCTTGAGCGCGCCGACGACGAAGTCCTTGACCTCGATGCCGGCCGCCGCCGCCTGCCGCGATATCTCCAAGGGATTGGTCTCGAGCTGCGGCGAGCTCGGCAACCATCCCATGCGCTCGGCGCGCACATTGCAGTCGATGAGAGCGCCTTGCCAATCTTTGCCGTCCGCGAGCGGAGAGAGGATCTCCTTGAGCCCGAGCTTCTCGTAGCGCCATTGGTCGGTATGGGCGTAGAAGAAGGACGTGCTGTTCATGTGGCGCGGCGGGCGCGACCAGTCGAGCGCGAATGCGAGCACCGTCCAGCCGCTCTGAGGGCGCAGCTTCTCCTGCCCCACATAATGCGCCCAGCCGCCGCCCGACTGGCCCACGCAGCCGCACAGCACCAGCATGTTGATGATGGCGCGATACGCCATGTCCGCGTGGTACCAGTGATTGACACCGGCGCCGAGAATGACCATCGAGCGGCCCTTGGTCTTGGCGGCGTTCTCGGCGAATTCGCGCGCCGTGGCGATCACGTAACCGCGCTTGACGCCGGTGATGCGTTCCTGCCAGGCCGGCGTGTAGGGCACGTCGTCGTCGTAGCTCGAGGCCGCGTCGGCGCCGCCGAGGCCGCGATCGATCCCGTAGTGCGCGGCGAGCAGATCGAACACGGTCGCGACCAGCGCCTCGCCCTCGGAGAGCTGCAGCTTCTTGACGGGGAGGGAGCGCAAGAGGATGTCCGCGTGCCCGGTCGAGGCGAAATGCTCGTGCTTCCCGCCGCCGAAGTAGGGGAACGCCACCGGCACGACCGCGTCGCGCTCGGCGATGAGCGAGAGCAGCGGGTCGATGTCCTTCCCCTCGGCGTCCTTGAGCTCGAGGTTCCATTTGCCCTTTTCGCCCCAACGGAAACCAACGCTGCCGCGCGGCAAGGCCGCTTTGCGCGAGTTGGCGTCGAACAGCACGGGCTTCCATTCGGGGTTGTTGGACTGGCCGAGCGCGCCGGGGAAATCGGAGGCGCGCAGGAAACGGCCGGGCACGTAGCTCTCGCCGCGGCGCTCGAGACGCACGAGGAACGGCGTGTCGGAGTAGCGCTTCAAGTAATCGGTGAAATACGGATCGGGTCGCTCGAGATGGAACTCCTTGAAGATCACGTGGCCGATCGCCATGGCGAGCGCTGAGTCGGTGCCTTGCTTGGGAGAGAGCCAGAGGTCGGCGAACTTCGAGGCCTCGCTGTAATCGGGGCTGATCACGACGCTCTTTGTGCCCTTGTAGCGCGCCTCCGTGTAGAAGTGGGCATCGGGCGTGCGCGTCTGCGGCACGTTCGAGCCCCAGAGAATGAGGAAGGTCGAGTTGTACCAGTCGGCACTCTCGGGCACGTCCGTCTGCTCGCCCCAGGTTTGCGGGCTCGAGGGCGGCAGGTCGCAGTACCAGTCGTAGAAGCTGAGGCATGTGCCGCCGATGAGCGAGAGGTAGCGGCTGCCGGCAGCGTACGACACCATCGACATGGCGGGAATCGGCGAGAAGCCGACGACGCGGTCCGGGCCGTAGGTCTTGACCGTGTGGACATTGGCCGCCGCGATGATCTCGTTTACGAGCTCCCAGCTCGCGCGGACGAAGCCGCCGAGCCCGCGGCTCGTCTTGAGCGCTTTGGCCTTTTCCGGGTCCTCGACGATCGACGCCCAGGCCTCGACCGGCTCGAGCGTGCGTCGCGCCTCGCGCCAAAGCGTGAGCAGACGCGAGCGCAGCAGCGGATATTTCAGCCGATTGCCGCTGTAGAGATACCAGGAGTAGCTCGCGCCGCGGGAGCAGCCGCGCGGCTCATGGTTGGGCAGGTCCGGCCGCGTGCGCGGATAATCGGTCTGCTGAGTCTCCCAGGTGACGATGCCGCCCTTGACGTAGATCTTCCAGCTGCATGAGCCGGTGCAGTTGGTTCCGTGCGTCGAGCGCACGATCTTGTCGTGCTGCCAGCGCTGTCGGTAGGCGTCCTCCCAGCCGCGGTCCTCGCGCGTCACGACGCCATGGCGCCCCGAGAATGCGCCGGCGACGTTGCTGAAGTACATCAGCCTGTCGAGGAAATGACTCATGACGGTGTCCTCTGGCTACGCACGGGCTTTGAACATCGTTCGCGGCAATCGCGGCGCATCACGAGCGCGGTGCTTTGACATCCAACAGCTTGAAGTGCACCGAGACGCCGACGGCGGCGGCGGCAAGCACCACATAGGCGAAGAACCCGCCCGCATAACCGCGCTGGCCCATGGCATCGACGATCGCGCCGAGGAAGGGTGGCAGGAGGAAGCCGCCGAGCGCACCGAGGCCGCCCACGAGACCCGAGGCGCCACCGACCGCCTCGGGGACGTATTTCGGCAGCATCTTGAATACCCCAGCGTTGGCAAGGCCCATGCCGACGGCAATGAGCAGCTCGCCCGCGACGTCTTGGCCGAACCCTTCCGTGAAGGTGAGGACGAGGGCGCCTATGAGGACGCCGATGAAGGCGAGGATGGCGGTGCGCTCGCCGCCGATGCGCTCCGAGAGCACGCCGCCGAAGACCCGCGTAAGAGCGGCGAGGAGCGAGAAGCCGAGCCCGCCGAGAAGCCCGGCCGCGCGCACGTCGAGATGGTGAAGGTTGATCCAGTAGCTCGGGAACCACGCCGTGAGCGCCAGGAAGCCGCCGAAGGAGACGAAGTAGAGGCTCACCAGGCCCCAGGTGCGCGGCTCCTCGGCCGCGGCGATGATCGCCTGCCATACCGCGTGGCTGGGGAACAATTCCTGGCCCTTCTCGCGCGCGATGTTGCGGCTTTGCTCCGGGTCGAGCCCCTGGCTGCGCAATTGGAACGAGTACGCATCGCGCGCGAAGATCGCATAAACCGCGGCCCCCACGAGGAGGAAGAGGAGCCAGGCAAGATACGAGCCGGCCAGCCCCCATGCCGCGATGGCAAAGGGCAAGAGCAGCGTGAAGAGTCCGGGTGCCAAATTGCCGATCCCTCCGTAGGCCCCGAGCACGGTCCCTTGGCGCCGCTGCGGGTACCAGTATGACACTTGCGGAATCCCGACCGAGAATGTCGCCACTCCGCATCCGCTGAGGAAGCCGAACATCACGATGACGGGATACATGGCGAAGGTGAGGGATTTGGCGGTGACCAGGATGAAGACGAGGCCCCACATGCCGATCAGCGACAAGCCGAAGAGCGTCAGCATGGGAAGCCGTCCGCCGACGCGGTCGACCCAGGCGCCGAAGGGGATGCGGAAGAGCGAGCCGGTGAGCTGCGGTGCCGCCACGAGCAGGCCGAGGGCCAGGCCGCTCAACTGCATCTGCTCCTGAAAGTACTTGGCCGCGGGCCCGTAGAGGGCCACGGCCGCGAAGCCCACGAAGAACCCCCACGTACCCATGGTCAGCCCGAGCGCGGGGCTGCCCGAGAGGCGATAGGAGAGCGGCGGCGACGGTCTTGCGGCAGGCGCATCGTTCATGTTGTCCCTCCTGAGCATTCGCGCGAAGGCGCCGAGCCGACCCGCCTTCTGTGCCGGGCCTTCGGGGTCGAAACGCCAGGATCAAGCACGCGACATCCCAAAGCGGGAATGACCTAGATCAAAAGTCTGCCGGGGAGTCGGGACGGGTAGGGATCAAGCGCCCGGCGGGTGGCCAGGAGCGGCAAGAAGGAAAGAGAGAGCCGGTGGGCGAAGGTCGCCTCTCGGCGACTCAAGAACCCGCGAAATCGCGGCTACCGGCCGCCGAGGCGCATGGAGCGCATGAGGAAGGCGGGCACGTGATCGCCCATGCCGACGACCCTCTCGTCCGGCTCCTCACGCTCGTGGCGATGGCGCGGGCCGCGGCCGTGCTCGTGCCGCGGCTCCGGGCGTAAAGCGGGGGTGGGGGTGGGCAAATCGGCGCTCGCGGGAGCCGGATGCGCTGCCTCGGCAAGGGTAGGCGCCGCCTCGGCAAGGACAGGCGCCGCCTCGGCGAGGGCAGGGGCTGCCTCGCGCTCCGCCACGAGGGCAAGGGCGGGTGCGCCACGCTCGCGGCCGACGCGCTCGCGGTGCCCGCCGCGATGGCGCTGTGGCCGTGCGCCCTCGCGGCTGGTGAGGGGTGCCGCCTCGGCGAGCTCGGGCAGACTCTCGCGCGAAATCTGGTGCTTGATGAGATGCTCGATGGCGGCGACCGCCTTGCTCTCGTCGGGGGTCGCGAGCGTGATGGCGCGGCCGCGGCGCCCCGCGCGGCCCGTGCGCCCGATGCGGTGGACATAGGCTTCCGCATGGTGGGGCACGTCGAAGTTGAAGACGTGCGACATGAACTGGATGTCGAGACCGCGGGCGGCTACGTCGCTGCACACGAGCAGCCGCACCTCGCCGCGCTTGAAGCGCTCGAGCGTCTCGGTGCGCAGCTCCTGCGGCATGTCGCCGTGGAGTGCCGCCGCATCGAGGCCGTACTTCTGAAGCGAGCGGTTGAGAATATCGACGTCGCGCTTGCGGTTGCAGAAGATGAGCGCGTTCTTCACGTTCTCGCGCTGGATGAGAAGGCGGAGCGCCTCGCGCTTCATGCGCGCGTCGGTCCACAGCACGCTCTGCTCGACCGTCTCGGCCGGCGAGGCCGGCGGGGCGACCGAGATTTCCTTGGGATTGATGAGGAAGGCGTCGGCCAGCCGGCGGATTTCGGGCATCATGGTCGCCGAGAAGAACAGGGTCTGGCGCATGCGCGGGATGAGCGAGACGATGCGCTCGACGTCGGGGATGAAACCCATGTCGAGCATGCGGTCCGCCTCGTCGATGACCAGGATCTTGATGTCGCTCAAGAGCACCTTGCCGCGCTCGACGTGGTCGAGCAGCCGTCCCGGCGTGGCGATCAGCACGTCAACGCCGCGGTCGATCAGCTTCTCCTGCTCGTCGAACGAGACGCCGCCGATGAGGAGCGCCTTCGAGAGCTTGCTGTACTTGCCGTAGACCTCGAAGCTCTCTCCCACCTGGGTGGCGAGCTCGCGCGTCGGCTCGAGGATGAGCGAGCGCGGCATGCGCGCCCGCGCGCGGCCCGAGGACAGGATCTCGCACATCGGGAGAGTGAAGGCGGCCGTCTTGCCCGTGCCGGTCTGGGCGCAGCCGAGCACGTCGCGCCCCTGCAGCACGATGGGAATGGCCTGCTCCTGGATCGGCGTCGGCGTCACGTAGCCGGCGTCCGCGACCGCGCGCAGGATGTCCTCGCCGAGACCGAGATCGGAAAAGTTCATGGAGACTTCAATGCCGTGCCGAAGGAGACCAGCCCACGTGCGCTCGTGCTTGGGGGAACCGATAGGAAGATGTGGCCGCGATCATAGTTTTTCCAGTCCCCCTGTCAATCTTTGTCAAGTGCGGCAAAAGGCCTTGAAGGCGTTGCGCTCTTTCGGCCAAGCGCCGCGTCTTGGCGGGTCCCTGGGCTTGCTCTAGGGTGGGGGCCGGCTCAAAGCGCATCCCGCCCGCGAGCCGCGAAGGGACCGGCCATGGCAAAACGCGTAGCGCTCGTCCTCGTTCCGGGGCTGCTGTGCGACGCCGCCCTCTGGCGCCATCAGATCGAGCATCTCGCGGAGGTGGCGGAGGTGACGGTCGCCCATGTGGCGGCTTGCGACTCGATGTCCGCCATGGCGGCGGCGGTGCTCGAGCAGGCGCCGGCCGGGCGATTCGCGCTCGCCGGCCTTTCGATGGGCGGCTACGTGGCACTCGAGATCATGCGCAGCAATCCCGAGCGCGTGCTGCGCCTCGCCCTTCTCGACACCTCGGCGCGGCGCGACCTGGAGGAGCAGCGCCAGCGCCGCCTCTCCATGATCACGCAAGCCGAGGGCGGAGACTTCCAGGGCGTCACCGGCCGGCTGCTGCCGCTCTTCATCCATCCGGACCGCCTCAAGGATGCCACGCTCACCGGCGAGGTGATGGCGATGACCCGGCGCGTGGGCAAGGACGCCTTTCTGCGCTGCCAGAAGGCGATCATGGGCCGGCCGGACAGCCGCGCGCGGCTCGGCGAGATCGTCGTGCGCACCCTCGTGCTGCTCGGCCGCCAGGATGCGCTCACCCCGCTCGAGGTCCACGAGGAGCTGGCCGAGCGCATCCCGCGCGCGCGGCTCGTGGTGATCGAGAGCTGCGGCCATCTCTCGACCATGGAGCGGCCGGAGGCGGTCACCGCCGTCATGCGCTACTGGCTGCAGGATTGAGCCTGGCACCGAGTCGCTCGAGGCTGCGGGCAAGCTCACATGCAGAACGGACTCAACTCATTCCTCGATGAAAAACGGGGCTCAGGTCACCTGGTCCGCATAAAACGACCGCGAGGCCGGCTTGGTGCTGCTGCAAGCGGCGCGGATCGAGGACCTTGGACAAGGTGATATCGCGAAGGTGGATTTCGGGGCCTGTTCGCATAGAGCGCTGCCAGCTCGCGCATCCCT
>DASPPM010000006.1:0-2105 GCA_035625535.1 Alphaproteobacteria bacterium
CCGAAGGACACGCGGCCGCGCGACCGCAGGCTCGAGGCCGTGCGCAAGGCCTGCCGCTATATCGACGCGCACGGCGAGGGCGTCATCACCTTGGGCGAGCTCGGTCGTGCCGTCGGGCTCAGCCCCCACCATCTCCAGCGCGTCTTCACCCGCGTCATCGGCATCAGCCCGCGCGCCTATGCGGACGCACGGCGCCTCTGTCGGGTGAAGGGGCTGCTCAAGGCCGGCGACGGGGTGGCGGGCGCGCTTTACGAGGCGGGCTACGGCTCGTCGAGCCGGCTCTATGAGCGCTCGAACGGCCAGCTCGGCATGACGCCCGCGACCTACAAGCGCGGCGGAGAGGGTGCGCGCATCCGTTTCACCATCGCACCTTGCGCGCTTGGCCGCCTCCTCGTCGCCGCCACGGAGCGGGGCATCTGCATGGTCAGCCTCGGCGACGAGGACGGGCACCTCGTGCACGAGCTCAATCACGACTTTCCGGCCGCCGAGATCCGGCGCGACGACGACGCACTCGGCGCCCCGCTCGCGGCCCTCCTCGACCATCTCGCCGGCAAGGAGCCCCATCTCGATTTGCCGCTCGACGTGCGCGCGACCGCGTTCCAGTGGCGCGTGTGGCAGGCGCTCCGCGCCATCCCCTATGGCGAGCAGAAGACCTACGGCGAGATCGCGGCTCTCTTGGGCCGGCCCCGGGCGGCGCGCGCGGTCGGCCGCGCCTGCGCGACGAACCCGGTCTCGCTCATCGTGCCGTGCCACCGGGCGGTCGGCAGCAGCGGCGACTTGACCGGCTACCGCTGGGGGGTCGCGCGCAAGAAGGCGCTCATCGCCAAGGAGCGCGCCGCGGCCGGACGCGGCAAGCCTCGGGCCGCGCCCGCCGCCGTGGCAGCAGAGAGCGCCTGAGCAAAGGCCTTCATGCGCATCGAGCATCGCGGCAAGCGCCCTCTCGTCGACCCGAGCGCCTGGGTCGCCCCCACGGCGGTCCTCAGCGGTGCCGTGACGATCGGGCCGCATTCGCGCGTGCTCCATGGCGCGGTGCTGACGGCGGAAGGCGGCCCCTTGGTACTCGGCGAGCATTGCATCGTGATGGAGACGGCGGTCGTGCGCGGCACGAAGCGCCATCCGGTCAAGATCGGCAACCATGTGCTGATCGGCCCGCGCGCCTATCTCTCGGGCTGCAGCGTCGAGGATTGCGCCTTCATCGCGACGGGGGCGGCGATCTTCAATGGTGCGGTCATCGGCGCCCGCGCGGAGGTGCGCGTCAACGCGACCGTGCACGTCAACTCGCATCTCGCCGCCGATGCGACGGTGCCGATCGGCTGGATCGCCGTGGGCCGGCCGGCCCGGCTCTTCCCGCCTTCGGCGCACGAGGAGCTGTGGCCGATCCAGAAGGCGCTCGATTTCCCCGGCACCGTGTTCGGCCTCGACCGCCCTCGAGCCGGCGGCACCATCATGCCCGAACTCACGCGGCGCTACGCCAAGGCCCTTCTCGCCCACCGCGAGGACAAGGTGATCGAGGACGAGTGACGCGCTCAGGCGCGGGCGCATCCTCCGGCACCTGCTTGCATCCTTTCGCGTCACCTGACGCGCGCACCACCTCAGACGGCTGGCACCTTCCGGTCCAGCTTGAAATAGCCGCCTTAAAGCGCCACCCTCTCTTTGACGGGGGTGCTGAAGCGACATGCTGTGGCCCAATGAGGTTGAGCGTGACGAGCAAGCGAGCGATTGAGAGGCAGTTCCGCGCGGTCCTCGTGACGATCGCTTGGCTCGCGACCTCAGCCGACGCCCTCGTCAATCCGCAAGTGCCCCCACCCGGTGGCGGCCCCGCCTTCGACGAAGGCTACGTCGACGGCTGCCTCACCGGCTTCCAGGACGCCGGACGCGACGGCTATCAGCAAGCCGGGCGCAAGGATCAAGCGCGCTATCTGAGCGCGGCCGACTACAGGGCCGGATACGATCAGGGCTACCAGGCCTGCTTCGAGGAGGAGAGACGCAACCCGAAGCTGATCGGCGGCGGCGGGCATAGCCGCCATTGAGGAGCGCGCGCGGCGTCCTCGCGCCCTCAGCGCGCGCGCCCTCCTGTGCCATCCTCGCTTGCGCCTATTTGACGC
>DASPPM010000007.1:0-2849 GCA_035625535.1 Alphaproteobacteria bacterium
GGCGGGCCGCCGTAGAGTGCCGAGAGGAGAACGTTGAAGAGATGGCGCGAGAGCGGCTCGGGCCCGATGACCCAGCCCAGGCGAAAGCCTGGAATCGCGTGGGATTTGGAGAGGCTCGAGACCACCACGGTGCGCTCCGCCATGCCGGGGAGCGACCACGGGCTCACGTGCGGCCGGGCGAAGGCGAGATCCTCGTAAACCTCGTCCGAGAGAAGCCAGAGATCGTGGCGGCGGCAGAGCTCGGCGATCGCCTCGATCTCGGCGCGCTCGAGCACCGCACCCGTCGGATTGTGCGGGCTGTTGATCCAGATGACGCGCGTGCGCGGCGTTATCGCCTGCGCGAGTGCGGCGAGATCGGGATGAAATCCCCTCTCGGGCATGAGCGGGACGTTGACGAGGGCAGCCCCGCTCGCGCCCCCGACGGCCTCGTAAGTGGCGTACATCGGCTCGGGCACGATGACCTCGTCGCCCGGCCCGGCCAGACAGCGGAGCGCAAAGAAGAGCCCGCCCTGGGTTCCGGGCACGATCGTGACGTTCTCGCTCGCGCAAGCGCGGCCCGTGCGCTCAGCGAAGCGCGCGGCAACCGCGGCGCGCAGTGCGGGATAGCCGAGTATCGGCGCGTAGCCGGTGTGGTGCCGTTTGAGCGCCTCGACGGTTGCCGCGATGATCGCCTGCGGCGGCGGCTGGTCGGGCTCGCCGATGGTGAGCAGGAAGACCTCGCGGCCGGCCTCGCGCTGCCGCAAGGCGTCGATATGAATGCTCCAGGCGGCGGCACCCTTGCCGGCGATGCGGTCGACGAACGGTGAGAAACGCAAAGCGATGACTCCTTGCCGGGCACGGAGATGTGGTCTAGCCATAGCACTCGTTGGGCCGGCCGCCAAGGCGGACCCGGCCGCGCGAGGTGCTGCCTGGGGGAGGAAGGGGAGGAGCGGCACATGATCACCGACGAGAGGGGGCTCGCGCTTACGACCGAGAGCGCGGAGGCCGCGCGCCACTTCGATACGGCCGTGACGCACTACGTCAAATACAAGTGGGACACCGCCGGCTGGACGGACAAGATGCTCGCGGCCGATCCCGGCTTCCTCATGGGCCATTGTCTCAAGGGCTACCTCACGATGACGGCCTTCGATCAGCGCCGCCTGGGCGCGGTCGAGAAGTGTCTCGCCGCGGCCAGAAGAGCGGAGGAGGAGGCGACCTCGCGCGAGCGCCTTCACGTGACGGCGCTCGCCGCCTGGCACCGAGGCGCCTTGGAGGAGGCGTCAGCGCTCTGGCGGGCGATCCTCGAGGACCACCCCAAGGACATGCTGGCCGCCCGCCTCGCGCACTTCAATTATTTCTGGTCGGGCGAGGCGAGGGCCATGCGCGAGGTCGTGGCCGAGCCGCTCAAGGCCTGGTCGCCCGCCACGCCGGGCTACGGCTCGATGCTTGCCATGCTCGCCTTCGGCGAGGAGGAGTGCGGTGCCTACCGCGCGGCCGAGACGGCGGCGCTGCGCTCGCTCGAAGAGGACCGCGCCGAGCTCTGGGCCACCCACGCGCGCGCCCATGTCATGGAGATGGAGGGCCGGCACCGCGAGGGCGTCCAATGGCTCGCGGGCGAGGAGCGCTTTTGGGAAGGCGGCAACCACATGCTCCATCACTTGTGGTGGCACCGCGCACTCCTGCATCTCGAGCTCGGCGAGACGGACGCGGTGCTCGAGCTCTACGACCGCAAGTTCCGCAATCTCGACTCGCCGATCGTCAAGGCCATTCCCGATCTCTACATCGACATGCAGAATGCCGCGTCCATGCTGTGGCGCCTCGAGCAAGCGGGGGTCGAGGTGGGCGCGCGCTGGGGCGAGCTCGCCCAAAAGGCGGCGGCGCGGGTGGGCGACGTGCAGAACCTCTTCACCGTGCCGCATCTCGTCATGGCGCTCGCGGCCGCCGGCCGTGACGAGGCAGCCGAGCGCTATATCGCCGCCCTCAAGGCGGCGGGGGAGGGCGGCCACCTGTCGGTGGCGGCAACGCTCATCGAGGTGGAGATTCCGCTCGCCGGCGCCGTGCTCGCCCACCGTAAGGGCGACTACGCGCGCGCGGTCGCGCTGATGGAGCCGATCCGGCACGAGATCAGGCGAATCGGCGGCAGCCACGCCCAGCGCGATCTCTTCACGCAAATGCTGCTCGATGCGGCGCTCAGGTCGGGACGCATGGAGCTCGCGCGCGCGGTCCTCGCCGAGGAGGCCAAGGCGCGTCCAATCCCCCTCGCCAAGCGCCGCCGCTATGCCGAGGCGGCGCGCTTGCTGCAGTAAAGGGCGAGGGGAAAGCGCGCCCGGCCGCACGCTCGGAGAGCCATCTTCCTCATGCCGACGCGCGTGCCGGTGTGGCCGCGGGCGACGCGCCAAGCCTCTCGCGGATGGCTTCAGGAGAACTGGATACCCTGCGAGCGGCTCGCCTCGGGCGTGGGCAGAGCCACCACCGCCACGGCGGCGACCGACGCCGCCGTCGGCACGGGTTCGGGCATCGGCACCGACACCGGCTTGCGGACCGCGCGCCAAGCCAGGTTCGGCATCGCGCTCACCAGCGAGGTCGTGACCCCGGTGGCGTAGGGAAGCGACATGGCGAGCAGCATGGCGGCCCAGGTGACCGCGTCGTCGTTCTGCCAGCCGCTGCCGAGCGAGCCGTCGCCGATGAGGATGACGGCGGCGGCGAGCCAGAGGAGGGTCACCAGCACGAACTCCTCCCACGCCACCACGATGCCGCGGACGACGGCCGATTTGTCCTCGCACTTGGGCGTGCGCAGGAAGGGCCGTTGATCGCCGAGGAGCCCGAGCAGCACCGCCTTGGAGACCGCGTGGGTGAGCGACATGCCGGCG
>DASPPM010000008.1:0-3042 GCA_035625535.1 Alphaproteobacteria bacterium
GACCCAGCCTTCGAGGTCGTCGGGCTTGGCCTTGAGCCGTGCCTCAAGCTTGGGGATGACCTCGTTGATGTCGTGCATGCCCTCCGATTGCATCACCTTGTCGCGCGAGGCGAGAGGAAAATCGGGCGCCGTAGGCGTGCCGACATAGAGATAGAGCGCGAGGGCGGCGAGCGGCAGCGCCGTCGCGAGCGCCAATGCGGTCCAGCGCCTCGCACCTCGGCCCTTTGCCGGCTGAGCCCCGGCTGCGGGCGATGCGGCGGCATTCCCGTCCTTGGCCGGGGCCGCGGCGATGAGCCGGCGCGCGATCTCGCGCTCGGCGGCACGCGCCTCCTGCGGGGCAAGGAGCCCGCGCGCCTCCTCGCGCTTCACCTCGGCGAGCTGATCGCGATAGACCTCGCGGTCGTAGGCATCGCGCGCGGCCCCCGCCTTCATCCCCTTGAAGAGCGGGCGCAAAAGCATCGCCACGGTCAAGGCCGTCATCGCGCCGAGGATGAGCCAGAGCGTCACGGCCCGCCCTCCTCGATGAGCCGCTTCAGCTCCGCCTCCTCCGCGGCACTGAGCGCCGCGGGCTCGAGCTGGGCGCGGCGGCGGCGCAGATAGACGGCGATTCCCGCGGCGCCGAAAAGGACCAGAAGCAGCGGGCTGAGCCAGAGCGCGTAGGTGGCGGGCTCGACCGGCGGCTTCAACAGGACGAACTGGCCGTAACGGTCGACGATGTACTTGATCGCCTGCGCGTCGCTGTCCCCGGCCAAGAGCCTCTCGCGCAGCAACACCCGCAGATCGTGGGCGAGATCGGCGTCGGACTCGTCGATCGACTGGTTCTGGCAGACGAGGCAGCGCAGCTCCTCGCTGATCGACCGCGCACGCGCCTCGAGTTTCGGATCGGCGAGCATCTCGCCCGGCTGCACCGCCAGCACCGGCGACGCGAGCAGCGCCAAGAGGACGACGAGTTGAAATGCGAGCAGGCGCATCATTTCGACAACTTCCGCACGAGCGGCACGATCGTATCGTTGATCACGTCCGGCGTGAGCGGACCGACCTGCTTGAAGCGGATGGTCCCCGCGCGGTCGATCACGAAGGTCTCCGGCACGCCATAGACTCCCCAGTCGATTCCCACGGTGCCCTCGAGGTCGCAGCCGATGCGCTTGTAGGGATCGCCGAGATTGGTGAGCCAGAGTTTCGCATCCTCCGCCTTGTCCTTGTAGTTGATGCCGTCGAGCTCCACGCCCTCCTTGGCAAGGCGCATGAGAAGCGGATGCTCGGCGCGGCAGGGCACGCACCAGGAGGCGAAGACGTTGACGAGGACGACCTTGCCCTTGAGGTCGGCGGTCTTGAGTCCGTCGTTGCCGTCGAGCAGTGCGGGCAAGGCGAATTGCGGCACCGGCTTGCCGATCAGCGCCGAGGGCACGAGCTGCGGGTCGCGGTCGAGACCCGCATAGAAGGCGGCGGCGAGCGCGAGAAAGACCAGCGCCGGCAGAATGAAAATAAGACGCCGCCTCACGGGAGCTCAATCTCCGGGCGCGGTCGCGACCCCGGCCGGCAGGCGCCGTCGCGCGGGCGCGCCCACGCGGTAGCGCCGGTCGCTCAGGGAGATGAGGCCGCCGAACACCATGACCACGGCGCCGAACCAGATGAACGGGGCAAGCGGGTTGTAGTAGAGCCGCACGGTCCAGCCACCCTTGCCGTCGCTATCGCCGAGCACGGCATAGATGTCGGCGATACCCAAGGTGTGGATCGCGGTCTCCGTCGTGTCCTGGCCGGCCACCGGGAAGTTGCGCTTCTCGGGGAACACGGCGGCGACGAAGCGGCCGTCGCGGCTGACCGTGAGGGTCGCGCGCCGGCCCTCGAAATTGGGGCCCATATGGGGCTCGACGCGGTCGAGGCGCACGCTCAAGCCCGCGAGCGGCACGGTCTCTCCGGGATGCATGACCTGGATGAGCTCGACCTTCCACGCCGTCATGGCGATGATGCCGGCCAAGGTGAAGCCGAGACCGGCATGGGCGAAAGCCATGCCGTAGTTCGCGCGCGGCAGGTTGCGCGCGCGCTGCCAGCTCTCCCGCCACGGCGCGCGCAGAAGCTTGATCCGCTCGGCCAGCTCGACGAAGGCACCGACCACGAGCCAGGCGGCGAGCCCCATGCCGAGCACGGCCAAGAGTGGGCCGCCCGAGTGGAGGTAAAGGGTGATGAGGGCCGCCGCGAGGGCCGCAAGGGCCGCGACCCAGAGGCGCTGCAAGGCGCCGAGCAGATCCGCGCGCTTCCAGGTGAGGAACGGCCCCACCACGACGGCGAGGAGGAGCGGGGCCATGAGCGGCGTGAAGGTCAGGTTGAAGTAGGGGGCGCCCACGGAGATCTTGGGCCCGCCGATCGCGTCGAGGAAGAGGGGATAGAGCGTTCCTATGAGAACCGTCGCCGCGGCACTCGCGAGCAGGAGGTTGTTGAGCACAAGCGCTGCTTCCCGGCTCACCGGCGCGAACAGGCCGCTCGGCTGAAGCGCGGGCGCGCGCAGCGCGTAGAGCAGAAGCGAGCCGCCGATCGCCACCACGAGGAGGAGCAGGATGAACACCCCGCGCCGCGGGTCGGTGGCAAAGGCGTGGACCGAGGTGAGCACGCCGGAGCGCACCAGGAAGGTGCCGATCAGGCTGAGCGAGAAGGTGAGGATCGCGAGCAGGATGGTCCAGCTCTTGAGCGCGTCGCGCTTCTCCACCACGATCGCCGAGTGCAGGAGCGCGGTGCCCGCGAGCCACGGCATGAACGAGGCGTTCTCGACCGGGTCCCAGAACCAGAAACCGCCCCAGCCGAGCGTATAGTAGGCCCACCAGCTGCCCATCGCGATGCCGAGGGTCAAGGCGCACCAGGCGGCGAGCGTCCATGGCCGCACCCAGCGCGCCCAGGCGGCGTCGACCCGCCCCTCGATCAGCGCGGCCACGGCGAAGGAGAACGCCATCGAGAAGCCGACGTAGCCGAGGTAAAGCATGGGCGGATGCGAGGCGAGCCCGGGGTCCTGCAGCAAGGGGTTGAGCCCGCGCCCGTCGGCGGGGGGCG
>DASPPM010000009.1:0-8049 GCA_035625535.1 Alphaproteobacteria bacterium
GATGCACCGCTACCTGCTCGAGACCGAATTCGCCGCCGCCATTACCCTCAAGCAGCAGCACCGCTTCGGCATCGCAACACCCGCGCTTTCGGAAGCGGTCGTCATCGAGTGGTCGGTCGAGGACACCCTCGTCGTGTGAGAGGGTAAGCCCCTCTCCCGCTCGCGCTATCGGATTCACACATCACGGCGACGGCGCCAAGCCCCTCTCCCGCAAAGCGGGAGAGGGAGGGGCCCGGCCCGCGAGGGCCGGGAGGGTGAGGGTCAGGGTCGTCGAGCCCGAGCGCCGCGCGCACGCCCTTCCAGCTCCCGCAAGACAACATCCTCTACGCCCTCGGGATTGGCGAGAATGTCGTTGTTCCAGAAGCGAACGACCCGCCATCCCCGCCGCTCGAGCCACGCGGTCCGGCGCCGATCGTCGTCGCTGTCGGCATGTTGTCCCCCATCCGCCTCGACGACCAAGCGGTGCGCGAGGCAGGCGAAATCGACGATGAAGGGTCCGAGGGGATGCTGACGGCGGAACTTGTAGCCCTCAAGCCGCCGCCCGCGCAGAGCGCTCCACAGGCGACGCTCGGCGTCGGTCACGGCGACCCGCAACTGGCGTGCTTTGCGCTCGGCCATGAACGAGAGAATAGCACGTGCGCCGCCCGCCCCCTCACCCTCCCATCCCTTCGGGATGGGCCCCTCCCTCTCCCGCTTAGCGCGGGAGAGGGGCTTAGCGCCGTCGCCGTTATGTGTGAATCAGATAGCGCTTGCGGGAGAGGGGCTTATCACGATCGGCGCTCCCGATGATGGTGTTCGATTCGAGCCGGGCGTTTCAGCCGCCGAGCTCGGCGCGCGCAAGCGCTGCGCCCGCGGCGAGCGCCTTGAGCTTGCCAAGCGCGGTCGGGCGCGAAAGCGGCGCCATGCCGCAGTTGGTCGAGGGGAGGATGCGCGCGAGCGGCACGAATTCGAGCGCGCGCCGGATCGTTTGGCACACCTCCTCGGGCCGCTCGATCTTGTCGGTCGCGACGTCGATGACGCCGAGCATGACGTCCTTGCCCGCGAGCAGTGCCAAGAGCGGCAGCGGCACGCGGCTCCCGGCGCACTCGAGCGAGACCTGATCGATGCGGCTCTTGGCAAGTGCCGGGAAGAAGCGCTCGTACTGGCGCCACTCGCGCCCCAGCGTCTTCTTCCACTCGATGTTCTCCTTGATGCCGTAGCCGTAGCAGATGTGGACCGCGGTCTTGATGCGGAGCCCCTCGACTGCGCCCTCGAGCGCCGCGATGCCCCATTCGACCGTCTCCTCGGGATAGGCATTGAAGGCGGGCTCGTCGAGCTGCAGCACGTCGATGCCGATCGCCTCGAGCTCCTTGGCCTCCTCGTTGATGAGCCGCGCGAACGCCTGCGCGAGGCGGGGCCGGTCGTTGTAGTAAGCGTCCGCCAGCGTATCGACGATGGTCATGGGGCCGGGGATGGTGAACTTGAGCTTGCGGCGCGTGTGGGCGCGGACGAAGCGCGCCTCCTCCCCGTGGACCGAGCGCTTGCGTCGGATCGGGCCCGTGACGGTCGGGCAATTCGCCTCGTAGCGCTTGTCGCGGATGCCGATGCGCCGCTTATGCGCGAAGTCGATACCCTCGATGTGCTCGAGGAAGCCGTGCACGAAATGCTGGCGGAACTGCTCGCCGTCGGTGACGATGTCGATCCCAGCACTCTCCTGCTCCTTGAGCCAGACGAGCGCCGCGTCGCGCATTGCCTCCTCGAGTGCCGTGCCCGCCCAGCGCCATTCGGGCCACAGCTTCTCCGTCTCGGCGAGCCAGAACGGTTTCGGCAGGCTGCCGGCGATGGTCGTCTCCAGCATCGTGTCCCCCAGCTTTTGTGGCTCGAGGCCTTTTCCCCAGCGGCCATCATATCGCTTGCAGAGCGGCCTTGCATTCAGATCGAACAGACTATAATTATAATCAAATTAGTCAGAATCGTTAATTCAATGGCAAGCTGGCAAGTCCAAGAGGCCAAGTCCCGGCTGAGCGAGTTGATCGAGCGCGCCCAGCGCGAGGGGCCGCAGACAATCACGCGTCATGGCAACGCGCGGGCGGTCCTGCTCTCGATCGAGGACTATCGTGCTCTGGCGGCACACAAGCCGGACTTCAAGGCGCACCTTTTGGGGGGACCGAAGGTCGAGGACTTTACGGTAACGCGCGACCGAGATCCCGGGCGCAGCATCGAGCTCTGAGCGTGCCCACGGGCTACCTTCTCGACACCAACGTCATCTCCGAGACGCGCAAGGTGCGCGCGGACAGCGGTGTGATCGCCTTTCTTTCGGCGGCCGATGCGGCTGGACTGTTCTTGAGCGTCCTCACGCTCGGCGAGTTGCGCAAGGGTGTCGAAGCCAAGCGCCGCAGCGATGCCGTCGCCGCCGATCGGCTCGGCGCCTGGGTGGACGGGATCGAAACGACCTTCGCCGATCGCGTGCTGCCGATCGATGCGGCGGTCGCGCGGCGTTGGGGCGAGCTGTCCGCCGGCCGCAGCCTGCCCGTGATCGATGCGCTGATTGCGGCCACGGCGATCGAATACGGCCTCACGCTCGTTACGCGCAATACCCGCGACATCGAGTCGACCCGCGTGCCGCTCGTCGATCCCTGGCAGGTCCGCGGATAAGCCGATCAAGCGCATCCGGCGCCTGCTCGTCGCTTTCGAGCCGCTCTTAATCCGTCACCCAGGAGATGCGGAGCACATTGGTCGCCCCCGGCGTGCCGAAGGGCATGCCGGCGGTGGTGACGATGCGGTCGCCCTTGGCCGCGATGCCCTCGTGGAGCGCGTGGTAGCCCGCGTGGTCGACCATCTCCTCGACGCTCTTCACGTCCTCGGTGTGCACGCAATGGGTGCCCCAGGCGAGTGCCAGGCGGCGCGCGGTCTCGAGCTTGGGCGTGAGACACAGGATCGGCACGTCGGGCCGCTCGCGCGCGGCCCTGAGCGTGGTCGAGCCGGAGCTCGTGTAGGTGGCGATCGCCGCCGCCGAGACCGTGCTCGCGACCTGGCGCGCCGCCGCGGTGATGGCGTCCGCCGGTGTGGCCTCCGGGTCGGGATGCTCGGCGTCCATGATGCGGCGGTAGCGCGGGTCGCGCTCGACGCGGCCGACGATGCGGTCCATCATCTCGACCGCCTCGACCGGATAGTCCCCGCTCGCCGTCTCGGCCGAAAGCATGACCGCGTCCGCCCCCTCGTAGACCGCGGTCGCCACGTCGGAGGCCTCGGCGCGCGTCGGCGTGGGCGAGCGGATCATCGATTCGAGCATCTGGGTCGCGATCACCACGGGCCGTCCGGCGAAGCGGCAGACGCGGACGATCTGGCGCTGGAGGGAGGGCACGTCCTCGGGCGGAAGCTCGACGCCGAGGTCGCCGCGCGCCACCATCACCGCGTCGACGAGCTCGACGATCTCCTCGAGATGCTCGATCGCCGCGGGCTTCTCGAGCTTGGCGAGTATGCCGGCGCGCCCGGCGATGAGCTTGCGCGCCTCCGCGATGTCCTCGGGACGCTGTACGAAGCTGAGCCCCACCCAGTCGACGCCGATGTCGATGCCGAAGCGGAGGTCCGCGCGATCCTTCTCGGTGAGCGAGGAGATCGGCAGCACGACGCCGGGAACATTGACGCCCTTGCGGTCGCTGAGCACGCCGCCGACCGCGACCTCGCACTCGGCAAAGGTGGGTCCGCAGTGCGCGACCGTCAGGCGCAGCTTGCCGTCGTCGAGGAGGAGATCGGCACCCGGCTCGAGGGCCGCGAAGATTTCGGGATGGGGCAGGGGTGCGCGCTTCGCGTCGCCCATCTCGGGCGCCAGATCGAGGCGGAAGGGCTGGCCGGCCTCGAGCTTGACCGAGCCGCCGGCCAGGCGCCCGATGCGAAGTTTCGGGCCCTGGAGGTCCATGAGCACGCCGATGGGCCGCCCGCTCTCCTGCTCGAGCTTGCGGATATGGCCGAGGCGCTCCTTATGCTCGGCCTGCTGCCCGTGGCTGAAGTTGAGGCGAAAGACGTCGGCACCCGCCTCGAAGAGTGCCCTGATGCGCTCGTAGCTCGAGCTCGAGGGCCCGAGCGTGGCGACGATCTTGGCCTTGCGTTTGCGTCGCATGGGCGGAGCTTAGCCGGAGCCGGCGTTGGCGTCGACGAGGATCGCGCGGAAGTCGTTGACGTTCGTATGCGTCGGCCCGGTGACGACGAGATCGCCGATCCCCGCGAAGAAACTGTAAGCGTCGTTGTCGTCGAGCATGGCGCGCGCCGCGAGCCCCGCACCCTCTGCGCGCGCGAGCGTGTCGGGGCCGATGAGCGCACCTGCGTTGTCGCCCGTGCCGTCGATGCCGTCGGTGCCGGCGGCAAGGGCATGGACGTTCGCCTCGCCATGAAGGGCGAGGGCAAGCGCAAGCAGGAACTCACTGTTGCGCCCGCCCTTGCCTTTGCCGCGCACGGTCACCGTCGCCTCGCCGCCCGAGAGGAGCACGGAAGGCGCCGCCGCCGGCTGGCCGAAGCGCACGACCTGGCGCGCGATCGCGGCAAAGGCGCGCGCCACCTCGCGCGCCTCGCCTTCGATCGAATCGCCGAGGATGACGGGGGTTATCCCCGCCTCGCGCGCTTTCTTGGCCGCCGCATCGAGCGACATTTGCGGCGTCGCTATGAGGCGATAGCGCCCGCGCGCGAGCCGCGGGTCGCCCGGCTTGGGCGTCTCCGCCTCCGCGCCCGAGGCGAGGCGCCTCTCGACCGCGGGCGGCGGCCGAATGCCGTACGTCGCGAGAATGGCGCGCGCGTCCGCGAAGCTCGTCGGATCGGGCACCGTCGGGCCCGAGCCGATGACGCTCGGCTCGTCGCCCGGCACGTCGGAGATGGCAAGCGTCACAAGCGCCGCATCGCCGCAGGCCGCCCCCAGCCGGCCGCCCTTGATGGCTGAGAGATGCTTGCGCACGCAGTTCATCTCGTGGATGGAGGCGCCCGAGCGCAGAAGGGCGCGGTTGACCTCCTGCTTGTCGGCCAGCGTCAAACCGGGTGCGGGCAGGCTCAGGAGGGCCGAGGCGCCGCCCGAGATGAGGCAAAGCACGAGATCGTCGGGGCCGAGATCGCGCACGCGCTCGAGCATGCGCCGCGCCGCGGATTCGCCCGCGGCGTCGGGCACCGGGTGCGAGGATTCGGCGACCTCGATGAAGCGCGTCGGCAGCTTCTGGCCGTAGCGGGTGACGACGAGGCCCTCGAGCGGTGCCGGCCAATGGGCCTCGACCGCGCGCGCCATCGCAGCGGCAGCCTTGCCGGCGCCCACCACCACCGTGCGCCCGCGGGGCGGGGCGGGAAGGTGAGGGGGAAGCGCGGTTGCGGGCTGGGCCGCCGCGACCGCGGCGTCGAACAGGCTGCGCAAGAAGGCGCGCGGGTCATGCGCAGGTGCGGTCATAAAAGCACCGAGCCGCCCATCTCCGCTTCACCCCTTCTTCGCCACCTCATGTCCTGCGAGACGCTCGAGTGCCTGCACCATCCCTGAATGGTCCCAGCCTCTCCCCCCCATCGCGGCGCAGGCATTGAAGAGCTCCTGCGCGGTTGCGGTGTTGGGCAGGCTCAGCCCAAGCTCGCGGGCGGCGGAAAGCGCCAGGCCGAGATCCTTCTGGTGCAGCTCGATGCGGAAGCCCGGCTTGAAGGTGCGCTCGATCATGCGCTGGCCGTGCACCTCGAGGATGCGCGAGCCGGCGAACCCGCCCATGAGCGCCTGGCGCACCTTCGCGGGATCCGCACCCGCCTTGGCGGCGAAAACGAGCGCCTCGGCGACCGCCTCGATGGTGAGCGCCACCACGATCTGGTTCGCCACCTTGCAGACCTGCCCGTCGCCGTTGTTGGTGCCGATAAGCGTGATCGACTTGCCCATGAGCTCGAAGAGCGGCTTCGCGCGCGCGAAGGCGCGCTCCGGCCCGCCGACCATGATGGTGAGGGCGGCTCCCTTGGCGCCGACCTCCCCGCCCGAGACGGGGGCGTCGAGATAGTCGCAGCCCTTGTCGTTGATGCGCTTGGCGAAGGCGCGCGTGGCGGTCGGCGAGATCGAGCTCATGTCGATGACGAGCTTGCCCTTGGCGAGGCCCTGCTCAATACCGCCCGCGCCGAACAGCACCGCCTCCACGTCCGGCGTGTCGGGCACCATGAGGATGATCGCCTCGCTCTTCTCGGCGACTTCCTTGGCGGAGGCGCAGACGACGGCGCCGGCGCCGACGATCTCCTCGGGCAAGGCTTTCTTGTGCTTGACGGTGGCAAGCTTGTGCCCGGCTTTCATGAGATGGCCGGCCATCGGCCGCCCCATGATGCCGAGCCCGATGAACCCCACTTGGGTCATGATCTCTCCTCCCGTTCCTTCGTCCGAGGATTTTCAGCGCGCGCCGAGGAAGGGCTTGGCCCAGCCGAGCCCCGCGAGCGTGTCGCCGGCCGGCCGGTACTCGCAGCCGACCCAGCCCTCATAGCCCAGCTTGTCGATGAAACCGAGCAAAAACTGGTAATTGATCTCGCCCGTGCCGGGCTCGTGACGGCCGGGCGTGTCGGCGATCTGGATATGGCCGATCGCGTCGAGATTACGCTCGAGGGAGGGGGCGAGATCGCCCTCCATGATCTGGGCATGATAGACGTCGTACTGCAGCTTGAGGTTTTCCGCCCCCACGGCGCCGATGACGGCGAGCGCCTGGGTCGAGGTGCAGAGGTAATAGCGCGGAATATCGCGCGTGTTGATCGGCTCGATCAGCACGGTGAGGTCCTCTTTCGCGGCTTCCGCGGCCGCGAACTTGAGGTTCTCGACATAGACCTCCCTGAGCCGCGCCGGATGGACGCCCGAGGGCACCACGCCGGCCATGACGTGGATGCGCGCGCAATCAAGCGCCTTCGCGTACTCGATCGCGCGCGCGAGACCGTCGCGGAACTCGTTCACCCGGTTGGGCAGGATCGCCGTACCCCGCTCGCCCGCCTCCCAGTCGCCCGGCGGCAGGTTGAAGAGCGCTTGGCTAAGGCCGTGGGCCGCGAGCCGCTCGGCGAGCGCATCCTTGGGATAGGCGTAGGGAAAGAGATACTCGACGGCCTTGAAGCCCGCCTTGGCCGCGGCCTCGAAGCGCTCGAGGAAGGCGACCTCGTTGAACATCATGCTGAGATTGGCGGCGAGCTTGGGCATGGTCGTGGCCTTCCTTCTTGCTGGGAGGATATTGGACGTACCCCGTCGATCCGCATCCCTTATAGTGAAAAATGCGCGCCTTGGGCACGGAAACCGCCTTCCCGAGGAGCCCGCTCGGCGAGCGCCGGCTGAACCACTAGAGCACGCTCCGTTGATTTGGAAGCACCGTCGTCACCCCCGCGAAAGCGGGGGTCCATGGATTCCCGCTTTCGCGGGAATGACGGTGATAGGATATTGATTCCATATCAATGAAACATGCACTAACCGCGCCGCTGCCGTGCGGTGTTGTAGTGGTCGAGCACCCAGGCGAGGTGCCGGCGCATCGCCTGCGCCGCCCCTTCGGGATTGTGGCTGCGGATGGCCTCCACGATGGCGCGGTGCTGGGCATTGAGGGCGAGATCGTCCTCCGGTCGCGCGAACAGCTCGTAGCGATGGAATTCGAGCATCGCCGTGAGGATGTCGCGGATCACCGTCAAAATATGGATGTAGACCGCGCTGTGGCTGGCCCGCGCGATCGCCATGTGGAGGCGCACGTCGTCCTCCGCCTTGTAGAGCTGGCCGCGTCGCGCATCGTCGATCGTCGCCACCAGCGCCTCGAGCCGGGCAATGTCCTCGTGATCGGCACGCTCGCCCGCGCGGCGCGCGGCCCATACCTCGAGGATGGCGCGGATCTCGGCGAGATCGTGCAGGTTCTCGCGGCTCGTGCGCAGGAGCTCGGTGAGCGGCCGATCGAGCTCGATCGCCGAGGATTCGACCCGGGTGCCGCCGCCCTGGACGGCACTCAACAGACCCTGGGCCTTGAGCTTTTGCAGCGCCGCGCGGACCGAGACGCGGCTCACCCCCATGCGCACGGCAAGCTCGCGCTCGCCCGGCAGGCGCTGGCCCGGCACCAGCGCGCCGCTCGC
>DASPPM010000010.1:0-11068 GCA_035625535.1 Alphaproteobacteria bacterium
CGCTGGCGCTCGCGGGCTCGGCCGGCCTCGGCCTGGCAGAGGACGCGTGGGCCGCCGGCAAGCCGCAGCAGCTCAAGGTGCTGACCTGGGGCGGGCCGTGGTCTGGTGCGCTCAAGGAGGGCGTGGACGCCTCCTTCACCAGGCAAAGCGGGATCGCCGTGGCCGTGGAGGCCACCGCGATCGCCTATGAGCGCATCGACAAGCTCAAGGCCAATCTCGCCAACCAGGTCTACGACATCGTCCAGCTCTACGACGAGGTGTGGCCCTATGCGGTGATGGCGGACGTGGTCGAGCCGATCGACAGGAACTCGCCGCGGCTCAAGAACCTCAAGGGAGTCTATCCGCGCTTCATTCACAGCCATTGGGTGGCGCAGAGCTTCACCGCCATCGGCCTCGTCTACAACACCGAGCGCGTGAAGAGCCCGCCGACCGCGTTCGCCGACCTGTGGCGCCCGGAATTCAAGGGTCGGATCGCGCTGCCGGACATGTTGGAGAACATCGGGGCCGACATGATCCCGATCGCAGCGCTTGCCGCGGGCAAGGACCCGAAGGACGCCGAGGCGGGCTTTGCCATGCTGCAGAAGCTGGTCCAGCAGCAGCCCATATGGACAAAGGACTCCTACTCCCGCATGACGGCGCTGAAGGACGGCAAGGCCGTCGTCGCCATCCTTCAAGAATCGGATGCGCATAGGGCGCAGGCCATGGGGGCCCCGGTCAAATGGGTCTACCCCAAGGAGGGTGCCATCTCGATCTCGTGGGGCACTGGTATCGCCAAGGGCACGAAGAACAAGGAATGGGCCGAGCTCTATCTCGATGAGACGCTCGATGCCAAAAACCAGGCCTTCTTCACGCGGGCCTTCTACTATGCCGGGACGAACAGCAACGCGCTTGGCCAGTTGACACCCGAGCTGCAAGCAAGCGTGCGCTTTACCACCGATGAGCTCAACCGCCTGGTCGAGCTCGACCAGGCCTTCATCGCGCAACACCGCAAGGAGTGGGACGAGCGCTTCAAGCGCATCACCGGGGCCGGTTAGCCTCAGGCATCGGCAATAAGGTCCTCCCTCTCCGACGAGGAGGGTTTGTGCGGGCGAGAGTCCGCGCGACGGCCGCCGCGCAAGGCGGGCGGCAGCGCGCGGGCCGCGTAACCGAGAGCCCCATCCTATTCGGGCCATAGGCATTATCGATTTGCTTTATGGAACGCCGCCGCTCCATATGGCGCCCGGAGGAGGTGCCGCGCGTCGCCAAGGACGACGGCCGACGGGGCGAGCCACGGGAGCCAAGGGAGAGGGAGCCATGAATTTCAGCTATCGCCGCACCTACCGGGGGCCGCTCGAGGCCGTCCTTTTGGACTGGGCCGGCACCACCATGGACTTCGGCTGCATCGCCCCCGCGGTGGTATTCGTCGAGGTGTTCAAACGCCAGGGCGTGCCGATCGACATGGTGGAGGCGCGCGCGCCCATGGGTGCTCACAAGCGCGTCCACATCCAGCGCATCACCGAGCTCGATTCGGTGCGCGCGCGCTGGCAGGCGCGTCACGGACGCCTGCCCAACGAGGCGGACGTGAACCGCATGTTCAAGGAGTTCGTGCCGCTCCAGCTCAAGTGCCTCTCCGATTATTCCGAGCTCATCCCGGGCACGCTCGAGGCCGTGGCGGAGCTCAGGAAGCGCGGCATCAAGATCGGCTCGACGACGGGCTATATGACGGAGATGATGAAGATCAATCTCAGGGACGCGGCGCGCCAGGGCTACAAGCCGGACTCCACCGTTTGCGCGAGCGAGGTGCCGGCGGGACGGCCTTACCCCTACATGTGTCTTCAGAACGTGATGAACCTGGGCGTCACCACGGTCGAGGCCTGCGTCAAGGTCGACGACACCGTGCCCGGCGTGGAGGAGGGGCTCAACGCCGGCATGTGGACGATCGGGCTCGCGGTCTCGGGCAACGAGGTCGGGCTCTCGCTCAAGGCGTGGAAGAGGCTCTCCAAGGCCGAGAAGGAGGAGAAGCGGGCGCGCGCCCATCGCCGCATGGCCCAGGCCGGCGCGCACTATACGGTCGACACGATCGCCGAGATGATGCCGTGCATCGACGACATCGAGGCGCGTATCCGCCGCGGCGAGCGGCCCTAAAGAGACCGCCAATATCGGGGGCTCGGCGAGTGACGCGTCAGCGTCCCTTGCGCGCCACACGCTCGAAATATTCGCGGTAGGTCGCGACCGTGCCTGCTTCGCTGAAGCGCTCCTCAAGCCGGCGTTTGCCCCCCTCCACAAGTCGGCGCGCGAGGGCAGCGTCGTCGAGCACGCGCCGGATCGCACTCGCAAGCGCTGCCGGATCTTCGACCGGAACCAGGAGCCCGCTCGTCTCCGCCTCGATGGCGTAGCGCGGCCCGGGCGAATCCGCGGCCACGACGGGCACGCCTGCGGCCCAAGCCTCGAGCATCACGAGGCCGAGCGGCTCGATGCGCGAGGGCACGATGACGACGCTCGCCTGGCCGAGGAGGGCCGCTACGTCGCGCCGCCAGCCGAGGAAGCGCACGCGCGCGGCGAGGTCGAGCTCGGCCGCGAGCGCACGGAGCCGTGCCTCCTCCTCGCCTTCGCCCGCGAGCCAGAAATAGACACGCGGCAAGCGGGCGAGCGCGCGGAGCGCGATGTCGAAGCCCTTGAGCCGGTCGAAGCGGCCGAGGGCGAGGACGAGCGGTGCGTCCTCCGGCGTGTCGAAATGACGCCGCTCGACGGGCAGCACCTGCTCGGGTGCTGCGAAGTGCGGCAGCACGGTGATCTCGCCGGCGAAGCCCTGCTCGGTGAAATGGCGTTTCATGTCGGGCGTCGGCATCACCATGCGTGCGGCCCGCTCGTAGCAGTCGAGCCCGCGGTACCAGCCGACCTGCGCCACATGGACCCACGGCCCCGGCGGCACCTGTTGTGCGGCGCGGGGCAGCCAGCTCAACGCCACGTCGGGAGCGAACCGGCGGAAGGTCCTGCGCACGCCCCAAGCGGAGAGCGGGCGGCGCTTAAAGAGCGAATAGGTGAGTGTCTCCACCCCTTGGGCGCGGAGATGCGCGCTCAGATCGCCGCCCGGCCGCGCGATGACGATCTGCTCGAGGCCGCTGCGGCCAAGGGCCGGCGCCAAGCGGGCGAGAAAGGCCTCCATGCCGCCCGCGATCCGGCTCGCCGTGATGACGTGGATGACGCGCGTCACCGGCGCTCCCCTGCCTTCGACGCTTGTCTCGGCATGGCCAAGGCCGAGCTTCTAAGCTTTCGCTTCGGCCACCTTCCCCCCCATGGCACATTCGAGAGATAAGCGGTCGGTAGCGGCCTATGTGGGTATACGCCGTCGTCGCCAATAACCGGCGTTCGCTTTCTGTTTGCCTCCCAGAGTCACCGGAGCGCTTTAATCGTCCGGAGAATGCGGAATGAGGGGAAACGGGAGGTACCTTCCTAGGCGGTCACGACAAGGAGACGGGACTCGGTCCCGACTCGCGCGATTCGTCCCGAGTAGCTGAGAGCGACGCCTCTCGTTGCAAGGATGCCGCGGCTCACAATGGGCGAGGTGGCCTTCCTCGCCAGGCACGCATCCTGCGGCCTATGGCCTACCTCGCCTTTGCGCAGTTTTCAGCATCCGGTCACGGCCGTGCGGGTGGACCGTCAACAGGATGGAGGGATAGTCAAAGGCAGGACCGATGTCTCCGCCTTGCACGCAAGGGGTCATCAATTGAGCCGACGCAATGTCGCCCCACCGGGGTGCAGCTGACTTGACGCTGACCTCCCCCATTGGCTGCCCTTGACCCAAATTAAGAGACATTCGGCGAACCGCCCTTACTCGATCACCTCGTCGGCACGGTCAATGTACTTGGCCCATTAGGTTGATTTGGCATATCGTTGCGGGCAAGCTTAATTCGTCCGGAAATCTCAGCTTGTTGAGCTTTCCGTTTTTCTGAGGCGAGCTTAATGACGCGCGTGCCGAACGTCTTCCATTTCGTCTTCGGCTTCCAGCCGCAAACGGAGCCGTTTCACCTTATGCATTACATCTGCCTCGCCTCCTGCATCGGCGTGAACCGGCCGGATGCGGTGTTCTTCCACTGCCAGCACGAGCCTTGGGGCGAATATTGGGAGCGCATCCGCCCCGCGCTTCAGATTCGCCACATCGAGCCTGACTCGTTCATTGCCTCGTTCCGCTACAAGGACCCCGCGATCGAGCGCTTGCGTTACGCCCATATCACCGATGTGGCGCGGCTCAAGATCATCGAGGAGCATGGCGGCATCTACGCAGACATGGACACGCTGTTCGTCTCTCCCGTCCCAGCGCCCTTCTTCGAGCGCTCGTTCGTGATGGGCAAGGAGAAAACGGACCTCGGCGACGCGGCAAGCAGGGAAGCGGGAGGGTCCCTATGCAATGCCTGGATGATGGGGGAGCCGGGCGCGCCCTTCGCCCGGGAGTGGCTCGCGCGGCTCAAGGAGACCTTCGACGGGACCTGGAATGCCCATTCCTGCCTGGCCCCCTACCGGCTCAGCCGCGAGCATCCAGATTGGATTCACGTTGAGCCGGAGAGATCGTTCTTTTACTTCGACTACAATGCGCCCGGTTTATGCGACATCTTCATGCGCCGGGTGGCCGACCTCGCCGGCATCTACAGCATCCACCTGTGGAGCCATCGCTGGTGGAACGCCAATCTTCGGGGACCCATTACGTTCCACGCGGGACGCCTGACCCCCGCCTATATCCGCCATGCCGATACCACCTATGCGGAAGTCGCGCGCAACTTCCTGCCGCCCGATCTCGGACGCCAAGGCGTCCAGAAGTGGGCTGGCGAGAGGCTGCGCAACGCGTGGGAGGATGCGCTGTGGCGTGTCATCGGCCCGCCGGGGCGGCTGGATCGGCGCTTGCGGCGAAGGCGGAACCGGAGAGCCAAGCGCTTCGCCCGAATGACGGAGGCTCAAGGGCAGAGCTAAACGCGGCTCGAAGCGCGCCCTACCCCTCGTCTCCTCTCCTCAAGAGCGGCTAGACCATGCGCGAGCGGTTGATCAATGCCGGCCTGGTTGCGGCATCCCTACTGGTGGGATATGTCGTGCTCGATTTCGGCCTTTTCCATCGCTTCATCGACCGGGTTCCGCTGCGATTGAATCAGCAGCTCGGGAAGGTGAAGATCTTCGGGCAAAGCTCGAAGGAAGGCCCGATTCCCCACGACTACATCGCGGTTTTCGGCGATTCTTATGCCGCCGGCGCCGGTGACTGGCTCATCGGGGTCGGCGATCACGGCAATCCCGACTTCCAGGCGACGCACGTGCTGCACCATCTGACGGGCCGCGATGTCGTCACCTTCGGCGCGGTGGGCACCGGACAATTGCAGAATATGGTCAGGGAACCGGTCAAGACCTTCGAGGGCATCAACATCGGCAGCGCTTTCCATCTCGACCCGCCGAAGCAGATATTTGCCTACTTCTATGAGGCCGCCTACTTGAGCCGCAATTTCCACGAGATCAGCGAGCTTCTCCGCCGCACGAACGGCCGTCCGAGCGAAAAGGACATCGCCACCTTTGTGCGCGAGGTGGCGGCAGAGGAAAGCGCACGCGTTCGCCACGGATGGTATCCATGGAAGAACGCCTTCCTCATGGACTTCGCGCTCAACCTCCTGCGCTACGACTGGCATCAGCTCTTGGGTGAAAATCCCCCCACGCCGCGCTTCCACCCAGCGCTGCCTGGCACGGTGACCGCCGCGCGAATCGGCGACCGTGCGGTCGCGCTCCCCGACGGTCTGCAAGGCCCCGACCTCGACCTTACGCCGGAGCAAACTGCGGCCGGCGTCGAGGTGTTTCGCGCGACCCTGGCCTTTCTCCGCGACTATTTTCCCGGCGTGCCGATCACGGTCGTATACATTCCCGCCGTGCTGAGCGCCTACGACGTCGTGTCGGACAAGGTATCCGTCGCCGTCCAGCCCTATAATGCACCCAGATACCAAATCATCCGCGACGCTAAGGCAATGCCGGCGCGCAGCGACGAGATCTGTCGCCTGATTGAGGGCGAGGCGGCACGTGTGGGCGTGGGGTTCCTCGATACGCGCGTTGCCATGCGCGCCGCGAGCGCGAAAGAGCAATTGCACGGCCCGCTCGATTGGGACCACTTCAACCGCTACGGCTACACCACGCTCGCGGAGGTTCTTGCCAAAGCTCTCGCCGCAGGCAACGTGACGGGGAATTGCGCTCAGCTCGCAGCGCATTGAGCCTCACGCAAGCGAGAACGAGGCCGCGTTCAATGAGAAACTAAAGCGGACGCCTGAAGCACCCCACTTAAGCGATGCCCTCGATATCTGATCCCGTCTAAACGTCGGGAGCTCGGAGTGCGATGTCGAAGCCCTTGAGCCCGTCGAGGCGGACGAGAAAGGCCTCCATCCCGCCCGCGATGCGGCTCGCCGTGATGATGTGGATGACGCGTCACCGGCGCTCCCCTGCCCTCGACGCCGTTCCCGGCATGGCTTTCTCCAAAAGCAGATCGAAGAAGGCGCGCACCACGCGCACCGCGAGGCGCTCCTTGAGGCAGACGGCGAACTCCGTGCTCTCGATCTTGATGTCGCGGATGGCGATCGGGTGGAGGCGGTCGTCATGGCCGAACTCGCTCGCGAAGACGACGCCGAGACCGAGCCCCGCGGCGACCGCCTCGCGCACGGCCTCGCGGCTGCCGATCTCGAGCGTCTGCCCGAGCTTGACGCCGGCGTCGGCGATCGCGTCCTCGAAGCGCGCGCGCGTGATCGAGCCGGGCTCGCGCAAGACCAGGCGCTGGCCCTCGAGCTCGGCCAGCCTGACGCTTTTGCGCGCGGCCCAGGGATGGTTGCGCTCGACGAAGAGCATGAGGCGGTCGCGCCGGAAGGGGACGGCATGAAGGCGCTCCTCAAGTGCCAGATCGGCGAGTACCGCGACGTCGCTCCTGCGCTCGAGCAGGCCCGCGAGCACCTCGTGCGAATTGCCGAAGGCGAGGGTCAGCTTGATGCCGGGGTAGCGGCGGGTGAAGGCGCTCAAGAGCGGGATGACATGATAGGGCGCGTCCGCGGCGAGGCGAAGCTGACCGCGGACGAGGCCGCGCGCGGAGAGCAGCAGCTGCTCGGCCTCCGTCTCGACGCCGAACTGCCGGCGGGTGATCTCGTGGAGCGCCTTGCCGAGCTCGGTGATCTCGACGCCGCGCCCGATCCGCTCGAAGAGCTTGACGCCGTACGCGTCCTCGAGCTCCTTGACCTCAGCCGAGATGGTCGGCTGGGTCACGCGCAACGCCGCGGCGGCACGCGTGAAGCTGCCCTCGCTCGCGACGGCGTGGAAGGCGCGCAGCTGGGCGTGATTTATCGACATGCCCAATCCGTCACATAGCTTTTATCGATTTGTTTTATGCTACCCGGGCGCCGCATAAAGGACAAGAGGCGGCCCTCCCTGCAGCCAGGCCGCGAAGGAAGCGCGCCATGAGCACCTCCCCCTCGATCGCCCGCCGTCCCGCTCGCGCGCTCTCGCCGAGCGGCGATCCCTGGCTCCTGACGCCGGGACCGCTTACCACCTCGCCCGCGGTCAAAGAGGCGATGCTGCACGACCTGGGCTCGCGCGACCGTCAATTCATCGTGCTCAACAGGCGCGTGCGCGAGCGGCTGCTTGCCATCGTTGCCGGGCAAGAGACGCATGTGTGCGTGCCACTCCAGGGCAGCGGCACCTTCGTGGTCGAGGCGATGATCGGTACCTTGGTGCCGATCGACGGCAGGCTCCTCATCCTCGTGAACGGCGCCTACGGCAAGCGCATGGTGCGTATCTGCTCCTATTTCGGCCTCGCCCATGCCGTGCTCGAGACGCCCGAGGATACCCCGGTCGACCCGCGCGCGCTCGAGCGCCGCCTCACGGCCGACCCCGACATCACGCATGTCGCCGTGGTGCACACGGAAACCACTTCCGGCGTGCTCAACCCGCTCGAGGACGTGGCCGAGGTTACGGCGCGCCACGGCCGCAGCCTCCTCATCGACGCCATGAGCTCGTTCGGCGCCATCCCGCTCGATGCGAGAGAGACCCCCTTCGATGCGGTCGTCGCCTCGAGCAACAAATGCCTCGAGGGAGTTCCCGGCCTTGGCTTCTGCATCGCGCGCCGCGAGGCACTCGAGCGCGCCAAGGGCAATGCCCCCTCCTTGAGTCTCGACCTCCATGACCAGTGGACCGCGATGGAGGCGAACGGCCAGTGGCGCTTTACCCCGCCGGTCCACGCCATTCTCGCCCTCGATCGGGCCCTCGACGAGTTCGAGGCCGAGGGCGGAGTCGAAGGCCGCGGCCGGCGCTATCGCGAGAATTGCCGCGTGCTGGTGGCGGGCCTGCGCGCGCTCGGCTTCGAGACCCTGCTCGACGACCGCATCCAGGCGCCCAATATCGTCACCGTCAGGATGCCGGCCGATGCAAAGTTCCGCTTCGAGGCCTTCTATGACCGTTTGGGTGAGGCGGGCTACGTCATCTATCCCGGCAGGCTCACCCTCGCCGACAGCTTCCGCATCGGCTGCATCGGCCGAGTGGGGCTCGAGGAGATGAGGGGCGTGCTCGACGTCATCCGCGCGGCGCTCCGGGAGATGGGGGTCGCGAATGGCGCGCCTGCCGCTGCCGGGGTCGAGAAGCGGCGCGCATAGCACGGGCTGCCGCATGAAAGGGATCGAGCGCTCCGGGCGCAAATCGTCCAAGCCTTCGCAAAGCGTCAAGCCTTGCGAGAGCCCGAGACCTTCGGAAAGCGACGTCAACCTCTCGCCGCGCCGCGCGCGTTGGGCCGCGCGCAATCTCGACGCCGCGACCCGGGCACTCCTCGACGAGGACGCGCGCTATTTCCTCCACCAGTCGATCTCGACCCCTTGCCTCGATGCCATCCGCAAGGCGGAAGGCATCTGGATCGAGGACGTTGCCGGCCGGCGCTACATGGATTTCCACGGCAACAACGTCCATCACATCGGCTATGGCCATCCAAGGCTCAAGGAGGCGATCAGGCGGCAGATGGACGAGCTGCCCTTCGCACCCCGCCGCTTCACTTGCGAGGCGGCGGTCGAGCTCGCGCGCAAGCTGGCCGAGTTGGCACCGGGCGCGCTCTCAAAGGTGCTCCTGGCACCCGGCGGGTCGGAGGCGATCGAGATCGCGCTCAAGATCGCGCGCGCGGCCACCGGGCGACACAAGACGCTCTCCTTCTGGGACTCCTTCCACGGCGCCGGCTTCGCCGCGGCGAGCGTGGGCGGCGAGGAGCTCTTTCGCTCGGGCGCCATCGGTCCGCTCTTGCCGGGGGCCACGCATGTTCCGCCCTACAATTGCTTCCGCAATCCCTTCGGCCCCGGCCATACCAGCCGGGCACTCCACAACGAGAGCTGCCGCACCGTCTTCGCCGGCATGGTGCGTTACGTGCTCGAGAAGGAGGGCGACATCGCCGCCGTGATCGCCGAGCCGATCCGCGCCGTGCCCTATCTGCCGCCCCCCGGCTTCTGGAAGAGCGTGCGGGAGGCCTGCGACCGCCACGGCACGCTCCTCATCTTCGACGAGATTCCGACGGGGCTCGGCAAGACGGGCAGGATGTTCGCCTGCGAGCATGACGGGATCGCGCCAGACATCCTCGTGCTCGGCAAGGCGCTCGGCGGCGGCATCCTGCCGCTCGCCGCGACCGTGACGCGCCCCGAGCTCGACGTCGGCGGCAAATACGCCTTCGGCCATTACACGCACGAGAAGAACCCGGTGCTGGCGCGCGCGGCCCTCGCCACCATCGCGATCATCGAGGAGGAGGGCCTTGTCGAGAACGCGGCGCGCGTGGGGGCGCGCGCACTCGAGCGCATGGCCGACATGATGGACCGGCATCGTCTCATCGGCGACGTGCGCGGAAGCGGCCTCTTGCTCGGCGTCGAGCTCGTCGAGGACCGCGACAGTCAGGCGCCCGCCGCGGAGGCGGCCGAGGCGGTGCTCTACGCCTGCCTCGAGCGCGGCTTGAGCTTCAAGACCACGATGGGCAACGTGCTGACCTTGACGCCGCCGCTCACCGTGAGTGCTGCCGAGATGGAGGCGGCACTCGACATCATCGAGGCGGCGATCGCCGAGGTGGAAGAGGGACGCGGCCTTTAGGCGCTGGTCCAGAAATTCGTCTCATACGGAGACGACCGTCATTGCGAGCGGAGCGAACCCCGGCGTACGCCGGGGCAGGCACTTGGTGCGCCCCCTCACCCAGCTTTGCCTAAGCTCGCTACGCTCGCTAAGGCTGCGCAACCCTCTCCCCCTCAAAGGGGGAGAGGGTAGGGTGAGGGGGCTGCTTCCACCGAAATGGATTCCGCTCTAGTCCGATTTTCCGTTCCGATTGGACGCGGTGTCCCCTAGCATAAGCGAGACAGCAAGGAGGTGACGCCGGTGCCGAAGCAGCTTCCCACTCATGCCCGCGTCGTCGTCATCGGCGGCGGGGTCGTCGGCTGCTCGATCGCCTATCATCTGACCAAGCTCGGCTGGAAGGAGGTCGTGCTGCTCGAGCGCAAGAAGCTCACGAGCGGCACCACCTGGCACGCGGCGGGACTGATCGGCCAGCTGCGCGCTACCCTCAACATGACGCGGCTCGCGCAATATACCGCCGGCCTCTATGCCGGCCTCGAGGAGGAGACCGGACAGGCGACGGGCTGGAAGCAGCGCGGCAGCATCGCGATCGCGACCACGGAGGCGCGCTTCGAGGAGCTCCTGCGTGGCGCCTCCATGGCCAAGACCTTCGGGCTCGAGGTCCACGAGATCGGGCCGGGCGAGATCAAACGCCATTGGCCGCTCCTCGAGGTGGGCGACGTGGTGGGCGGCGTGTTCCTCCCCAAGGACGGCCAGACCAACCCGGTCGACACCACGGTCGCCCTCGCCAAGGGGGCGGCGATGCGGGGTGCGCAGGTCTTCGAGGAGACGAAGGTGGATGCCATCCGCAGCGAGCGCGGCCGCGCCGCCGGCGTCGTCACGGAGCGCGGCGAGATCAAGGCCGAGCATGTGGTGATCGCGATCGGCATGTGGTCGCGCGCCCTCGGCCGCAGCTGCGGGGTCAACATCCCGCTCCAGGCCTGCGAGCATTTCTACGTGGTGACCG
>DASPPM010000011.1:0-2647 GCA_035625535.1 Alphaproteobacteria bacterium
GGCGTGGTGTCGAAGTACCGCGCGAGCCGCAGCGCCGTGTCGCCAGTGATGGCGCGACGCTCGGCGATGATGTCCTGGATGCGGGTAACCGGCACCCCGATGTCCTTTGCCAACCGATAGGCGCTGATCCGAAGCGGCTTCATAAACTCCTCGCGCAGCTGCTCGCCCGGGTGGATCGGCGGAAGGTCGCGCATCGCACTCAACCTCGATGGTAATCGACAGAATGCCTTCCCTCTCCCGCTTTGGCGGGCGAGGGGCTTAACGCGATCGGTGCCTTTGCAAAGATCTGTGCATCAACGAGCGTTTGCCTCGGAGCTGGCCCGGAGTATAGATGGGGCCTACACACCGGGAAATAGCCATGCCCAACGACCTCACTCCGCCGCCGATGATCTTCCGCGAGCCGCCCGCAAGCGGCGACCCGCTTTGGGCGGCGCTCGCGGCGAATTACCGGGCCGACGAGACCGCGGTGGACGAGCGCCTCTTGGCCGAGCTCGAGCTGCCGGCCGACGCGCTCGACCGCATCGCGGCGCGGGCGCGGGTGCTCGTCGCCGAGGTGCGGCGCCGGCGCGTGGGGCGGGGCGGGCTCGACGCCTTCCTTCACGAGTACGCGCTCTCGAGCCAGGAGGGCGTGGTGCTCATGTGCCTTGCCGAGGCGCTCCTGCGCATTCCCGACGCCGAGACGGCGGACCGGCTCATCCACGACAAGCTGCGCATCGCCGATTGGGAGCGCCACCTCGGCAAGAGCGAGTCGATCTTCGTGAACGCCTCGACCTGGGCCCTCATGCTCACGGGGCGCGTCGTCCGGCTCGCCGATCATCGCGAGCGCGAGCTCGGCGCCATCTTCGGACGGCTCGTGGCGCGGAGCGGGGAGCCCCTCATCCGCCAGGCCATGGTGCAGGCGATGCGCATCCTGGGCGGCCAGTTCGTCATGGGCCGCACCATAGAGGAGGCGCTCGAGCGCGCGAAAGCGGAGGAGGGGCTCGGCTACCGCCATTCCTACGACATGCTGGGCGAGGCGGCGCGCACGGCGCGCGATGCGGAGCGCTATCTCGAGTCCTACGAGCGCGCGATCGCGGCGCTTGGCCAGGCCGCCGCCGGCCGCGGCCCGATCGCGGCACCCGGCATCTCGGTCAAGCTCTCAGCCCTCCATCCGCGCTATGAGCTGGCACAGCGCGAGCGCGTGCTGGGCGAGCTCGTCCCGCGCGTGCTCGCGCTCGCGCGCCACGCGCGCGCGGTCGGCATCGGCATGACCATCGACGCCGAGGAAATGGACCGGCTCGAGCTTTCGCTCGAGGTCTTCGCGGCGCTGGCGCGCGAGGCGAGCCTCGCCGGCTGGGACGGGCTGGGGCTCGCCGTGCAGGCCTATCAGAAGCGCACGCTCGCCGTCATCGACTGGCTCGCAGCGCTTGCGCGCGGGGCCAAGCGCCGGCTCATGGTGCGCCTCGTCAAGGGCGCCTATTGGGACAGCGAGATCAAGCGCGCCCAGGAGCGCGGGCTCGACGGCTATCCCGTGTTCACGCGCAAGGTCGCGACCGACGTCTCCTATCTCGCGGCGGCGCGGCGTCTCCTCGCCGACAGGCACGCCTTCTATCCCCAGTTCGCCACGCACAATGCGCACACGCTTGCGGCCGTCCTCGAGTTCGCCGGCAACGATCGCGATTTCGAGTTCCAGCGCCTCCACGGCATGGGCGAGGCGCTTTACGAGCAGGTGGTGGGCACGGGCGGGCTCAACCTTCCGTGCCGCATCTATGCGCCCGTGGGCAGCCACGAGGATCTGCTGCCTTATCTCGTGCGCCGCCTGCTCGAGAATGGCGCCAACACCTCCTTCGTGAACCGCATCGTGGACGAGGCCGCGCCGATCGACGAGATCGTCGCCGATCCGGCGACACGCCTGCGCAAGCTCGCTCAAAAGCCCCATCCGCATATCCCGCTCCCGCGCGCGCTCTATCTTCCGGAGCGGCTCAACTCGGCGGGTCCCGACCTCTCCGATGCGAGCGTGCTCGCGCCCTTGGCGGACGCGATGGCGCGCGCGGCGGCGCCGGGCTGGCAGTCGGCTCCCCTCATCGGCGGCGTCAAGCGCCGGGGCCAAGGCCGGGCCGTGCAGGATCCGGCCGACCGGCGCCGCAACGTCGGCCACGTGCGCGAGGCGGAAGGGGCGGACATCGAGGACGCGCTCGCGCGGGCGCGTGCGAGCTTCCCCTTGTGGGACGACACGCCGGCGGGCGAGCGTGCGGCCTTGCTCGAGCGCGTGGCCGAGCTCTACGAGCGGCACATGGCCGAGCTCATGGCGCTTGCCGTGCGCGTGGCCGGGAAGACGATTCCCGACGCCGTCGCAGAGGTGCGCGAGGCCGCCGATTTCTGCCGCTACTACGCGCACCGCGCGCGGCTCGAGTTCGCGCTTCCGCATCCCTTGCCGGGCCCGACCGGCGAGCGAAACGAGCTCTCGCTACACGGCCACGGCGTCTTCGTCTGCATCAGCCCGTGGAATTTCCCGCTCGCCATCTTCACCGGCCAGATCGCGGCGGCGCTCGCCGCGGGCAATGCCGTCGTCGCCAAGCCGGCGGAGCAGACCCCGCTCATCGCCGCGCGCGCGGTCGAGCTTTTCCATCAGGCCGGCGTTCCGGCCGATGTGCTTCAGCTCCTCCCG
>DASPPM010000012.1:0-2295 GCA_035625535.1 Alphaproteobacteria bacterium
GTCCGAACAAGGGAGGGAGCCATGGCACGCTGGGTGCGCTTCGAGGAGGCGGGCCTCCTCGGCTTCGGCACGCTCGAGGGCGACAGCATCGCCGTCCACGAGGGCGATATGTTCGCGGGCGCGCGGCCGAGCGGGCGCACGCTCTCCCTCGCCGCCGTCAAGCTCTCAACACCCTGCGAGCCGGGCAAGATGGTCTGCCTGTGGAACAATTCCCGCGGCCTTGCCGCCAAGATGAACCTCAAGACGCCCGAGGAGCCGCTTTACTTCCTCAAGGGGGCGTCCGCCTATCATCCCGCGGGCGTGCCGATACCCCGGCCCAAGTCCTATGGCGGCCGGGTGATCTTCGAGGGCGAGCTGGGCATCGTCATCGGCAGGCGCTGCAAGGAGGTCTCGGAGGCGGACGCGCCGGGCCACATCTTCGGCTACACCTGCGTGAACGACGTGACGGCCTTCGATCTCCTCAACAAGGATCCTTCGTTCCAGCAATGGACGCGGGCCAAGAGCTTCGACGGCTTCGGCGTCTTCGGACCCGCGATCGCGACGGGGCTCGATCCCGAGAAGCTCGCCGTGCGCAGCGTGCTCGACGGCAGCGAGCGGCAGAGCTACACGACCGCCGACCTGTTCTTCAAGCCGCACCGGCTCGTCAGCCTGATCTCCCAGGACATGACGCTCAAGCCGGGCGACCTCATCGCCTGCGGCACCTCGCTCGGCGCCGGCTCGATGAAGCCCGGAAGCACGATCGAGATTTCGATCGAGGGGATCGGCAGCCTCTCGAACGTCATGGAGTGAGACGCCCGCGGCTAAGGCCGCGGAGGCAACGACAAACGCACAAGGGAGGATCGGCGCATGGCGATGAAAGTCTGCGTCGTGGGAGCGGGCGCCATCGGCGGGCTCCTCGGCGGCAAGTTGGCGCTCTCGGGCGAGAGCGTCAGCTTCATCGAGAAGCACGCCGCGCATCGCGAGGCGATCAACCGCAACGGCCTCACCATCCGCATGCCGGGCGGGGAGGAGCTGGTCGCGAAGGGGGTCAAGGCGCGCGAGGACATGGGCGAGCCCGGAGCGCAGGACGTCGTCATCATCGCCGTCAAGGCGCACCAGATCTCCGCCCTCGTCCCCGGCATCCGCAAGCTCTTCGGCAAGGACACCATCGTGGTGACGGTGCAGAACGGCATCCCCTGGTGGTACTTCCGCCGGCACGGCGGCCCCTTCGACGGCAAGCGCCTCGAGAGCCTCGATCCGGGCGGTGCGATCGACGCCTCGATCGAGGCCGAGCGCATCATCGGCTGCGTCGTCTATCCGGCGGGCGAAGTCGTCGGTCCGGGCATCGTCAAATGCGTCGAAGGCGACCGCTTCCCGGTGGGCGAGCTCGACGGCAGCAAGAGCAACCGGCTCGAGATGATCAGCCAGATGCTGATCGCGGCCGGCTTCAAGTCCTTCGTGCTCGACAACATCCGCTCGGAGATCTGGCTCAAGGCCTGGGGCAATCTCTCGTTCAACCCGATCTCGGCCTTGACGCACGGCACGCTCGAAGGCATCTGCCGCTTCCCGCTCACGCGCGCGCTCGCGGCGCACATGATGGAGGAGGCGCAAGAAGTAGCGAGCAAGCTCGGCATCACCTTCCGCCACACCATCGAGAAGCGCATCGCGGGTGCGGAGGCGGTGGGTCCGCACAAGACCTCCATGCTGCAGGACGTGGAGGCGGGACGCGGGCTTGAGGTGGAGGCGCTCGTCGGCGTGGTCGCCGAGCTCGGCCGGCTCACCGAGACGCCGACCCCCCACATCGACGCGGTCTACGCCATGACCAAGCTCCTCGACAAGGTGATGGCGGACGAGCACGCGGCGATCGTGCCCAAGCGCATCGGCTGAGACCGACGCTGCGCCCGCCTCACGCGGCGGCGGCGTAGAGCTGATGCACGAGGATCGCGGCCGCCGTAGTCAGGAGGGCTGCACCCAAGGGCGCGCTCAGCCTGCGGCCCCACGTCATGTTCTTCTCGACGGCCATGACGGCGCCGAGCGCCAGCATCCAGCCGATGCTGCCGGTGCCCACCACGAACATCAGCAGCATGATCGCCCAGCAGCAGCCGACGCAGAACATGCCGTGACGCAGGCCGAGGAGGAGCGCCCGGCGCGCCTCGGCCTTGCCGCGCCAATGCGCGATGACGAAGCTGAGCGGCGTCCGGCACTTGTCCAGGCAGCGGTACTTGAGCGCGCTGAACTGGAAAAGCCCGGCAAGCGCGAGGAGGCCAACGCCGAGCACCCACGCATTGAGGGTGAGCCAGGCACTTTGCCGCACGA
>DASPPM010000013.1:0-16234 GCA_035625535.1 Alphaproteobacteria bacterium
GTCGCCGCTGCCTTGAGGTTCGGCTGATAGAGCAGTCCCGCCGAGGCGATCTTCCGCGTGTCCTCGGCTTTGGCGGTCTGGCACAGACCGGCGATGAGATCCCGTTGTGCGCCGAGGAGCACGCTCAAGCTATCGGCGTCGCGCCGGAAGCTGCCGGCCGTGGCATAGACGCCCGCTGCGGCTTTGGCCTCAAGCACGTCGGCCGCCGCCGCGAGCTGGGCCATTTGATCGAGCGCGCTCGCGATCTTGCCGGCCACCTCCTGCGGATGAAAGCCGTTGCTGTTGTCCCGATAGCCTTGGCGGTAGATGCCGAGGAGGCTCTGAAAGGTGTCGTCCGGCATGGCTCCTCGCACGCCTCGGGGCGATTCTCGCGGTTCGCTCCTATGACGCGGGAGAGGGCCAGCTTGTGACGCCAGCCGGGATTGCTGCCGCGAGGCGGCGGAGGCAGGGGGCCTTGAAGCTTGCCGCCTTGGCCTTGAAGGCACTCCGGGAACCCTTCCATAGCGCCACGACGACCGCCGAGACCCTGCTATCCTCTAATTTCATCGCGTGCTCGGTGCCGCCACCCCGGGTGATCGCCACCACGCCGCTGCGAGATCTCGATCTGGCCGGGCTCGCACGCTGGCGCTAACGTCACAGCGAAAGGCAGCTCGCGGCCTTCATCCAAGAAGGCCTGACCATCGCGTACAACATGGGCGTCTCGGCGACCAAAGATTCGAAGCGAGCGGCCGTAGAACCACTGTATAGCCAAGGTGATCGCACATCCGACGCACCCACGCCTCATGCTCGAGTCACCCGAGAAGCTGGCCGTCCTCGCTTGGCGTCACGACGTGGCGCTGCGTGAGAGCGGCCCCAGGGTCACGATGCGTGCCGCCATCATGGTTGGACGCTATAGCCGCGCCCACCAGCTCAAGCAGGCGGCTACGTTTCTGCCGGCCACTTCGCTGACTCGCTGATTCTTTAGGCACCTTGATCGCGACAACTGCTTAGCGATCGTCATGATACTTTGTGGACGATCCTTGACTCCCATCCAACAATGGCCTTTGGTATAGGTGTATGACACGACATGGGCTCAATTAAAGAGATTTACGTGGGATGAATCGCTTACCATATGGGGAAAATCCCATAAAATGATATCCGGCATCGAAAAGCCGATGCGGGAATTCGAGACATTTTTGAACCATGCTTCAAGGAAAGTACGCACTAGGCTTCCGAAGCTTTCTTGGCTGAGCGACAGGTTGCATATGCGCCGCATTTAACTAAGGAAAATTGGCGGAAAATTGGGCCACTCTTGCCACATGGGGGATGCCATGGATGAGCGCAAAACTTTCCCAGACAGTGTGACGCCACTTCCCGACGAGGAAGGACTGACAAAACAGGGCCTCATGATCCGTGCGGCCGAGCCGAAACATCGAGACGAGGTCATGACGCTGCTATTTTCCCTGTCGATTCCCGATACTGCACAGGTGGAATTGGAACAAAGAGTCGCCAAGGGAGAAGTAGTTCCGCTTTCGGAGCTCGCGGGGAAATACGCCGCCAATGCGGACGACGTCAAAAATTTGGTCTCATGGTTGCAGAAGGAAGGTTTTCAGCACGTGATGCCCTCTGCGGACGGCACGGGGGTGTACGCAAGCGCGAAGGCGGGCCAACTCGAGAAGAGTCTTGCGGTCACTATGGTTCGCGTGACCAAGGACGGAATAACCTATACCGCTGCGAAAAATGCCCCAAGCCTTCCTGTCAACGTTGGGAAAGGTGTTCATGCGATCATCGGCTTGCAGCCTTTCCGGAAGCTGCACAAGCATAATAGGACCTGCGTTCCGAAAGGCGGCAATCGGATGTCCGCTGTCACAGGCGCGGCTCCTTCGCCCAATATCCAGAACGCACCGCCCTACCTCATTTCGGAAATTCTCAAGGCGTATTCTGCCGACGGATTGGCAGTGACTGGTAAAGGGCAGACGATCGCGATCCTGATCGATACTTTTCCGTTGGACTCCGACCTGGCAACCTTCTGGCGCAATAATGGCATCGCCGTAAATCCAACGCGGATAGAGAAGATAAATGTGAAGAGCGGGCCTCTTCCCGTGCCCGAGGGCGAAGAGTCGCTCGACGCGGAATGGGCGAGTGGAATCGCGCCAGACGCGGTCATCAGGATTTACGCGACCGGCTCGCTTCAGTTCGTGGATCTCGACCGCGCTCTTGACCGCATCATCGCGGATCTTTCGAGCCAGCCTGGGCTGAAACAGCTGTCGGTCAGTCTGGGGCTCGGCGAAACCTATCTCGGCGGCCCACGGGGCGAAGTGGCGACTGAACACAACAAGTTTCTGAGACTGGCCGCGGCGGGTGTCAACGTCTTCGTGTCGAGCGGGGATGCTGGGTCGAATCCAGATGCAACCGGCCACAGTTCTACCGGACCTACGCAAGCCGAGTATGCATCTTCCGATCCTTGCGTGATCGGCGTCGGCGGCACCAGCCTGTCGTTAGCGGCGAACGGAACGGTCGCAAGCGAGACTGGATGGACCGGCAGCGGGGGCGGCGAGAGCCGGTTTTTTCGACGGCCGCCGTGGCAGAAGGGGCCAGGAATTGCGCCGGGCGCCCAACGGCTCGTGCCGGACGTAAGCGTTACAGCCGACCCCAATGAGGGCGCGTTCTTCGTTCTGAATGGGCAAGTCCGACAGATCGGTGGGACCAGCTGGAGCGCGCCGATATGGGCAGGATTCTGCGCGTTGATCAACGAAGCACGGCTGAAAGCTCGGAAGCCCGCACTACCGTTTCTCAACACGCTTCTCTACCCGCTAATGGGCACGGCGTGCTTCCGAGATATCCAGAAAGGCACTAACGGTGCTTATAAAGCGGGACGGGGCTACGACATGGTGACTGGTATCGGCGTGCCAAACGTCAAAGAATTGATTCGGACACTGACGTAATAGAGGGATCTGCTCCAAGAAGAACGCTACATCGGTGCATGGCGCACTCGTTTGGTTGGCATATGCCGGCAGAGGCGCAGGCTCCGAGCGGGGATCGCTAAGTTGCCCATAGTGCGGCAACGTTCGGCGCCAACGGCGTGACGACGACGAAATCGAGTTTAACAAGAGGACGGGCGCGCCTCACGGGGTTTAGTTCTTCGCCTTGTCGACGAGCTTGTTGGCGGCGATCCAGGGCATCATGGCGCGGAGCTTGGCCCCCACCTGCTCGACGGGATGGGCGGCGAGCTGGCGGCGCATGGCCTTGAAGCTCGGCTGGCCGGCCTGGCACTCGTTCACCCAGTCGCGCGCGAAGCGGCCGGACTGGATGTCGGCGAGCACGCGGCGCATCTCGGCCCTGACCTCCTCGTTGATGATGCGCGTGCCGGAGCGGTACTCGCCGTATTCGGCGGTGTTGGAGATCGAGTAGTTCATGGTGGCGATGCCGCCCTCATACATGAGGTCGACGATCAGCTTCACCTCATGCAGGCACTCGAAATACGCCATCTCGGGCGCGTAGCCCGCCGCGACGAGCGTCTCGTAGCCGCCCTTGATGAGCTCGACGAGCCCCCCGCAAAGCACCACCTGCTCGCCGAAAAGGTCGGTCTCGGTCTCCTCGCGGAAAGTCGTCTCGATGACGCCGGCGCGCCCGCCGCCGATGCCGGAGGCGTAAGAGAGCGCCAACTCGAGCGCGTTTCCGCTCGCGTTCTGGGCAAGGGCCAAGAGGCACGGCACGCCCGCGCCCCGCATGTATTCCGAGCGCACCGTGTGGCCCGGCCCCTTGGGCGCGATCATGAAGACGTCGAGATCGGCGCGCGGCTCGATCAGATTGAAATGGATGTTGAAGCCGTGCGCGAAGGCGAGGGCCGCTCCCTTCTTCATGTTGGGGCCGAGATCGCCGCGATAGAGGTTGGCCTGCAGCTCGTCGGGGGTCAGCACCATGACGACATCCGCCCACTTGGCGGCCTCCGCGGGTGCCAGCACCTTGAAGCTTGCCGCCTTGGCCTTGACGGCGCTCGCCGAGCCCTCGCGCAGCGCCACGACGACGTCCGAGACTCCGCTGTCCCGCAGGTTCATCGCGTGGGCGTGGCCCTGACTGCCGTAGCCGACGACGGCGACCTTCTTGCCCTTGATCAGGCTCGCATCGGCATCTCTGTCGTAATAAACGCGCATGACGGATTCCCTCTTCAGTTCGTCATTGCGAGGAGGCAAAGCCGACGAAGCAATCCAGGGCCGCTTGTCGGAATCCGGATCGCTTCGCCTTTGGCTCGCGATGACAATGTCGGCACCAAAATACTAAATCGTGGCCACACCTCGGGCGATCGCCACCACGCCGCTGCGCGCGATCTCGATCTGGCCGAGCTCGCGCATGAGCGCTATGAAGGCATCGATCTTGTCGGTCGAGCCGGTCATCTCGAAGACGAAGGACCTCGTCGTGCTGTCGACGACGCGGGCGCGGAAGATGTCGGCGATCCTGAGCGCCTCGACGCGCTTCTCGCCGCTGTTGACCACCTTGATGAGGGCGTGGTCGCGCTCGATGTGGGCGCCCTCTTGGGTGAGGTCGTGCACCTTGCGCACCGGGACCAGGCGTCCGAGCTGGTTCCTGATCTGCTCGATCACCATGGGCGTGCCCGAGGTGACCACGGTGATGCGCGAGAGGTTCTCCTCGGTCTCGACTTGCGCGACCGTCAGGCTCTCGATGTTGTAGCCGCGCCCGGAGAAGAGACCGATGACGCGCGCCAGCACGCCCGGCTCGTTGTCGACCAGGACCGCCATGGTATGTCGCTCGATCCGCTCGGACACGGACGCACTCCTTGGCCGCTCTCTGAGTTGGCTTATTGCCATGGCTCGCGCAGCATCTAGACAAGCACCATGCCTTCCTCGGTCGCCGGCTTGCCGGCCTTGTCCTCGGGCCCGAGAATCATCTCGTGGTGCGCGCGTCCGGCCGGAATCATGGGGAAACAGTTCTCGGCCGGATCGACCCGCACGTCGGCGATCACGGCGCGAGGGACGGCGATCATCTCCTTGATCAGATCGTCGACCTCGGCCGGCTTCTCGGCGCGCAGGCCCACGGCGCCGAAGGCCTCGGCCAGCTTCACGAAGTCGGGGAGCGAGTCCATGTAGCTCTCGGAGTAGCGCCCGCCGTGCAGGAGCTCCTGCCATTGGCGCACCATGCCCATGTATTGGTTGTTGATGATGAAGAGCTTGACCGGCAGACGGTACTGCTGGACGGTCGACATCTCCTGAATGTTCATGAGCACCGATGCCTCGCCCGCGATATCGATGACGAGGGCGTCGGGGTGCGCCACCTGCACGCCCACGGCCGCCGGGAGCCCGTAGCCCATGGTGCCGAGCCCGCCCGAGGTCATCCAGTGGTAGGGCTTATCGAACTTGAAGAACTGCGCCGCCCACATCTGGTGCTGTCCGACCTCGGTCGTGATGTAGGGCTCGCGCCCCTTGGTCAGCTCGTAAAGCCGCTCGATGGCGTACTGCGGCTTGATGAGGCCGTCGCCTTGCTTGTAGCTCAGGCAATCGCGCCTGCGCCATTCGCCGATCTGCTTCCACCAGGCGTCGAGCGCCTTCTGGTCGGGCCGGCGCTGCTTCGCCTTCCACAGCTTGATCAGGTCCTCGAGCACATGGGCGACGTCTCCCACGATGCCGAGATCGACGCGTACGTTCTTGTTGATCGAGGAGGGATCGATGTCGATCTGGATCTTCTTCGCCCTCGGCGAGAAGTCGGCGAGCCGCCCGGTGACCCTGTCATCGAAGCGCGCGCCGATCGCGATCATAACATCGCAGTCGTGCATGGCGAGGTTCGCCTCGTAGGTGCCGTGCATGCCGAGCATGCCGAGAAACTGGCCGTCCGTCCCGGGGAAGGCGCCCAGGCCCATGAGCGTGTTGGTGCAGGGAAAGCCGGTCATGTGGATGAACTGCACGAGGAGCTGCGCTGCCGCCGGGCCGGAGTTGATGACCCCGCCGCCGGAATAGACGATCGGCCGCTTGGCCGAAATCATGAGCTCGACCGCGCGCTCGAGCTCGTCGCGGTCGCCCTTCAGCTTGGGCTTGTAGCTGCGGTGCTGCACGCGCTCGGGCCCGGCATAGCTCGCCTTGCCCTGCAAAATGTCCTTGGGCAGATCGACGACGACCGGGCCGGGCCGGCCGGAGCGCGCCACGTAGAAGGCCTCGTGCATGACGCGCGCGAGATCCTCGGGTCGTTTCACGAGGTAGTTATGCTTGGTGCAGGGACGCGTGATGCCGACCGTATCCGCCTCCTGAAAGGCGTCGTTGCCGATGAGATGGGTCGGCACCTGCCCGGTCAGGCACACGATCGGGACCGAGTCCATCAGCGCGTCGGTGAGCCCGGTCACCGCATTGGTCGCCCCCGGTCCCGAGGTCACCAGCACCACGCCCGTCCGACCGGTCGAGCGCGCGTAGCCTTCGGCCGCATGGACGGCCCCCCCCTCCTGGCGCACCAGCACGTGGCGCAGGGCGTTCTGCTTATATAAAGCATCGTAAAGCGGCAGCACGGCGCCGCCCGGGTAGCCGAAAATGACCTCAACTCCTTGATCGACAAGGGCTTTGAGGGTCACATCCGCTCCGGTCGTATCACCCCCCGACATCGCCTTATGCCTCCAAGATGCAGCTTCCTGCCGTCGCAAGGGCGACGCCAAGGAAGCCCGAAAGACGCCAAAGCTACCGCTTACCGCCCGACTCGGGGCCGCAGGGAGTGGCAACCTAGACGGTCAATGTGTCTCGGTCAACAGTTCTGACGAATAAAATTAAAGATTCTCTCTTTGAAACTTTCCGAAAATTGCGCGGATAGGGCCTCCTTCACGATAAGGACCTCGCGCCCCGACCGGTGGTGACGGAACCAGGTGAGTTGGCGCTTGGCCAGCCGGCGCGTCGCCTGCTTGGCGCGACGAACCGCCTCCTCAAGGGAGAGCTCGCCGCGGAGATACAAGGCCAGCTCGGGCACGCCGACGGCCTTCATCGCGGGCAATTGCGGGTCGAGCCCGAGGGCGAGGAGGCTCGCCACCTCCGCGACGGCGCCGGCCGCGATCATGGCGTCGAGGCGCCCTTCGATCGCCGCATAGAGCGCGCCGCGCGGCGGCTCCAGAACAATCGCGGCGAAGGTGAGCTCAGCTGGCGGGCCTTCGCTGTGCTCCTCCTGCAGGGCCGCAAGCGATTCGCCCGTGGTCTCGAGCACCTCCCACGCGCGAATGAGCCGCTGGCGGTCGCGCGGCCGCAAGCGTCCGCCCATGAGCGGGTCGCGCACGGCAAGGGCTGCGTGAAACCCTTCGGCTCCGAGCTTTTCGAAGAGCGCGTGCGCGCTCTCGCGTATTTCGAGCGGCACCTCCGGCAGGGCGACGATGCCCTCGACGAGCGCCTGGATATAGAGCCCGCTGCCGCCGGTGACGATGGGGAGGCGGCCCGTGGCATGGGCCTCTGCGATCGCGCCCTGTGCCAGCTTCCGCCATCGTCCGGCGGAGCAAGGCTCGTGCGCGGGCAGGATGCCATAGAGCCGGTGCGGGGCACGCGCAAGCGCCGCCGCTCCGGGTCGTGCGGTGAGCACGGCAAGCTCGCTGTAGACTTGCATGCTGTCGGCGTTGATGACGACGCCCGCCATGGCCTCGGCGATGGCAAGGGCCAAGCCCGATTTGCCGCTTGCCGTCGGCCCCGCCACGACGAGGACAGGTTTGCTCACAAGCGAACTCTAGGCGAGGCGTCCCAAGAGCGCCCGTCTGTGGCAAGCGGGCTTGCGACGCTGCAAGGCATGCTCGTAGATTCGCATGCGCACAAATTCATATCGCAATGCAGCACGTACTGACCCTGGTCGCGGGCGCGCCGTCGAGCGGCATCGACAATAGCATGCTTGCGCGTGCGCAGGCGGCACTCGAAGAAGGAGGAGCGCGCCTCGGAGCGCCCGCTTGGCTCGCGCGCGCTGCCGCCGTCGAGCTCCCCTTCGAAGGCATTGGCTGGCAGGTCGCGGAAGCGGCCGTGCGCGCGGCGCTTGCGCCAGCGCCGCTCGACTTGCTCGCCCAGCCGACGGAGGGACGCCGCAAGCGGCTCCTCCTCGCCGACATGGATTCGACCATCATCGGCATCGAGACCCTCGACGAGCTCGCGGATTTCGCCGGCGTCAAGGACAGGGTCGCCGCGATCACCCGGCGCTCGATGCAGGGAGAGCTCGATTTCGTGGCCGCCCTCGTGGAGCGCGTGGCCATGCTCGAGGGCCTCCCTCAAGCGGCCCTCGAGCGCGCGTGGCAGCGCGTCTTCGTCACAGCCGGTGCTACGACCCTCGTCCGCACCATGCGCAAGGAGGGCGCCTTCACCGCCCTCATTTCCGGCGGCTTCCGTTTCTTCTCGCGCCGCGTGCGCGAACTCGTCGGCTTCGACCATGACGAGGCCAACAGGCTCGAGCTGAGAGACGGCCGCTTGACCGGGCGCGTCATCCCGCCCGTCATCAACCGCGACGGCAAGCTCGCGGCGCTCGAGCGGCTCGCGGGGCAGCATGGCATTCCGCTTCACGCGACGCTCGCCGTAGGCGACGGCGCCAACGACCTCAAGATGATCGCCGCGGCCGGCCTCGGGGTCGCCTATCGCGGCAAGCCCGCCGTCGCCGCTGCCGCGCGCGCGCGAGTCGACCACAACGACCTCACGGCCCTCCTCTTCTTCCAGGGCTACCGCGCGGAAGAGTTCGTGACGTAAGGATCCTTCGCAATCGGCCGCGCGCGCATAGGAAGGATGCGCGCGACCACTCCTGCCCAAGGCGAGGGCAATCGAGCCGCAAGAGTGACGGACGGCGAGGGGCCGGGCTCGCCTATTTCTTGCCGACGCGCACCGCCTCGAAGCGGATGTCGCCGCCCCGCTCGATCAGCAGCAGCACCGAGTGGCGGCCGGACTGCTGGGCCTTGTCGACCAGGCTCGCGACCTCGCTGGGCGAGGAGACCTCCTCCTGATTGACCTCGACGATCACGTCGCCGGGCTTCAATCCCTTCTCGGCCGCACCGCCGCCCTCGGCGATCTTGGTCACCACCACCCCCTTGACCTCGGAGCCGATCTCGAACTGCTCGCGCAGCTCCGCGCTGATCGGAGCCAACGACAAGCCGAGCCCTTCGACTTTCTGCTCCTTGGCGGGTGCGGCCGGTTTCTCCTTCTCCTTCGCCGGCGCGCTTGCGACCTGCTCGTTTTCCTCGAGCTCGCCGACCTTGGCGCTGACCGTTCGGCGCGCGCTCTTGCGAATGACCTCAACCGGCACGCTCTTGCCGATCTCGGTCTCCGCCACGATGCGCGGCAGGTGGCGCATGTCGAGGACGTCCTTGCTGTCGAACTTGACGATGATATCGCCTGCCTGAATGCCCGCCTGATCGGCGGGTCCGCCGGTGTTGACGCTGGCGACGAGCGCCCCCATAGGCTTCGGCAGTCCCATGGTCTCGGCGATCTCATCGGTGACGGTCTGTATGCGCACGCCGAGCCAACCCCGCTTGGTATGGCCGAATTTCCGCAGCTGATCGACCACCGGTTTGGCGAGCGAGGAGGGAATGGCAAAGCCGATGCCGACACTGCCGCCCGTCGGCGAATAGATCGCCGAATTCACCCCGATCACCTCGCCCGCCATGTTGAACATGGGCCCGCCCGAATTGCCCTTGTTGATGGCGGCGTCGGTCTGCAGATAGTCGTCGTAGGGCCCGGAGTTGAGCTCGCGCGCGCGCGCCGAGACGATGCCGGCCGTGACCGTGCCGCCAAGGCCGAAGGGATTGCCGATGGCCACGACCCAATCGCCCACGCGCGCCTTGTCCGAATCGCCGAATTTGACCGATGGAAGCGGGTGACCCGCCTCGACCTTGAGCAGCGCGAGATCGGTCTTACTGTCGCGCCCCACGACCTTGGCCTTGAGGTTGGTGCTACCGTCGTCCTCGAGGATGACGGTGATCTCGTCCGCGTTGGCGATCACGTGATTGTTGGTGACGATATAGCCGGCCGGATCGATGATGAAGCCCGAGCCGAGCGACGTCACCTTGCGGGCTTTATGCTCGCGCTGCTGGCGATCGAAGAACTCCTTGAAGAACTCCTCGAACGGCGAGCCCGGCGGAAACTGCGGGACCTCGACTCCCGGCTGCTCCTGCCCCTTCACGGTCTGCGTCGTCGACACATTGACGACGGCCGGAACCAGCTTCTCGACGAGGTCCGCGAAACTGTCGGGCGCCCCCTTGGCGTGGGCAGCAAAGCTCCATAGCATGGCCGAGACGGCCACGACCCCTAGGAGCCAAACCCGAGCGCTGCCGCCCCGACCTTGCCGCCCAACCCCCGCCCGCGCGGGCGGGGAGCGTCCTATGACTTCATTCACGTGTCTCTCTCCGTTGCTCTTGGACCCGCCCGGAGGCGCGCATGCCTCGGCTCATAGTATGATCCCAATGTGGCGATTGGGGAATGATTTGCCGCTTGCGCACGCCACGGTCAAGGCAATTGCGCATGCGGCGGCTCGCACCTCGCGGCGCGGTCCTTCGCCTTAGCCGCGTACGAGCCAGACGATCACTACCCCTAGTGCCGCCCCTGCGAGCCCCGCCGCGCGCACGGCAACCGGCGGCTGGGTGATCATGAGCGCCATCATGCGTCTCATGGTGCCGGGAAAAAGCGCGTAAAGCACGCCCTCGATGACCAGGACAAGACCGAGTGCGGTCAGAAAATCGGCCACGCAGCCCACCCGCTCGGAATTGCCGCGATCACGCCCGGCTACGGCTTGGCCAGGGCGGCACCCGGTGCCGCGGCACCGGCCTCGCCAGTCATGCGGCCGAAGTAGCGGAAGAAATCGCCTTCGGGCGGTCCCACGTAGGTGGTCGTGTCCTTCGGCAGCGCCACGGTCAAAGCCTGCAATGAGCGCCAGAAGTTGAAGAAGTTAACGTCCTTGCCGTAGGCCTCGTTGTAGACGCGCTGGGCCTCGGCATCGCCCTGCCCCTGCACGATTTCGGCCTGCTTACGCGCCTCCGCGAGGATCACGCGCTCCTGCATGTCCGCGTCCGCATGGATGCGCCGCGCCTCCTTGTCGCCCTCGGCGCGGATCTTGCGCGCCTCCTGGCCGCGCTGCGTCTGCATGCGGTGAACCACCGCCTGCATGTTCGCCTCCGGCAAATCGACCCGCTTGAGGCGCACGTCGAGCACCTTGATGCCGAAGGCCTTGGCTTGGCCGTCGACGATCTGCGTGATGCGTTGCATGAGCGCCCCGCGCTCGGGCGTCAGAAGCGTCAAGAGCGGCACGTCGCTGATCACATTGCGAAGCGTCGAGTTGATGACCGAGCCGAGCCGTGCCTCGACACCCTGTTCGTTATTCACCGACTGATAGAAAAGCAACGGATTGACGATGCGGTACCGCGCGTAGGCATCGATCTGAAGCTGCTTCTGATCGAGCGTGGTGGCATCGGGCGAGCGGGCATCAAGGTCGAGCACGCGCTTGTCGTAGTAAGTGACCGCCTGGATGAGCGGCAGCTTGAAATAGAGGCCCGGCTGGTCGACCACCCGGCGGACCTCGCCGAACTGGAGCACGAGGGCCTGCTGCCAGGGCTCGAGCGTGAAGATCGCGGAGATGCTCACGACGAGAAAGATGAGGATCGCGATTCCCGTGCCGAGAAGGACGCCGCGGCTCATGGCTGGCCTCCCTTCTGCTGTGCGGGGTGCGGCTCGTGCTTGACGAGCTCGTCGAGCGGCAGATAGGGCAGCACGCCGGAGCCGCCGATATCCTTGGAGATCAGCACCTTGTTCATCCCGCCCAAAATCTTCTCCATGATATCGAGATAGAGGCGGCGCGTGGTCACTTCCTTCTCCTGCTGATACTGCTGGTAGATGAGGAGGAAGCGCTGCGCGTCGCCGTTCGCCTGGTTGATGCGCTCGGCCTTGTATGCGTCCGCGGCCTTGGTGATCTGCTCGGCCTGGCCCTGGGCCTTCTGGGTCACCTCGTTCAGGTAGCCCTGCGCCTCGTTGATGGCGCGCTCCTTGTCCTCGCGCGAGGTCTGCACGTCGAGGAAGGCGCTCTTCGCGTCCTTGGGCGGATCGATCGCCTGGAGTGCCACCTCGGTGATTTGAATGCCCGCGCCGTAGCTGTCGAGAATCTTCTGGATGAGCTTCGGCGCCTCGATGGCGATGGTCTTGCGTCCCTGGGTATAGGCGGTCTCGAAGTTCGTTTGCCCGATGATCTCGCGGATCGCCGCCTCGGAGGCGTCCTTCACCGTGCCCTCGGGGTTGCGGATGTTGAAGAGATACTGGCCCGCGTCCTTGATGAGCCAGAAAACCACCGCCTTGATGTCGATGATGTCCTCATCGCCGGTGAGCATGAGGCTTTCCTGCTCGACGTCGCGCACCACGCCGGGCCGGCCGATCTCGGCACCCGTGCGAAAGCCGATCTCGACCTGGTTCACACGCGTCACTTTGGGCGTGTAGACGTGGCCGATCGGGGCCGGCACGTTGATATGAAGCCCGGATCCGGTCGTCGCCGCCCAGCGCCCGAAGATAAGCGCCACGCCCTGCTCGTCGGGCTGCACGCGGTAGAGGCCGGTGAGCATCCAAAGGCCGAGGGCGATGAGAATGAAAATAGGGACCAGGCGCGTGTTGCGCCCGCCGCTCGGCAGCCAGCGCCGCAGCATATCCTGGAATTTGCGGATGATATCCTCGAGGTTGGGCTGCTGCGGCCCGGACGGACCGCGCCCCCACGGGCCGGGACCACCCCCGCCGCCGCCGCCGCTGCCCCACGGGCCGCCACCGCCTTGATTGCTCCACGGCATATGCTGGTTCCTCGGAATCGATTTCGGGTCATACGGGCCCGGACCCGCGGCTTTGCAAAGAAGCCAGATGGCCTTATATGACAGCCGGGCAGGCCGTGCAAACCAAAGCGGTACCGGACCCAGCGAATATTGGCCGAAGAGCGGAGATTGCAAGCATGGCCGGCGTCACGGAAGAGCAGGTCTTGACCGCCCTCAAGGCCGTGATCGAGCCCGAGCGCAAGCGCGACATCGTCACTCTCGGCATGGTCTCCGGGATCGTCGTGCGGGAGGGGAACGTCGGCTTCGCGATCGACGTGGACGCGAAGCGAGGCCCTCATATGGAGCCCCTGCGCAAGGCCGCCGAGGCGGCCGTGCTCAAGCTCGATGGCGTCTCCTCGGTGACGGCCGTGCTGACCGCCGAACGCGAGGCCTCCGCCCCGCGGCCGGCGCCCATGCGCACGCCGGGGGGCACCTCGGCTGCGCCCGCTTCAGGCAAGGCGATGGTGCCGGGCGTGGGCGCCATCGTCGCCGTGGCGAGCGGCAAGGGCGGGGTGGGCAAGTCGACGACCGCCGCCAACCTGGCGCTTGCGCTCAAGACGCTGGGCTTGCGCGTCGGCGTCTTGGATGCGGACATCTACGGTCCCTCGATGCCGCGCATGCTCGGCATCTCCGGGCGGCCGGGCACGAGCGACGGCCGCACGCTGCAGCCGCTCGAGAACTACGGCGTCCTCTGCATGTCCATGGGCTTCCTCGTGGCCGAGGACACGCCCATGATCTGGCGCGGACCCATGGTGATGAGCGCCATCCAGCAAATGCTGCGCGACGTCGCCTGGGGCGAGCTCGACGTGCTCGTGGTCGACATGCCGCCGGGCACGGGCGACGCGCAGCTCACGCTCGCCCAGCAGGTGCCGCTCACGGGGGCGGTGATCGTCTCCACCCCCCAGGACATCGCCCTCCTCGATGCGCGCAAGGGCCTCAACATGTTCCGCAGGGTCGACGTGCCCGTGTTCGGCATCGTCGAGAACATGAGTTACTTCCTCTGCCCCCATTGCGGCGAGCGCAGCGAGATCTTCAGCCACGGCGGCGCCAGGCGCGAGGCGGAGCGGCTCGGCACGGAGTTCTTGGGCGAGATCCCCCTCGACATCGTCATCCGCGAGACCTCCGACGGCGGCCAGCCGATCGTGGTCTCCCATCCCGAGAGCGCCCACGCCAAGCTCTACGTGCAAATCGCCGCGCGCGTCTGGGAGAAGGCCGGGCAAGCGCTCGGCGAGATGGCGCGCCGCGCGCCGCGCATCGTCATCCAGTAACAAAGCACCGCAACTCTCGGGAGAGCGACGTGTGGGCGCTCAGCCCTCGAGCCCAAGCGTGGCCATGAGCTCGCGCCACTCGCGCGGGCTGAGGCCGCTTCCCGCCTGCTCGACCTTCTCGCCGCGGAGCAGCCGCCGCACCACCTTGAGCGCGGCCGCCGAGAGCGCCGTCGCGCCCAGCCGGTACTGCGCGAAGGCCTCATGGACGAGCGGGAGCCAGCGCTTCACCGTCTCCAGCAAGGCTTCCGCATAGACGCGGATCTCGTATTGCGCATGAGGGTCGGCGCGGAGCGAGAGGAAATGCAGGAGATTATGGAGGTCGGTCTTCCAGTACCATTGCGTATAGATGTTGAGCGTCAGGTTCATGCGTGCGAGCTCGCGCGCGAGGCCGCGGCGGCCCGCGTCGATGACGCGGCCCTCGTCGTTCTCGTTGAGCATCTCGACATAATGCGCGTAGCAGCGCTCCGCGTCCTCGCGCAAAAGATCGAGCACGCGTTTCGCCTCCTCGCCCTCAAGCACGGCATCGCGCCCTTGGCGGTTGCTGCGGGACTGGGTCGCGAGCTGGTTGGGGGCGGGGACGTAGAACTCCTTGTCGAGGATCGAGTAGCGCGCCGAGTACTCGTTGACGTTGGCGGTGCGGTGGCGGATCCATTGCCGCGCCACGAAAATGGGCAGCTTCACATGGTACTTGATCTCGCACATCTCGAAGGGGGTGGTGTGCCGATGACGCATGAGATAGTTGATCAGACCGCGGTCCTCCGAGACCTTGCGCGTGCCCCTGCCGTAAGAGACGCGGGCGGCCTGCACCACCGCCCCGTCGTCGCCCATATAGTCGACGACGCGGATGAAACCGTGGTCGAGTACCGCGATCGGCTGATAGAGAATCTCCTCGAGCGCCGGCACGCTCGCCCGGCGGGTCTCGCTCAGACCGGCGCGGAGGGCGTCGATTTCGGCCTGCTGCTCCCGGCTTAGGGGCATCATCGTCTCCCTGGCCGCCGCCGGCGGCTCCGAGCAAACCCCGGCGTGGCATCCGCAAGATGTCGTAGTTCCATCCTAGCAAGCCCCAAATCATTGTCCAGCCGCGGGGCGGGGGCTCGGCCCTCAATTGCCGTGGGGCGCTCGGAAGCGCTTTTCAAGCGGCCCCGCCATCCCTATATTCAGAGGCGCCGGGGCGACTCGGCTATGGCGATAAACGTCGTACGCAATAACCACAGCGGACCCGGGGGCAGTACCCGGCGCCTCCACCAATCTAGAACAGGCCTTTGTCCGCGCGCCGCGGGCTCAGGCAGCGATGGGGGCGAAATAGGATCGACGCGCGGCTAAAGGTGCGATCTTCGCCCGGCATGGTTCCGCCGTTATCGGGCCATAGCATAGTTGCCAACGACAACTACGCGGAGGCTCGCCTCGCTGCCTAAGGGCGGCTGGTTAGCCTAGCTCTAAAGTCCTCGGCCGTCGCACGCCGGGGCGGGGTCCGGAGGGCGCCTGGCAACAGAAGCCCTCCACTTCACGCCCCGCCAAGAGGGCGTCACCGAACCGGGGGAAGCGCATGGCCACGAGGAGCGGGCCGCTCCGTTACGACAAAATGGTCGAGGACGCCTTGCGCGGAGTCGTGCGCCGGTCCTTGGCCCAAGTGGCGAAGAACGGCTTTCCGGGTAACCACCATTTCTACGTCACCTTCCGCACCGCAGCCCCCGGCGTGGAGCTGCCCGGGCATTTGCGCGCGCAATACCCGGAGGAGATGACCATCGTCCTCCAACATCAATTCTGGGGCCTCGAGGTGGACGAGGACGCCTTCGAGGTGACGCTCAGCTTCAACAAGGTGCACGAGCGCCTGCGCGTCCCCTTCGCGGCGCTGACCGGCTTCGTCGATCCCTCGGTGCGCTTCGGCCTGCAATTCAAGGGCGAAGTGCTGGCGGGCGCGCTCTCGCCCGCGGCAGCCGGAGCGCCGGCGGACGAAGGCGGCGAAAGGCCGGGCCAAGTGGTCGCCCTCGACGCCTTCCGCAAGAAGTGATATTGCCGGCACCCGAGTCTCTACACGGATCGAGCGCCTCGGCGCGCATGGACTCGTTCGTCGAGCTCCTCATGAAGAACGGCGGCGGCTACGTCTCGGTCGGCGGACCCGGCGCGCGGCTTGCCCAGGAGTGCATCCGCAAAGTGGACGTGCTCGAGTATCCCGAGCTCGGCATGGAGGCGATCTCAAGCATCGAGGTCGACA
>DASPPM010000014.1:0-2639 GCA_035625535.1 Alphaproteobacteria bacterium
CGATCGAGCTTAGGAGCGAGTCCGCAAACGCGACGACCGCCTTCTCGGCGTCGCTGAAGAGGCCCTCGAGGTCTTGCTCGATGCGCTTCAAAAGGCTCATGGCTTTTGCCCTCCTTGGGCGGGTTGTGGCGCCGCGGTCGCAGCACCTGCTTCCGCATCACGCAACGAGGCGGCCGCTACGGCCGCCGGCGCCGCCTTCGCGGTGCCTTCTTCTGCGTCACGCAACGAGGCGGCCGCTACGGCCGCCGGTGTGGCGTGAGCGACATTGAGAGCGAGCCAGTTGAGGAGCGTTCGCGCCCTTCCCAACGCCGTATCCATGCGCGCCGGATGCGGCACAAGCGCGCAAATGGCGGAGGCGCAGCTCACCACGGCCATGGCGATGCCGATCGCGCTCGGCAGATAGGCGAGATAAGGGCCGATGCCGGGCACGCCGGCGAGCGCTGCGATCAGCGCCGCCATCAGGTCGGTCGAGCTCATGACGCCGCTCCTCGGAGACAAGGCGGATCGGGCGCCAAGGCGCCCACGTAGTTGGCGATGTGATGGTCGGCGAGCGCGTCGCCCGTGCTGGTGCCGACGGCGATCGGCGCGCGGACCTCGGCATAGCGCAGGAGCGGCCACAGCGCCCAAGGCAGCGTCGGCACGAGGTCCTCGCCGAAGCGGTACTGCTCGATCGGGAGTGCCCTCAGCACGCGGCGAAGCCGGACGAAGCCGGCGCGCGGTGCGCCGAAGGTGATCACGGCAAGGGGCGCCAGGCCGTGCACGAGGAGAAGCCCGCCGCTAAGGAGGGCCAAGGCGCCTCCCAGCGAGTGGCCGCTGAGGATGGGCGCAAGCCCGCCGCGCGAGAGGTCGCGCCACAGCATCGCCTCGATCGCGCGCGCGCCCGCGAGAAAGCCCGCGTGGCACCAGCCGAGATGCGGGCAGCGCTCGGGCCAAATCTCGAGGTCGCGCAGCCAATCCTCGAGATCGCGCGTGGTGCCGCGAAAGGAGACATAGGGCACGCCGTCCACGTCCCGGCGCAGCGCATGGACGTCCTGCCAGCGGTAGGTCGGGCTCTCGCGATAGGCGGCTTGCGCAAGCCTCGCCGCCACAGCGACGCGCGCTTCCGTGCCTTTGGACATGGAGATGGCCTGGGATCAAACGTCAGATGTCGGAGGTCAGATGACAGAAGCTGTGCGGGACAGGCGCTCGGCTGCCTTCCGGCATCCGTCCTCTGTCAGCGGGTCTTCAGGCGCGCGCGATTCGCACCGCCTGCGCGATGAGCTCGTCGGAATAAGGCTGCTCGCCGTTCTCGTGGCGCACCACGGCCTTGGTGAGGGCTGCGAGCTCCTCGCTGTCGTCGAGATCGAGCGGCTCGTCGGCACCGGCACCCATATCGGCGCTTACCGCCGCGACGTAAGCCTCCGAATCGTTCTCGCTGGCCGGCGCCCAGCGCGCGATGATGCCGCGGATCGTCTCGAGGCCGTGCTTGGCTTGATAGTTGTAAAGCGTGCGCGCAAGCGCCCTCAAGCCGAAGACCGGCTCGCTGAACTGGAAGAAATCGGGGTCGCGCTGCTCGGATGCCAAGCCCGCCCAATGATCGTCCGAGCGGCGCAGGTTGCCGGGATTGTTGTTGCGGATGCCGCGGGGTGTAGCCATTTGAAAAGACCTCTCGTCGCATGCAAGGCGCCTCAGCGCACGTAGCCGAGGAGCTCCAAGAGCTTCCACATGACCGCACCCGCGGCACCGGAGGCGCCGCAGATGAGGAGCAGCGTGCGGTAGCCGCCCCGCGCCTTGGCCAAAAAGAGGGCGGCGGAGACGCTCTTGTCCTCGGTCGCCATCTGGAAAAGCGTGCGCGCGATCTCCGCCTTCACCTTGGCGCTGCCCGCGCGCAGCTCGTAGTCGAACGCTTTGCGCAGCGTCTTGGCGTCGACGGGTTTTCCCGTCTTGGGATTGATGATGAGGAGGCTGATCTCCTCCTGCGGCATGCCCAGTCCGGCGAGCGCCTCGACCATGCCGCGCTGCTTTTCCGTCGGCGGGAAAGGGGGCATCGCGTGCTTTCGTTCTCCATACCGTCAGGAGCCGGCGCGGAGCATCGAGCATCGCGTCGTCATGGCGCTTCAGTCTTCGGCCGGCCGTTCGCCGGCGCCGCTCCCGCAATCGGCGGGCCCTCAAGGCGCGCGGCGCGCGCACGTGCTCCCCGCAGCTGGCGAGGAGCCGCGCCGGCAAACAACACGCCCGCACGGCGGCGGGCGCAACTCGTCAGGATGGGAAACAAATATCACATCGATGGCCATCGGTCAAGCCAAGAGTGACGCGGCCTGCGAGATTATTGCGCATCGGCGCCGCGCCGTGGAAAACTCCGCTCGACGGAGGGCCGAGAGCCGACAAAACCGAACGGAGAGATGCCATGGACATGATCGAGCGGCTCAAGGCGCGACCGCTGCCCTTCGCAGTTCTGCTCGGCGTCGAGTACCTCGAGATGGCGCCCGAGAAGGTGGTCGCCGAGCTCCTTGTGCGCGAGGAGCTTTGCACCCGCCCGGCGGTGCTGCACGGCGGCGCCGTCATGGCGTTTGCCGATACGCTCGGCGCCATCGGCACCATCCTCAATCTGCCGGAGGGAGCGAGCACGACGACGATCGAGAGCAAGACGAACTTCCTCG
>DASPPM010000015.1:0-3256 GCA_035625535.1 Alphaproteobacteria bacterium
AGGCGCTCAGCAAGAGCCACTACCGCCGGATCGCCGCGAACCGCGCCTACTTCGGCGAGTTCGACCCCTTCGGCGACTTCGATCTCATTTTCGGGGCCGCGAAACTCAATTTGAAGGTCGTCGAGATTCCAGTCCGCTATGCGAGCCGGCAGTACGGCGAGACGCAAATCTCCCGCTTCAAGCACGGCTGGATGCTCTTGCGCATGGTATTGTTGGCCTTCCGCAAACTGAAGGCGTTTTAGGCCGGTTGAGCCGGGCTCTCCGCGTAGCGCGGGCGGGCGAGCGTTTCGCGATAGATCTCGGCCACGCGGCGCGCCGCCGCCTGCCAGGAGAAGCGGGCCGCGCGCGCGCGCGCGCGCGCGCCGAGCTCGCGGCGCAATGCGGACGAGCCCGCAAGATGGCGCATCGCGCGCAGCAAGGCTTCGTTGTCATGGGGATCGATGAGGAGGCCGGCGTCATCGAGGATTTCCGGGATCGAGCTGACGTTCGAGGAGATCACCGGCGCCCCCTGGCTCATGGCCTCCACGACCGGCAAGCCGAAGCCTTCCCAGAAGCTCGGGTAGACGAAGGCGAAGCAATTCCGGTAGAGCCAGCGCAGCTCCGTCTCGCTCACGTAGCCGAGCCTCAGCACATCGTCCGCGAGGCCAAGCTCGGCGAGCCGCTCCTCGAAATGCTGCATCATCCAGCCGCTCTTGCCGGCGATCACGAGGGGCGGCACCGCGCCGTCCAGCGCCTTCAAGCGGGCGTAGGCGTCCAGCAGGCCGTTGTAGTTCTTGCGCGGCTCGATGGTGCCGACGGTGAGCCAGAAGCCCGCGGACACGAGGCGGGCGAGCCGCTCGGGCACCTCCGCCGCAGGCGCGTCTGTGGAATCATCGTCGAAGCGGCTCGCAAGGTGGACCACGGCGGTGCGCTCGACCGGATAATGCGGAAAGCAGCCGAGGAAGTGCCGGCGGGAGAAATCGGAGATGGCGATGATGAAGTCGGCCTTCACGCTCGCATTGAACACACCCTGGAAGCAGCCGATCCTGTTGGCTTCCGTGGTCCACTCGGGGTTCTCGAGGAAATTGAGATCGTAGAGCGTGTAGACGAAACGGGCGCGGCGGAGGCCGGAGGGGCAGAAGAAGTTGTTGGAGTGGACGATGTCGGGATCGCCGAGCAGCCGATCGAGATCGGCGGGCGGCGAGCGCCAAAAGTCGCGCGCCGCCTCGAAGTCCGCGTGGTGGAAGCCGCGCCGCACGTTGTGGCATTCGGGAAAGGCCGTGTCGGAGGGCCAGCGCTCGTCCCAGTAGAGATCGCCGAAGGTGGGGTAGAGCAGGAACTCGTCCGCGGGCATGAGCGCCGGCAGCTGGCGGACGAGATTGGCGGCGAGAAAGCCGCAGCCCGCCTTGTCCGCGCCCGTCTGACTGACGTCGAAGCCGATCCTCAAGGGACGGCTCCCGGCCGGCGCGCGGCCAGCGTCTGGGCGACGGCGCCGCGCAGCCAGCCAAGGGTGAGCGCCAAAAGCGAGGGGTTGAGCATGCGGTTCCAATGCCATCCCGCCTTGAGCGTCGCCCAGCTGACCGCGAAAGCGAAGCGCGCGCCGCTGTCGCGGGCGATGCCGCGCTCCTCGACCACGACATGGGCGTAATTGGCAAGCCAACGGTCCGGCACGCGGCCGAGCCGGCGCCTCAGCATGCCGTTGATCTCGGCATGGAATGCGGCACGCCCTCGGAGCGTCTTGTTCTCGGGATAGAAGCGCGAGCCGGCGAGGAGACGCGGCAGATGCGCGAAGCGGGCGCCGCCGTGGCCGAGACGCAGCCAGTATTCATAATCCATGCAGAAGTAAAGCGATTGGTCGAGTAGACCGAAGCGCTCGACGACGCGCCGGCGAAAGAACACGGCGGGCTGGCAGAGATAGCACACCTCGGCCAGGCGCGCGAGATTCCACGGCTCGGTCGGATAGTCCTCGATCACCGCGTCGTTCTCGTCGATATGGCGGGCGTCGCCGTAAACAACGTCGGTTTCGGGGTGCTGCGCGAAATAATCGAGGACCACGCCGAGCGCGCCGGGATAGTAAATATCGTCCGAATTGAGCCAGCCGATGACCGGGCCCGTCGTCATCTTGAGGCCCTTGTTGATGGCATCGCCCTGCCCCGCATCACGCTCCGAGACGAAGCGCAGCCGGTCCTCGTAGCGGCGCAGGATATCGACGGTGCCGTCGCTGCTGCCGCCGTCCACCACCACATATTCGATGTCGGCGACGCCTTGATCGATGACGCTTCGGATGGTCCGCTCGATGAAGCGCGCCTGCGCGAAGGACGGCGTAATCACGGAAATCGCGGCGCTCATTCGCCGCCCGCTCTCGCCTTGCTTCCGCGACGGTCAGCCCGACGCCGGCTGTCGCGCGAAGCGCTCACGACTTGGCACCCGAGAGAGCGCGGCGCAGCCGGCGGGCAAGCGCCCGCAACTGCGGTAGCCGGCCCCCGAGGACGGCGCGCGCCAGCTGCACGCGGCCCCAAAGCCAAGCGGCCTCCCGCCGGATGCGTGCGTAAAGCCCCCGGCGCATTTGACGGGCGAGGCCTCGCGGGTCGTCTGCGAGCCGACGCGATAGCTCGCGGCGAGCCAAGCGCAGGCGACGGCGGAGCGGCCCAAGCACCCGGCGCTGCTCCGCGATGATGTCGTCAAAGAGCGCGAGATAGGCCTCGGCCATGGTGGCGGCGTTCCCCAACTCGGCCGCGCGCGCGCGTCCCGCTTCGGCCAACCGCAGGGCGACTTGCGGCTCCATCTCGATCGTCTCGATCGCAGAGAGGATATCGCCGGGCCGGCGCGGATCGAAGAGAAGTGCGGCGTCGCCCGCGATCTCGGGCAAGCTCGTGGTGTTGGCGCTCAACACCGGGACGCCTTCGGCCATCGCTTCGAGAAGCGGCATGCCGAAGCCCTCGAACAAGGAGGGATAGATGAGGGCGCGGGCGGCGGCGAGCAGGCCTGCGAGCTCGCTCTCGGCGAGGAAGCCCGCGAATATGACGCGCTCGCCGAGCCCCATCCGCCTCGCGGCCACTTTGAGCGGCCGGCCGCGGGCATCGTCGCTCACGCCGCAGCAGATGATCTTGAGATCGCTCGTAGGATGCCGCGCGAAATACATGCCCGCGGCCGCCAGCAGCATGTCGTGATTCTTGTGCGGCCAGGTGTTGGCGGGATAGACCAGATAGCGCTGACGCGCGAGGCCATGGCGGGCGAGGAGTGCCGGCAGGGCCGCGCGATCGACGGGCCCGAGCCG
>DASPPM010000016.1:0-2421 GCA_035625535.1 Alphaproteobacteria bacterium
CGCAAGTTCAATTTCGAGCTACAAGCTGCGGCGACCGAGGACAATATCGTGCTCTCGCTCACCACGGTGCACAGCTTCGAGCTCGGCGAGGTGGCGCGCTATCTCCATTCGGCGAGCGTCCGCTCAGTCCTGATCCAGGCCTTGCTCGATGCGCCCATGTTCATCACGCGCTGGCGATGGGTTGCCGGCGTGTCACTTGCTTTGCCGCGCTTCCGCAGCGGCAAGAAGGTGCCGCCGCAGCTCGCGCGTATGGCTGCTGAGGATTTGATCGCGACCGTCTTTCCCGATCAGCTCGCTTGCGCCGAGAATCTTGTCGGCGAGCGTGTGGTCCCTAATCATCCATTGGTCAGACAGACCATTTCCGACTGCCTGAACGATGCCATGGACATTGGCGGGCTCGAGCGCCTGCTTGCCGGTCTCGAGTCGGGCGATATTCGTGTGGTCACGCGCGATCTGACCAAACCCTCGCCGCTTGCCCTCGAGGTGCTGTCGGCACGGCCGTATGCCTATCTCGACGACGCGCCGCTGGAGGAGCGCCGGACCCAGGCCGTCATGAGCCGGCGTTGGCTCGCCCCGGAGACCGCATCCGACCTCGGCCAGCTCGACACCGAAGCGATTGCCCGCGTCCGCGCCGAGTCCTGGCCCGATCCAGCAAACGCCGAAGAGCTGCATGATGCGCTTGTTTGGCTCGGTTTTCTGACCGAGAAAGAGGCCCAGGCTACACCTAACTGGAGCGAGTGGTTTGCGGAGCTGGCGCGGCGAAACCGCGTCGCTCAGCTCAAGGCACCGAGAGCGACGCTGTGGATTACAGCTGAGCGTCTACCCCAATTCAAAGCGTTGTGGCCGCAAGCGCTGCTGAGCCCCGCGATCTGCGCGCCCTCGGGTTATGCGCCACAGGAAGGGTCGCCCGAGGCGGCCCTTGTCGAACTCGCTCGCGGCCGGCTCGAGGGCGAAGGACCGGTGACACAGGCCGCCCTGGCCGATGCGCTCGGGCTTGAACCGCAGGATATCGGCGCTGCGCTGATGACGCTTGAGACAGAAGGTTTTGCCCTACGTGGCCGTTTCACTCCGGGCGCGGCTGTCGATGAGTGGTGCGAGCGCGGGCTGCTCGCCCGGATCCATCGATACACGGTGAAGCGATTGCGCGCGGAGATCGAGCCGGTCGCCGCGCGCGACTTTCTACGTTTCCTTTTTGACTGGCAGAGGGTCGCGGCGGACGCGCGGATGCAGGGACCCGAAGCCGTCGGCGGGCTGGTCCGCCAATTGGAGGGATTCGAGGCTCCGGCTGGCGCCTGGGAGACCGAGATCCTTCCCGCCCGCCTCGTGGAATACGAACCGTCGTGGCTCGACGACCATTGCCTCGTGGGGCACGTCACCTGGGCAAGGCTGAGGCCGCGTAACGGCGGAGCCAACGGCGAGCGCAAGGTTGCGCCCGTCAGATCGACGCCGATCACGTTGTTGGAGCGTCGCCATGCTCAGCTCTGGGGCTCGCTGCCGGCGGCGGCCGACCCTGCGCCGTTAACGGCCCCAGCGCGGGCGGTCGCCGACTTCCTCCGGGAGAACGGGGCATCCTTCTTCGAGGAGCTGGTCGACGGGACCCATCTGTTGCGCACCCACGTCGAGGATGCGCTCGCCGAGTTGGTTGCCCTGGGCCTGGTGAGCTCCGACAGCTTCGGCGGCTTGCGGGCGCTGCTCGTGCCGGCCGAGCGGCGCCAGCGCGGTGCCGGTTTGCGGGCCCGGCGCAAGCCGACACCATTTGGCATGGAAATCGCCGGCAGATGGGCGCTCGCGCGCCGTGGTCAGCTTTCGCAGAACTGCGCCGCGCGCGAGCGGACGCGAGCCGGTTCCGAGGCAGTTGAGCACATGGCACGCACCCTTTTGCGTCGCTATGGCGTGGTGTTTTGGCGCTTGCTCGAACGAGAGGCCAATTGGCTGCCGCCCTGGCGTGAGCTGCTCTATGTCTATCGCAAGCTCGAGGCGTGCGGCGAGATCCGCGGCGGTCGTTTTGTTGCCGGCTTCGCTGGCGAACAATTTGCGCTGCCCGAAGCCATCGGTGCCTTGCGCGAGGTCAGACGCAACGGCGACTCCGGTGTGCTGGTCTCGCTGTCCGGTGCCGACCCGCTCAACCTTGCCGGCGTCCTGACCCCCGGTCCGAAGCTCGCAGGTCTCACGCGCAACCGCGTGCTCTATCGAGACGGAATTCCAATCGCGCTGCTCGAAGGCGACGAGGTCCACTTTCTCGAAACGCTGGAGGCCGGCAGCGAGTGGGAGGCCCGCACGACATTGCTACGATCCCCGGTTCCGCCGCCACTTACGCATCTATCGTGAGACGACGTGTAGACGCATCACCCGGCCGAACCCGCCGCCGTGTCTCACTTTTCAAGGTCAGTTTATTCGATATCCACCTATGGTATATGGCGC
>DASPPM010000017.1:0-5525 GCA_035625535.1 Alphaproteobacteria bacterium
CGCCTGGTACACGCTCACCCCGCGCCAAGCAACGCAAGTCACGACCGGGGGTGCCGAGGGCGAGAAGAAAGCCGCCGAGACCTCGCCCCCAAGCAGCGCGCCGGCCGCACCCGCAGCACCTGCGGCGAGCGCTCCGCAGCAAGCGCAAGCCCCTGCGGCGGCAGCGCCAAGCGCAGCGACGCCTGCTCAGCCCGCGCCTCAGCCCACACCCGCGCAAGCGGCACCGGCAGCACCTGCCGCTCCAGCGGGTGCCGCGCCGGCAACACCGTCAGCTCCCGCAGCGCCTGTCGCGGCGGCGCCCTCCGCCGCACCTGCCGCGAAGCCAGAAACGACACCGCCCGCCGCCCCCCAGGAGAAGGCCGCGGCGGCGAAGCCTGAAAAGAAAGCCGAGCCCACGAAGGCGAAGGCCGGCGGCGAAGCTCCCTCGGAGCTCGCCCAGATCCAGCGCCTGCTCGACAAGCTCGGCTACGAGCCCGGGCCGGCCGACGGCCAGATGCGGGGGCAGACGACGCGCGCCATCCGGCTCTTCCAAGGAGATACCGGCCTTAAGGTCGACGGCCGTCCGACGAAAGAGCTTCTCGCTTACATGAAAAAGCTGGCTGGAACGAGCTGAGCCCCGGCCTCACCAACATCTCGCGCGCGCCTCCGCCCTCTCTCCGTCAATTGCCCTCGAAGACCGGCCGCTCCTTGGCGACGAAGGCGCGATAGGCGCGGCCGTAGTCCTTCGTCTGCATGCAGATCGCCTGCGCCTCTGCCTCGGCCTCGATCGCGTCGTCGATCGACAGGCTCCATTCCTGATGAATGCAGCGTTTGGTCATGGCGTGCGCGAAGGTCGGGCCGGCCGCGAGCGCGCGCGCGAGCTCGAGGGCCTCCGCCTCGAGGCGCTCGGGAGCGCAAAGGCGGTTGTAGAAGCCCCAGCGCTCGGCCTCGCTTCCGTCGATCGCGCGGCCCGTATAGAGCAGCTCCGCCGCGCGGCCGGCGCCGACGATCCGCGGCAGGATGTTGCAGGCCCCCATGTCGGCGCCGGCAAGGCCGACGCGCACGAAGAGGAAGGCGAGCTTGCTTTGCGCCGTGCCGAGCCTGAGATCGGACGCCATGGCGAGGATTGCGCCGGCGCCGGCGCAGATGCCGTCGACCGCGGCCACGATGACCTGCGGGCAGGCGCGCATCGCCTTGACGAGATCGCCGGTCATGCGCGTGAAGTCGAGGAGGCCGCGCATGTCGCCCGCCTCCTGCATGCGCACCAGCGGGCCGATGATCTCGTGCACGTCGCCGCCGGAGCAGAAGTTGCCGCCGGCGCCGGTGATCACCACCACCTTGACGACCTCGCTGTAGACGAGCTCGCGGAAGGTGTCGCGCAGCTCGGCGTAGGATTCGAAGGTGAGCGGGTTCTTGCGCTCCGGGCGGTTGAGCGTGATCGTCGCGACCTTGCCGTCGAGCGACCACAGGAAGTGCTTCGGCCGGTAGCTTGCGAAATCGATCCGGTTCCTGTCGTGACTGAGTGCCATGGCTCATCGACCTCCGTTGTGTGCGGCGTTCCGTCCTGCTCGGAGACTGACTCGAAATGCCTCGTCAATTTTCAGTGGAGGATTCGTCACCCCGCGAAAGCGCCAATTGATTCACAAATCTAAAGGACGCTTGCAGTGTCGTCGTGGGTCCTTCGAGACGCGGCCCTTCGGGGCGCTCCTCAGGATGAGGCAAATTTGTGTGTGGCATAAAGACTTAACCTCATCCTGAGGAGCGAGCGCAGCGAGCGTCTCGAAGGACGCACCGCAGCCATTCCGAGGCACCATTGCGCAACGCAAGACCACGATTTGCCCCTCAATCGACCATGGTGAGGCCGCCGCTGACGCTCAGCACCTGGCCCGTGATGTAGTCGGAGCGCGCGCTCATGAAGAAGAGGATGGCCTCGGCCACCTCCTCGGGCGTGCCGATGCGGCGGAAGGGGATGGCGCGGGTGAGGGCCTCCCTCATCTTCTCGGGCTGGCGCTGGAAGAGCGGGGTGTCGGTCGGCCCCGGCGAGACGCAGTTCACGTTGATGCGATAGCGCGCGGTCTCGCGGGCGAGCGACTTGGTGAAGGCGATGAGGCCGCCCTTGGCCGCGGCATAGACGGTCTCGCCCATGCTGCCGACGCGGCCGGCGTCGCTCGCGACATTGACGATCTTGCCGCTGCTCGCGGCCGCCATCGGCGGCAGCACGGCGCGGGTGAGACGAACCGCACCCATGAGGTTGATGGCGACGACCTTCTCCCACATCTCCGGCGGGTTCTCGAGGAAGGGCTGGATCTGGTCCCACCCCGCCGAATTGACGAGCCCGTCCAAGCGGCCGCCGGCGCGCTCCTGCACCCCTGCTGCGAAGCGATCGATGGATTGGGGATCGGTCAAGTCGAGCCGCGCATACTCGGCCTTGTGCCCCGCCGCCTCGGCCGCGGCCGCCGCCTGCCGCCCGCCCGCCTCATCGATGTCGCCGATGAAGACGCGGGCCCCTTCGCGCGCGAGCAGAAGGGCCGTCGCCTTGCCGATGCCGGAAGCAGCACCGGTCACGATGACGCTCTTTTGTGCCATGTCCATGGATGTCGTCCTCTTTGAGGGGCCGGCTCATTTGGCCTTGCGCTCGAGAAATCGCGCCACGAGTGTGCGGGTCTCCTTGCTTTCGAGCAAGGCCGTACTGTTGCTGACCTCGAGTTCAAAGCCGTCGAGCGAGGGGTCGCGGGCGGCCGCGATGCAGGGCTTCGCGCGCGCGACCGCGTGGGCCGGGACCGCGGCATATCGTCGCGCGATCTCCGCGGCACGCTCGGCGAGCTCTGCGAGCGGAACGCTCCATTGAACGAGCCCGAGCCGCTCCGCCTCGATGCCGTCGACGGTCTCGGCGCCGAGGATGAGGCGCGAGGCGACCGCGCGCCCGCAGAGCCGCGTGAGGCGTTGCGTGCCGCCGGCCGCGGGCAGGAGCCCGAGTGCGAGCTCCGGCAAGCCGACCCGCACTTCGCGCGCGACGATGCGCAGGTCGCAGGCAAGCGCCAGCTCGAGCCCGCCCCCCATCGCCGCCCCCCCGATCTCGGCAAGCGTCACGCGCGGCAGCGCCTCTATGCGCGCGAAGAGGCGCTGGTAGCCGCGGATCGATCGGCTGAGCCGAGCTGCGGCATCGGCTGCTGCGAAGCGCTCGCGCATGTCCTTGAGATCGGCGCCCGCCGAGAACAGGCGCAAGGCGCTGCGCAGATGCAGCACGCTCCAATCGTCGCGCGCCTCGAGCTCGTCGAGCCGCCCATGGAAGAGCTTGGTCCATTCCTCGTTGAGGGCATTGGCCGGCGGCCGATCGAGCACGAGCGTGGCGATGCGGTTGGCAACCTCGAGCCGGAACATGGCTAGCCCTCCTTGGCGTGGCGGGTGAGGAGCGCCACCTTGCCCATGACGCGCCGCTCCGCGATCACCGCGAGCGCTTCCGCGATGCGCTCGAACGGATAGGTCTCCATCACCGGCGGGTGCAGCTTGCCCTCCTCGACCAGGCGGAACAAGAGCGCCTGCGCGTCGGCGACGCGCTTGGGCTCGCGCTCGCGATAGTCGCTCCAGTGGAGGCCCGTGACGCTGATGTGCTTGACCAGGATGTAATTGGCGCGGACGGAGGGCATCTCCCCGGAGGTGAAGCCGACGACGATCATCCTTCCGCCCCAGGCGAGCGTCCGCAGGCTCGCCTCGAAGACGACACCGCCCACGGGATCGATGACCACGTCGACGCCGTGTCCACGGGTGATCTCGCGGACGCGCGCCCTGAGCGAATTCATCAGATCCGCCGCCGAGAGGTCGACCACGGCATCGGCGCCGTGCGCTTCCACGAAAGCCGCCTTCGTCATCGTGGTGAGACCCGCGATCGTGTGGCCGCCGAGCGCCTTCGCGAGCTCGACCGCCGCGATGCCGACCCCGCCCGCGGCACCGCTCACCAGCACCCACTCGCCCGGCGCAAGCCGCGCGCGGTCGGTCAAGGCGAAATAGGAGGTCAAGTAGGCAAGGCCCATCGCCGCTGCCACCACCATGGGGATGCCGGGCGGGATGGGATAGCACTGCACGGCGGGAACCAGGACCTCCTCGGCGAAGGCGCCCACCTCGAGCTGGGCCGCCACCCGCTCGCCGGGGCGCAGCCCCTCCACCCCTTCGCCGACCGCGCGCACGATCCCGGCGAGCTCCTTGCCGGGCACGAAGGGCAAGGGGTGCAGATTGTGATAGGTACCGGCGATCACCATGAGGTCGGGATAGTTGACCCCCATGGCGTGCGCCTCGACCAGCACTTGGCCGGGCCCGGGATGCGGGCTTGGCACCTCCCTCAGCTTGAGCTCCTCGGGCCGCCCGAACCGCTCGACGAAGACCGCGCGCATGCCGAGGCCCGACTCCCTCAATGGCCGGTCAGCGCGCGGCTGATCACGATGCGTTGGATATCGCTGGTGCCCTCGTAGATCTGGGCGCCGCGCACGGCGCGGTAGATGCGCTCGACCTCGTAGTCGACCATGTAGCCGTTGCCGCCGAGCGTCTGAATGGCGTCCGAGCACACGCGCGCGGCGGCCTCGGAGGCGAAGAGCTTCGCCATCGAGGCCTCGCGCAGGCAAGGCTGTCCGGCGCTGCGCAACGCGGCCGCATGCAGCACGAGCTGCTCGGCGGCGGCCACCGAGGTCGCCATGTCGGCGAGGCGGAAGGCGACCCCCTGGTGTGCCGCGATCGGTTTGCCGAAGGTCACGCGCTCCTTGGCATAGGCGACGGCGCGCTCGAGGGCCGCGCGCGCCATGCCGACGCATTGCGCGCCGACGCCGATGCGTCCGCCCTCGAGGTTGCCGAGCGCGATGCGGTATCCCTGGCCCTCCTTGCCGAGCAAGGCGTCCGCCGGCAGATCGAGGTCCTCGAAGATGATTTCGCAGGTGTCCGAGGCGTTCTGACCCATCTTTTTTTCGATGCGGCCGACGCGGTAGCCGGGGCTCTTGGTCGGGACGAGGAAGGCGCTGATGCCGCGCTTTCCCGCCGCCGGGTCCGTCACCGCCAGCACGAGCGCCACATCGGCGGTGGCCCCGCTGGTGATGAACTGCTTGCGTCCGTTCAAGCGCCAGCCGTTGCCGCGAGCTTGCGCGCGCGTGCGCAGGTTGCTCGCCTCCGACCCGCCCTGCGGCTCGGTTAGGCAGAAAGCGGAGAGCATCTCGCCGCGCGCCATCGGCTTGAGAAAGCGCTCGCGCTGCGCATCGCTGCCGTACTCTAGGACCGGCATGCAGCCGACCGAGTTGTGGCCGCTCATGATGGTGGCGATGGCGCCGTCGCCCGCGGCGACCTCCATGAGGGCGAGGGCATAGCCGATGTAATCCGCGCCGGCGCCGTCCCATTCCGGCGGCACGGTCATGCCCAGGAGGCCGAGTGCCCCCATCTCGCTCAAGACCTCGCGCGGGAGCCGGCCTGCCGCTTCCCACTCGGCGGAGTGGGGGGCGAGCACGCGCCGCGCGAACTCGCGCGCCGTGTCGCGGATCAATTCGTGCTCCTCGGCCAGTATCAAAGGG
>DASPPM010000018.1:0-3931 GCA_035625535.1 Alphaproteobacteria bacterium
GCGGTGTTCATTCCGGCAAGCGGGTGGGTGGCGGACCGCTTCGGGGCGCGCACGGTCTTCCGTGCCGCGATCGGTATTTTCACGGTGGGCTCGATCCTCTGCGGCTTCAGCAACTCGCTTCTCGGCTTCGTGTTGGCGCGCATCTTCCAGGGCTTGGGCGGCGCCATGATGGTGCCGGTCGGCCGCCTCGCCATCCTGCGCGCCGTGCCCAAGGCCGATCTCGTGAGGGCACTCGCCTATCTCACGGTGCCGGCGCTCATCGGCCCCGTCGCCGGGCCGCCCTTGGGCGGCTTCATCACCACCTATTTCTCCTGGCGCTGGATCTTCTGGATCAACGTGCCGATCGGCGTCCTGGGGATCGTCCTCGCCACGTTTTTCATCGCCGAGACGCGCGAGGAGAACGTGGCACCGCTCGACGTTCCCGGCTTTGTGCTCACCGCCATCGGCCTCACCGGCATGGTCTTCGGCTTCGAGGCGGCCGGGCGCAATATTCTGCCGACCTACATCGTGGTCGCCATGCTCTCCGTCGGCGCTGCAGCGCTTGCGCTCTATGTGCGCCATGCGCGCCGGGCCTTCAATCCGATCATCGACCTGGCGCTCCTCAGCTTGTCCACCTTCCGCGCGAGCGTCACCGGCTCCTTTCTCTTCCGCATCGGGGTCGGAGCAATGCCCTTCCTGCTTCCGCTCATGCTGCAAGAGGGCTTCGGCCTCGATCCCTTCCATTCGGGCCTGCTGACCTTCGCATCGGCGGCGGGCGCGCTGACGATGAAATTCACGGCGCGACCCATCCTCAAGCGCTTCGGCTTCCGTCCTGTCCTCATCGCCAATGCGCTCGTCAGCGCCGCCTTCATCGCCGCTTGCGGACTCTTCCGGCCGCACACCCAGACGTGGGTGATCCTGGCCGTCCTGCTGGCGGGCGGCTTCTTCCGCTCGTTGCAGTTCACCAGCATGAATGCCATCGCTTACGCGGAGGTGCTGTCCACCCGCATGAGCCGGGCGACGAGCTTCACCAGCATGACGCAGCAGCTTTCGGCCAGCGTGGGTGTCGGCGTCGGCGCCTTGCTGCTGCACGTCGCCTTGCTCGCACGCGGCGCCGAACAACTCGTCAGCAGCGACTTCTGGCCGGCCTTCCTCGCGGTGGGCGGCATTGCCGCGCTTTCAAGCCTGGTCTTCCTGCCCCTTGCGGTCGACGCCGGGGCCGAGATGTCGGGTCGTCTTCCCGCCGCTCAGCCGGCATCGAAGATGACGCCCGCGCCCGACGGCGACTGAGTGCGCGCGGCATGCCTCGGCGGCGCCCGTCGGCAAGGGCGCGACGGGCCCGCCCATGCTTGGCACTTTGCTGTTGTTCCCCCGGCGCAAGATGATATATGGGGCCCATGATGAAACCGACCGCATGGCTTCTCTGTCTCCTTGCCGCGGCATGCGCGGCCCCCTCCGAATCCACCTCCACGGCGCCTGCGGCGGTCGCCGCGGGCGCCAGTCCGAGGGCGCCCAATGCGGATAAACCGCTGTCGAGCGACGCGGCGGCGTGCATGGCCGAGGTTTATGCCTACGTCAGTGTCGCCACGCTTGCGCAAAAAATGGGCGCGGACGCCGACGTCTTCCAGGATGCCCTCGAAGACCTGCGTCAACAGCTCGTCGATTGTCTCGAGAGCCCGCCGCCGGACCTCATTCCGGTCAACCAACGCCGCTCGCGGGCACGGACAAGCTACTGATGGCGCATCCACCGAGCTGAGGCACTCGCGCGCGCCGCGCGCTTGCCTCGACCATGTCGAAGCGGCAGAGTGAGCGCGCTCTTGGGAGCGCCGCTTGAGGTGGCCACGGGCTTCGCTCAAACCAGGGAGGGCTCGCATGCCCCACGCGCTGACGGATGATGGCGTGAAGCTGTATTACGAGGAGGCGGGGAGTGGCTCCGCCGTCATCTTCGTGCACGAGTATGCGGGCGACCTGCGCAGCTGGGAGCCCCAGATGCGCTTCTTCTCGCATCGCTATCGCGCGCTCGCCTACAACGCGCGCGGCTATCCGCCGTCCGACGTTCCGGCTGAGGTGCCGAGCTACTCGCAAGCGCGCGCCGCCGACGACATCGCCGCGGTACTCAAGCATCTCGGCATCGAGAGGGCCCACGTGGTCGGGCTCTCTATGGGCGGCTTCGCAACGCTTCATTTCGGCTTCCGGCACCCCTCGCTTGCGCGCTCGCTCGTGGTGGGCGGATGCGGCTACGGCGCCGAGCCCGGCAGGCGCGAAGTGTTCCGCGGCGAGTGCGAGGCGACCGCCAAGCTTCTCGAGGAGCAGGGCAGCGGACCCTTCGCCGCAAAATATGCGGTCGGCGCCGCGCGCGTGCAGTACCAGAACAAGGACCCGCGCGGCTGGCGCGAATTCGCAGCACAGCTCGCCGAGCATTCGGTCAAGGGCTCGGTCAACACGATGCGCGGCGTGCAGATGCGCCGGCCCTCGCTTTGGGATCTCGTCGAGAGCATGAAGAAGCTCGACATCCCCACGCTCATCGTGACGGGAGACGAGGACGAGCCTTGTCTCGAGCCGGGGCTTCTGATGAAGCGCACGATCCCGAGCTCCGGCCTCGTCGTCATTCCGAAGTCCGGCCATACCATAAACCTCGAGGAACCGGACGCCTTCAACCGCGCCGTCGCCGAGTTCTTCCACGCGGTTGAGAACGGGCGCTGGACCCCGCGCGACCCGCGCTCGGTGACGAGCGGGGTGCTCGGCGTCAAATAGGGCCGATGGACGGGGTGCCGAGCGACCGGATGCTGCTCGTGGACGGCCGTGGCGCGGAATCGAGGCAGGGCCCGATGCTGAGAGGCGAGCGCTCCAGGTCCCCTTTGAGCGAGCCGGAGGGGCGCCCCAAGAGGCGGGCCTTGCGCGGCCGCGCGGGCCGGCTTCTGCGTCTCTTGCTGCGCCTCCTTGCCGGCCTTCTTCTCTTCTGGCTCGCGCTCATCATCCTCGGCCGCTGGGTGACGCCGCCCGTGACACCGCTCATGCTTTTGCGCCTGCCCGAGGCCGGCAGGATCGATCACCATACGGTTCCGCTCAGGGCCAACTCGCGCGAGCTGCAATACGCGGTCATCGCGTCCGAGGACAATCGCTTCTGCCTGCATCACGGCGTGGATTGGGGTGCCGTCTCCGAGGCGGTCGGCGAATACGAGTCCGAGGGGCGCCTCAGGGGGGCGAGCACGATTACCATGCAGACCGCGCGCAACGTCTTTCTCTGGCCGGGCGGCGGGTTCGTGCGCAAGGGCATCGAAGTGGCGCTTGCCTATGTCATCGACGCGCTATGGCCGAAGCGCCGCATCATGGAGGTCTATCTCGACGTCATCGAGTGGGGCGACGGCGTCTACGGCGCCGAGGCGGCGGCTGAGGCCTCCTTCGGCAAGAGCGCGGCGCGGCTCTCGCGCCACGAGGCGGCCCTCATGGCGGCGGTGCTGCCCAATCCGCGCCGCTGGTCGCCCGCGCATCCCACTCCCTATATCGCCGAGCGGGCCGCCATCATCGCCGCGCGTATCGACAGGCTCGAAGGGTTTTTCGGCTGCTTACGTTAGTGTTCTCAAGCCGCACCGTCATTGCTTCGCCTCCTCGCAATGACGACAGGGCTTAAGGCGACATGCCTGTCATGCGCGCAAATGCTCTTGCCAGCGTCCAGCGACGGCGGCCATATGCTGCGCAGCACGAACGAGGGGCCCTCGCGATGACCAGTCCGCTATTCTCGCCGGTGACGCTCGGCGCCACGTCGCTCGCCAATCGCATAATCGTGGCGCCCATGTGCCAATACAGCGCTGATGACGGCAGCGCCACCGACTGGCACCTCCAGCATCTCGGCAGCTTGGCGCTCTCGGGTGCCGCTCTCCTGATGATCGAGGCGACCGCGGTCGAGCGCCAGGGTCGCATCACGCACGGCTGTCTCGGACTCTATTCCGAT
>DASPPM010000019.1:0-14260 GCA_035625535.1 Alphaproteobacteria bacterium
CCGCTGCGGCCGGGCCAGGACGATGCCGCCAAGAATGATAATGCCGCCGATCAATTGCATGAGCGTCGGCGCCTCGCCGAGTGCCGCCCAGGCAACGAGTGCGGCATAGAACGGTTGGATGAGAAGGGCGACCGCCGTGAAGCTCACCGGAAGCTGGCGGATGCCGTAGGTGATCAGGCTTTGTCCGGCCACCTGGGAGACGAGGGCCAGGCCGAGCACCACGGCCCAGCCTGCGAGCGTCATGGGCACGAGCTGCTCGCCGGCTGCGGCCGAGCCAGCCAAGAGCAGGATCGAGGAGACCACCGCCGTCCAGGTCATGATCGTGGCGGTCGAGAAGCGCCGGCGCAGGCGCTGTATCGCGAGCAGATAGAGGCTCCAGAAAAAGGCGCCGGTCACCGCGAGAAGGTCGCCCAGAAGGTGCCCGCCGCCGAGCGTGCTGCTTTGGCCCATGAGGAGCGCCACTCCCGCGAGCGTCATGGCGAGACCGAGGAAGAAGACCGCACCCATGCGCTCGCCGAAAAAGATGAAGGCGGCAAGCGCCACGCAGATCGGCGAGATGCTCACGATGAGCTGGCCGTTGGCGACCGAGGTGAATTTCATGCACCAGCACCACAGCGCCGTGTTGATGCCGTAGCAGCTCCCGGCAAGGGTGAGGTGGAAATAGTCGCGCCAAGAGCTCGGCGCGCGGTACTCTGGCAAGCGCGGCCGCTCCCAGCGCAGCCAGAGCCAGAGCACGGGTGCCGAGAGAAAGAGGCGGTGGAAGCCGGTTGCGGTCGGCGGCAGCTCCGAGAGCTTGACGAAGATGCCCGAGAGCGAGGTCCCGAAAGCGCCCAGCAGAAGGGCTAAGAGCGCCAGGCGCACGGCGCCGAGCCGCACGCCGATTCTCGCCGCTCCGGCGCCGACCTGCTCCGATAGCGTCATGGCGTCCTTATAGGGCCCCCAACTCCGGCTCGAAAGCGGCGTTTCTGCATGGCTCGCGTGCTTCAAAGGCGCGGGCTTTCGGCTATAGTGCCGCGATGACGAGGACATCCCGGCCGCGAGCGGCATCTCGCAGGCACCTCCTGGCAGCCGACGAGCCCGCCGCCTTCGAGCTGGTCAATGAAAGTGGCCGGGCCCCCTTTCTCCTCATCTGCGACCATGCGAGCCCGCGCGTGCCTCTTGCCTTGCGCTCGCTCGGGCTCGAGGAGTGGCAGCTCCTGCGCCACATCGGCTGGGACATCGGCGCCGCCGAGGTGGCGCGCGCACTCGCGCACCGGCTCGACGCACCCCTCGTCCTTGCCGGCTATTCCCGCCTCGTCATCGACTGCAACCGCCGCCCCGGGGATGCGTCCTCCATTCCCGAGGAGAGCGACGGCGTCGCGGTGCCGGGGAACCGGGGCCTCGCTGAGGCGGACGCCGCGCAACGCGTGGGCGAGCTGTTCCGGCCCTACCATGCGGCGATCGAGGCGGCACTCGAGCGCTGGCGCGGGCAAGGGCTGGTGCCGGCGCTCGTCGCCATCCACAGCTTCACGCCTGTCTTCCAGGGCTCCGAGCGGCCCTGGCACATCGGCGTGCTGTGGGACCAGGATGGGCGCATTGCGCGCCCGCTCATCGAGGCGCTCGCCCGGCAGGACGGCGTCGTCGTGGGCGACAACGAGCCCTACTCCGCGCGCGCGCCCCAGGGCTACAGCGTGAGCGCGCACGCGGCCGCCAAGGGCTATCCCCACGTCGCCATCGAAGTGCGCCAGGACCTTATCGACACCCATCATGGCGCCCGCGAGTGGGCCGAGCGCCTGGCCGCAGCCTTAGGGCCGATCCTCAAGAGCGGCTCGCTCTACCGGGTGGAGCATTCCCCGTGAGCCTCCCCGAGCCGCCGTTCACGCTCGGCATTGAGGAGGAGTATCTCCTCGTCGACCGCGCCAGCGGTGCCCTCATCAGCACGGCCCCCGAGAGCATGCTCGCCGAGTGCGAGACGCACCTCGAGGGCCAGGTGACACCCGAGTTCCTGCAGTCGCAGATCGAGGTCGGCACGCGCGTGTGCTCAACGCTCGGCCAGGCGCAGGGCGAGCTTGCTCATCTGCGGCGCACCGTGGCCGAGGTCGCGGAGCGCCATGGCCTTGCCATCGTGGCCGCCTCGACCCATCCCTTCGCCCATTGGGGGAGCCAGCGTCCGACCACGAAGGCGCGCTACGAGACCCTCGCGCGCGACCTCCAGGGCGTGGGCCGGCGGCTCATCATTTGCGGCATGCATGTGCACGTCGGCATCGGGGACGACGACCTGCGCATCGACCTCATGAGCCAGGTGACTTACGTGCTTCCGCATCTCTTGGCACTTTCGACCTCCTCGCCCTTCTGGCGCGGCACCAACACGGGCCTCATGTCGTACCGCATCGCCGTCTTCGACGAGCTGCCGCGCACCGGGCTGCCGGAGCAGTTCGACAGCTGGGGCGAGTATCAGCGCCACGTGCGCGTGCTGGTCGAGGCGGGCCTCATCGAGGATGCGAGCAAGCTGTGGTGGGACGTGCGGCCGTCTCAGCGCTTTCCAACGCTCGAAATGCGCATCACGGACGTCTGCACGCGGCTCGAGGACGGCATTACGATCGCCGCCCTCTATCGCTGCTGGCTGCGCATGCTCTGGCGGCTGCGGCGGAACAACCAGCGCTGGCGGCGCTACGCCGCGATGCTCATCAACGAGAACCGCTGGCTCGCCCAGCGCTACGGCTCAGCCATGGGCCTCGTCGATTTCGGCAAGGGCCACATCGTGCCTTACGCCGAGCTCCTCGAGGAGATGCTCGAGATCATCGCTCCCGACGCCCAGCACTTCGCCTGCGAGGCCGAGGTCAAGCATGCGCGCGCCATCCTCGCGCGCGGCACCTCGGCCCATTGGCAGATCGCGACCTTCGAGGAGGCGCGGCGAGCGGGGGCCTCCGAGGCGGAGGCGCTCAAGGCCGTCGTCGACATGCTGATCCGCGAGAGTCTCTCCGGGCTCGGCGGGGCCCGCGCGGCACCGCCGCGGTTTGACGTGGCGGCGCGCGATCCCACATAAAGTGGGCAAAGAGCAAGCGAGGATGACGCCATGGCCGAGCACGACAGACGCGAGATCGAGCTCGAGGCCGCCGCGTTCCGGCGCCTCGTGGAGCATTTGCGCGGACGCACCGACGTGCAGAACATCGACCTCATGAACCTGGCCGGCTTCTGCCGCAACTGCCTCTCGCGCTGGTATCGCGAGGCGGCCGAGGAGCGCGGCATCAAGCTCTCCGACGACGCGGCGCGCGAGCACATCTACGGCATGCCTTATGCGGAATGGAAGGAGAAGTACCAGAAGGAAGCCTCCCCGGAGCAGAAGGCCGCCCGCGCCAAGGCGGGTCCCGGGCACCACCATTGAGAGGGGGCACGTGAGAGGGGGCACGACCTCGCCCCGCCTCTTCGATCTCATCGTTATGGTCGACTGGTCGGCGGCGAGCCGGCCCGGGCCGCCTCGTCCGGGGAAGGACCAGATCTGGATCGGGTGGGGGACGAGGCGCACGCGGCCCGCGCCGCGCTATTGCCGCACGCGGCAGGAGGCGGCGGCATTCCTCGAGGAGCTGCTCGCTTCCGTGCGCGGCTCCGCCCTCATCGGCTTCGATTTCCCCAACGCCTATCCAGAGGGCTCGGGGCTCGGCGGTGGGCGCGTGCTCGCCGCCAGGCTCGCCGCCTCGATCGAAGACGGCGATGACAACGCCAACAACCGCTTCGAGGTCGCGCGCGCGCTCAACTTGAAGCTCGGCCGGCCGCCGGGTCCCTTCTGGATGTGTCCGGCGGCGCTTGCCGATGACGCGCTCACGCTCAAGCGGCCGGCCGAGAGGGAGCGCGGCTTCAGCCAATTCCGCATCGTCGAGCAGCACCTCCGCGCGCGAAGGATTTTTCCCCATTCGGTGTGGCAGCTCGGCGGCGCCGGCTCGGTCGGCGGCCAGACGCTCATGGGCATGCCGGTCGTCCACCGCCTGCTCACTTCGCCTCGCCTCGCCCAACGCTCGCGCCTCTGGCCCTTCGAGACGGGGTGGGACGCCCGCCTCGAGGGCATTGTGCATGCCGAGGTCTGGCCAAGCCTCTTTCCCTCAGACGATCAGCCCTACGAGATCAAGGACGCGCGCCAGGTGGCGGCGGTGCGCGATGCGCTCCTCGCGGCCGATCGCAAGGGCAGCTTGCGCGCCTATTTCGCCCGGCCCTCGGGCTTGAGCGGGCGCGAGAGCCGCATCTGCCTCGATGAGGAGGGCTGGATTCTTGGCGTTGCCTGAGGTGCTCTGCGCGCGGTATCAATCGCGATGCCAAGCATGAGCCCGCAAAGAAAACAGGGGAAGGGAAAGATGCCCGATGTCGGCGGCATTGCGGCCGAGCAGCTGCGCTCGCTGGTCGAGCGGATCGAGCGGCTCGAGGACGAGAAGCGAGCGCTCTCGGACGATATCCGCGACGTCTACGCCCAGGCCAAGGGCGGCGGCTTCGATCTCAAGGTGCTGCGCCAGATCATTCGCCTGCGCAAGCTGAACAGCGCCGAGCGCCAGGAGCAGGAGACCCTCCTCGACGTCTACAAGCGCGCGCTCGGCATGTGAGGCGGCGAGGCGCGCTCGATAAAGCTGAAGGGATTCCAACGCGTTCGCTCCTCCCTGCGGCCGCCCGCAATGCCGCCGGCTTCGGTTTGACAGCGCCCGCCCGCGACCCCATGATTCGGGGAAGGAGACTCGCCCGCGGGCTCGACCCTCGGAAAGGCTGACAGGCGATGAAGCGCATACCGCCATGGCTGAGCTGGGCGTTGATCGGGGCCTTCCTGGTGCTCGTCTTTCTCATGAGCGGGCTCGAGCCCGGCAACCAGCCTCCGGTCGCCGAGATTTCCTATACGCAGCTGAGGAAGTTGATCGACGAGGGGAGCGTCGCCTCGATGACGCTCAAGGGCGAGCAGGCCCGCGCGCATCTCAAGAAGGCGCAGCCGCTCGGCCAGAAGGGGATGGACGTCGAGGACGTGGCGACGCTCCTGCCGAGCATCGGCGATCCCTCGTTGATTCCGGCACTCGAGGCCAAGGGGGTCGAGCTCACCAGCCTGCCCGCGGATGACGGCGGCGCCAGGCGCTTTCTTTTCGCGATCGCCCCCTGGCTCCTGCTCATCGGCATCTATTGGTTCTTCTGGAACCGCATGTACCGCAACATGGCGGGCGGGCTCGGCGGGCGCGACGTGACGGATTTCCTCTACGGCTCGGCCAAGCGCGAGGTCAAGGATGCGCCCAAGGTCACCTTCGCCGACGTGGCCGGGCAGGACAACGCCAAGCGCGAGGTGGCCGAGCTCGTGGATTTCCTCAAGAACCCCGAGCAATACCGCAAGCTCGGCGCCGAGCCGCCGCGGGGCGTGCTCATGGTGGGACCCCCCGGCACGGGAAAGACCCTGCTCGCGCGCGCCCTGGCGGGCGAGGCGGGGGTGCCCTTCTTCTACATCTCGGCCTCCGAGTTCATCGAGGTGTTCGTCGGCGTGGGCGCCTCGCGGGTGCGCAAGATGTTCGAGGAGGCGAAGAAGCGGGCGCCGAGCATTATCTTCATCGACGAGCTCGATTCGATCGGCCGCGTACGCGGCACGGGGCTCGGCGGCGGCCACGACGAGCGCGAGCAGACGCTCAACCAGATTCTCGCCGAGATGGACGGCTTCCAGGGCCACGAGGCGGTGATCGTGCTGGCGGCGACCAACCGCCCCGACGTGCTCGATCCGGCCCTTTTGCGCCCCGGCCGCTTCGACCGCCATGTGACGCTGGAGCTGCCCGACAAGGCGGCGCGCGAGGCCATCCTCACGGTGCACGTGCGCAAGGTGCCGCTTGCGAGCGACGTCGATGTCTCGATCCTTGCCTCCTCCACCCCCGGCTTTTCCGGCGCCGACCTCAAGAACCTGGTGAACGAGGCGGCGATGATGGCGGCGCGCGAGGGCGGCACCCAGGTCGCGATGCGCCATTTCGACGAAATGCGCGACAAGGTGATGATGGGCTCGGTGCGCACGCTCGCCATCCAGCCCGAGGAGCGCCATCGCCTGGCCGTGCACGAGAGCGGGCACACGGTGGTGGCGCACTTCCTGCCGCACACGGACCCGCTTTACAAGGTCACCATCATTCCGCGCGGCCGCGCGCTCGGCGCCACCCAGTCGCTGCCGGAGGAGGAGCGGCACACCTTGCCCGAGGAATATTTGCGCGACCGCATCTCCGTCATGCTGGGCGGGCGCACCGCGGAGCACGAGCTCCTCGGCAGCGTTTCCACGGGTGCGGACGACGACATCCGCCAGGCAACGGCCCTCGCCCGCGCCATGGTCGCGCGTTGGGGCATGTCGAGCGAGATCGGCCCGATGGATGTGCGGGAGAGCGAGGAGCATCCCTTCCTCGGGCGCGAGATCGCCCAGCCCCGCCACTTCAGCGACACCACGGCCTATATGGTCGACGAGGCGGTGCGCCGCCTCCTGCTCGAGGCGGAGGAGGGCGCGGCAACGGTCATTCGCGAGCATAAGCCCGGTCTCATGAGACTGATCGCAGCGCTCGAAGCGCACGAGACCCTCGACCGCGGCGAGATCGAGGCCTGCCTCGGCCCGGGCGAGGCGCGCGTGGGCGACACCCGCGCCGACCCGAAGCGCGGGCCACGCGCCGCGTGAGCCCCGGAGACCGGCCCCCTGCCTCGCCCCGACCCTCTCCTTCGCGAGGAGGAGAGGGGGGAATGTCGTGATGCGGCGAAGGCAACTTCTCAAGCTCTTAGCGGTCGTGGGTGCGGTCTTGGCCGTGGCGGCGCTCGCCGGCGTCTGGTGGCTCAGGCACGGGACGGGTTATCGCCCGGGCGATCCGGACGATCCGCACCAGCTGGCGCTCGGGCAGAAGGTCTATGCCGAGGCCTGCGCCTCCTGTCACGGCATGCATCTCGAGGGCCAGCCCAACTGGCGCTTGCGCAAGCCGGACGGGCGTCTGCCCGCACCACCGCACGACTACCATGGCCACACCTGGCGTCATGCCGACGCGGAGCTCTTCGGCATGGTCAAGCGCGGCATTGCGCCCTACGCGCCGCCGGGCTACCAGACCGACATGATGGGCTTCGCGGGCGTGCTCTCGGACGAGCAGATCTGGGCGGTCATCGCCTACATCAAGAGCGCCTGGCCGCCGGAGTTCCGCACTTATCAGCAGAGGGTCACCGACGGTGCGCGCGGCCGCGAGCAATGAAAGGCCTGCTGCGATTGCAAATGCGGCGGCAATGGCTTATGTGAGAGCGGGCCTCTCGGGAGTATCCGAATGAAGCGCGCGCTTTTGATCGCCTCGGCAGTTGCGGCGGTGGTTGCCGGGCAGGCCCTGGCCGAATCCGGGAGCGACCAGCCCATCGACGAGAAATGCTACGGCGTTTCGCCCCACGACGTCTCGGAGTGCGGCGGCGATGCGCAGACCTGCGCGCGCATGACGAGCGCCGAGCAGCCGGCCAAGGACGCAAGCAAGGAAGCCGCCCAAGGCAAGGACGACGAGTTATGGGCCTACGTCCCCAAGGGGACGTGCGTGAAGATCTACCGCGGCAGCCTCACGCCCAAGACCTCCTGAGCGCCGGTACGCCAGCTCAGAACTTCTCGACCCACGGCCTGAGATCGAGCTCGAGCGTCCAGGCGTTCCGCCGCTGGCGGTGGAGCTGGTAATAGGCCTCGGCGATGGCGTCGGGCTCGAGCAGCGCGTCGGCGCCGCGCTCCTCCCGACGATAGCCCGGGCGCTCGCCCGCGATCTGCCCGTCGATGATGACGTGCGCCACATGGACGCCCTTGGCCTGGAACTCGCGCGCCATGCTCTGCGCCAGCGCGCGCAGTCCGAATTTGCCGACCGCGAGATTGTGGAAGAGGGCACCGCCGCGCAAGCTGGCGGTGGCGCCGGTGAAGAGGATGGTCCCGGCGCAGCCGTGCTCGGGCACGCGCGGCAGCATGAGCCGCACGGCGGCGCGCCCTACGAGGAAGCCGCCCATGCAGGCGACGCGCCAACAGCGCTCGAACTCCTCGGCCGTGGTCTCGAGGATGCCTTTGCGCGCAAAGGCGCTCGCGTTGTAGACGACGAGGTTCGGCGCTCCCAGCTCTTCGGCCACTTGAGCGAAGAGGCGCTCGACCTCCGCCTCGCTCGTCGCGTCGCAGCCATAGGCGCGGCCGCCGATCTCCGCGGCAAGGGGCTCGATCCGCTCGCGCCGACGCGCCGCCAGCGCGACGCGCATGCCGGCCTTGGCAAAGCGCCGGGCGAGGGCTGCCCCCAGCCCGGGCCCCACGCCGACCACGACGGCGATCTCCTGTTCCGCCATGACAAATCCCTTTGCTTGTGGCGGCGCTGCTGCCGCCCGGACCTAGCCTTGCCCGCCCAAGGTAAAGGGCGCCGCATAGCGATAGAGAGAGATCACACCGCACCGTTCGGCCACAAGGAAATTCCCCCCGTGCCGTCGGCCTGGACTCGGGTGCGCCTTCGCCCTTAGACTTTTCGCCGACGCGAAGGCTCCCGCGGTCGGCGCGGCAGCCCTTGCAAGCTCGGGGGAAAGGATGCTGCCGTGCGGATGATCGCTGCCTTCATTGTCATGGGTATGCTTGCGGCCGTGGTCTCTGCTCGTCCCGCCCGCGCCGACGAGACGGAGGACAGCCTGGCGGCGGCGAATGCGGCTTATGCGCGGCACGATTATGCGGCCGCACTCAAGTTGTTGCAGCCGCTCGCGGTCGCGGGCAACGCGAAGGCGCAGAACGACCTCGGCGTCATGTACGCCAACGGTCAGGGCGTTCCCCGCGACGATGCCGAAGCCCTCCGCTGGTACCGCAAGGCCGCCGAGCAAGGCGATGCGGCGGCCGAGAACAATCTTGGCATCAGGTACGAGAGCGGAGCGGGCGTTCGCAAGGATGCCGCGGAAGCCGCCCGCTGGTACCGCAAGGCGGCCGAGCAGGGCTATGCAGCCGCGCAGTCCAACCTCGGCAGCATGTACGCCGACGGTGAGGGCGTTCTACGGAACGATGCGGAAGCCCTCCGCTGGTACCGCAAGGCCGCCGAGCAGGGCAACGCCGCCGCTCAAGCCAATCTCGGGCTCATGTACCTCGACGGGCAAGGCGTCGACGAAGACGATGTGGAGGCCTACAAGTGGCTCAGCCTCGCCGTCGCCGGCGGCAGCAAGCTCGCCGCCAAGGAGCTCGACGATCTCGAGACTTCGCTGACACCCGAAGAGCTCGCCGACGCTCGCCAACGCGCGGCCGTCTGGCGCCCCAGAGGGGCTGCCGGAGCGCCGCAGCCTCCCGCCGCCAAGGAATAGCCCGGACCTTGAGCGACCAGCACGCGCGCCTCCAGCCGAGGGGCTGAGCCGATCGGCTACTCCGCCGCGGTGCGCTGCGAGGGGGGTGCGCGGAAGGCGGCGAGGAGCTCGGCCTCAAGCACCTTCGTTTGAGCGATGTGGCGCTCCTTGACGTGGCCGTAGCCGCGGATGTGCTCGGGCAGCGCTGCGATCTCGACGGCAAGCGCGTGGTTGTCGTGGTCGAGGCCGGCGAGGAGCTCCGCGATCACCGCCTCGTATTCGGCGATGAGGGCTCTCTCGCGTTTGCGCTCGGCGGTGTTGCCGAAGGGGTCGAGCCGAGTGCCGCGCAGGCCCTTCATGTGCTTGAGGAGGCGGAGGAGTCCGATCACCCAACGCCCGTACTTGCGCTTCTTGAGCTCGCCCGTCTCGGGATCGCGCTCGGCCACGAGCGGCGGGGCGAGATGGAACTCGAGCTTGTAATCGCCCTCGAACTGCTCGTTGAGCGCGCGCGTGAAGGTGCCGTCGGTAAAGAGGCGCGCCACCTCGTACTCGTCCTTGTAGGCGAGGAGCTTGTAATAATAGCGTGCGACCGCCTCGGCCAAGCCGGACATGCCCTTGGCCTTCTCGCTCTCGGCGGCGATCACGCGCTCGACGAGGCTCTTGTAGCGCTCAGCGTAGGCGGCGTTCTGATAGGCCGTGAGCTCGACCGCGCGTCGCCCGACGATCTCGTCGAGCGAGCGCGAGATGAGGCGCTGAGGGAGCACGGTCTTGGGGGCGGCCGTCCGCTCCACGCGCGCGAGATCGTGCGCGGCGAGCCGGCCCCAGAAGAAGGCGTTGCGGTTCATCTCGACGGCGACGGCGTTGAGCTCGATCGCCTTTAGGATGGCCTCGCCCGAGACGGGGACGAGCCCGCGCTGATAGGCAAAGCCGAGCATGAAAAGGTTCGTCGCGATCGAATCGCCTAGAAGCGCGGTCGCGAGCCGCGTCGCCTCGATCACGTCCATCGAGCCCTCGCCGACGGAGCGCCTGACGACATCGATGAGTGCCGCGGAAGGAAAGGCCATGTCCGGGTTGCGGGTGAAGTCCCCGGTCGGCGTCTCGTGGCTGTTGATCACGACGCGCGTGACGCCCTCGCGCACCTTGCCCAACGCCTCGCTTCCCGCCGCGACCACGAGGTCGCAGCCGAGTACGAGCTTGGCCTCGCCGGCGGCGACCCGCGTCGCATGGATGTCCTCCGGCCGGCGCGCGATGCGCACGTGGCTCAGCACGGCCCCGCCCTTCTGCGCAAGGCCGGTCATGTCGAGCACCGAGGCCCCCTTGCCCTCGAGGTGGCTCGCCATGCCGAGAAGCGCCCCTATCGTCACGACCCCCGTGCCGCCCACGCCCGTCACCAGGATGTTGTAAGGCTCGTCGCCGACCCGCGGCAGCGCCGGCTCGGGCAGTGCCGCGAAGGGATCGCTCTCCGCTGCCGCGGCCGCTTTGCTCTTGCGCAAGCGGCCGCCGTGCACGGTGACGAAGCTCGGGCAGAAGCCGTTCACGCAGGAGAAGTCCTTGTTGCAGCTCGACTGGTCGATCTGGCGCTTGCGCCCGAGCTCGGTCTCGACGGGGACGACCGAGAGGCAGTTGGACTTGACGCCGCAATCGCCGCAGCCCTCGCACACCGCCTCGTTGATGAAGGCGCGCATGGCCGGGTCGGGAAAGGTGCCGCGCTTGCGGCGCCGGCGCTTCTCGGCGGCGCAGGTCTGGTCGTAGACGAGCACCGAGGTGCCCTGCCACTCGCGCAGCTCCTTCTGCACGGACTGCAGCTCGCTCCTGTGGTGGACGGTGGTGCCGGGCGCGAACTCGGCGCCCATGGGGTATTTCTCGGGCTGGTCGGTGACGACGGCGATGCGCCTCACCCCCTCGCCGTAGACCTGCTGGGTGACCTGCGGCACGGTGAGCTGGCCGTCGACATGCTGGCCGCCGGTCATGGCGACCGCGTCGTTGTAGAGGATCTTGTAGGTGATGTTGACCTTGGCCGCGACCGCCGCGCGGATGGCGAGATAGCCCGAGTGGAAGTAGGTGCCGTCGCCCAGGTTGGCGAAGATGTGCTTCTCCTCGGTGAAGGGGGCGAAGCCGATCCAGGGCGCCCCCTCGCCGCCCATGTGGGTATAGGTCGCCGTGCTGCGGTCCATCCACACCGCCATGAAATGGCAGCCGATCCCTGCGGTGGCGCGGCTGCCCTCGGGCACCACGGTCGAGGTGTTGTGCGGGCAGCCCGAGCAGAAGTAGGGCGTGCGCTTGAAGTCCGGTCCCTTCGCCTGAAGCATCTTCTCCTTGGCCGCGAGGAAGGCGAGGCGATCCCTGATGCGCTCGCTGGTGTAGAAGCGCTCGATGCGCCCGGCGATGACGCGGGCGACCCGCGCCGGCGTCAGCTCGTCGTAAGAGGGGAGCAGGGCCTGGTAATTCTCGTCGAACTTGCCGACCACGCGCGGACGCACGTCGGCGCGCCAGTTGTAGAGCTGCTCCTTGAGCTGGTTCTCGATGAGGGCGCGCTTCTCCTCGACCACGAGGATCTCCTCGAGACCCTCGGCGAAGCGGCGCATCCCCTCGCGCTCGAGCGGCCAGCTCATGGCGACCTTGTAGAGGCTGAGCCCGAGCTCGGCCGCGTGCGCCTCGTCGATGCCGAGGTCGTCGAGCGCCTGGCGCACGTCGAGGTAGGACTTCCCCGTGGTGACGATGCCGAAGCGGCGCTTCGGGCTGTCGATCACCAGCCTGTCGAAACGGTTGGCGCGGGCGAAGGCGAGCGCGGCATAGAGCTTGTGCCGCATGAGCCGCTCTTCCTGCCCCATCCACTGGTCGGGCCAGCGGATGTTGAGGCCGCCCGGCGGCATCTCGAAGTCGGCGGGGAGCTGGATCTCGACACGGTGCGGGTCGACATAGACCGAGGCCGAGCTCTCGACCGTGTCCGCGACCGTGATGAAGCCGACCCAGCAGCCCGAATAGCGCGACAGCGCCCAGGCGTAGGTGCCGAGGTCGAGGAACTCCTGCACGCCCGCAGGATTGAGCACGGGGATCATGGCCGACATGAAGGCGTATTCGCTCTGGTGCGGGAGCGTCGAGGATTTGGCCGCGTGGTCGTCGCCGGCGAGCAGCAGGACGCCGCCGTGCTTGGCGCTGCCGGCGAAGTTGCCGTGCTTGAACACGTCGCCGCAGCGGTCGACCCCCGGGCCCTTGCCGTACCACATGGCATTGACGCCGTCGTATTTGGCACCCGGGAAGATGCCGACCTGCTGGCTGCCCCACACGGCGGTCGCCGCCATGTCCTCGTTGATGCCGGACTGGAAGTGGATGTGGTTCTTGGCGAGGAAGCGCTTGGCCTGCCAGAAGGCCTGGTCGAGCCCTCCAAGAGGCGAGCCGCGGTAGCCTGAGACGAAGGCGGCCGTGTTGAGCCCCGCTTTGAGGTCGCGGTGGCGCTGCATCATGGGCAGCCGCACGAGGGCCTGGGTGCCGGTCAGGAAGACGCGGCCTGACTCGAGCTCGTATTTGTCGTCGAGCGTGACGGCGGCAAGCGCCATGGCTGTTCCTCCCAGATCTCGGCTCCCCGTCCTCTTTTGACCTCAAGGGTAATTTTTGTCCACGTCCAAGGCAATGGCGGCAAAGCGGCCATGCGCGAAACGCAAGAATGCGTCGGCCGTGTGCTCCGGGATGGGCAGGAAATTTCTTCCCAGGCGGGCCCGCGGGAACGCCGTTGCCGGTCCGCCACGTCCGGATAGACTGGCCTATATACATGTCTGTGATGCCGCTCGGGGAGTGCCGCGCCATGAACATCCGAGTCGGCGCTTACGAGGCCAAGACGAAGCTGCCGGATCTCTTGCGCGGCGTAGAGAGCGGCAAGAGCTATACCATCACGCACCGAGGCCGGATCATTGCCGAGCTGGTGCCGCCGGGGGACGCAAAGCGACGCGATGTCGCGGCGGCCGTCGGGGCGATGCAGCGCTTCATGGCCGGACGTCGGCCGGTTCGCAGCGTCGATATCAAGGCCTTGATCGAATATGGCCGGAAATGACGCTTGTCCACGATCACTCGGTCGCCATGCGTTGGTTTTTAAAGACGCGTCGGGGCAAGACCTTGACTATGCCATGCAAGTCCCGGAGGCGATCAAGACGACCGCTGTCGTCGTTCCCGGAATTTGGGCGCTTGAGGTCGCGACCGCTGGAGTGCCCGCAATAGCCGGGCACTTCCTGAGTCTTTGTCGGACCGTTGGCGCTCGGGGCGAACGGCGCCTAAGTCTATGCCCCTCACCCGAATCCGAGCTCAACGATCTTCCTGTTTCATCCTGGTCGTCATACCGCCGCAGATGTTGCACTCGAAGGTGTATTTGACGAGCTGGTAGCCCCGCAGGAGCGTCCAGGGCTCGGCAGACTTGAGGTTCATCACTTCCCAGCAATCAGAACAGCAGGGGGGCAGTAGCGCGCGTGAGAACCCCGTGGGCTTTGTTTCCATATACATGGCTTTTCCCTTCTCCCGACAAGTCGGTGGGGGCCAAGGACGCTCAAAAGGGTCCAGGGGCTAGTTTTTTTACGCCAGGGACGCTCATAGATCGCGCCCCGATCGTTAACAGCACAGGCGTTGATCGAGACGGTCCGAATTACCAAGCGACCTGTCTGATTTGCCAAATCAGGGTCACTACGTCCTCGAAGCACGGTCCCTAGCGTCCAATCGGATCAGCGCTCTTTGGACCGACAGCACAGTTTTCCAACGTGCTGGAACTCGGACAACTTCACGCCGCGAAATCAAAACACCGCAGGCTGGCAGCATCCACGCAGCAGATTTTGCAGCTCGCACCCATAAGCAGGAAAACGGATCGACGGCAATGATCTGTGTCAAATCCCGCATGCTAATGCACTGCACAACTTGTTTCAGTGCGCTGCAACATCACGAAGTCTTTCCGGCTAGTGTACCGATTCGCAATTTCGATTCATCCGGAGAAAACCGTCATTGCGAGCGCAGCGAAGCAATCCAGGGCGCT
>DASPPM010000020.1:0-24524 GCA_035625535.1 Alphaproteobacteria bacterium
GGATCGAGCCGCGTCGCCATCGCCCACTCGACGTCGCTCGAGCTGCGGATGTCGACGTCGTCGTCGACGATGGTGACCATCTTGAGCGGCGGGAAGGCGGCGAAGGCTGCCATGATCGCCTGCTTCGACCAGCCCGCGCGCTGCTGCGCAAGCTTGACGACCGCGTGGTAGAAGCCACAGCCGCCGTGGCTGAAGTAGACGTCCTTGACGCCGGGCACTTGGCGCTGAAGGAGGGCTAGCACGTTCGCCTCGCCCAGGAGGCCGACCGAATTCCACACCTCCACACCCGAGAGAATGGTCTGGAACACGGGCCGGGCGCGATGATGGATGGCGCGCACGTGGACGACCGGGCGCGGCGCGCGCTTGGCGTAGTAGTTGGTCACTTCCGCGAACGGCCCCTCTTCGCCGAGCTCGCCCGGGATCATCTCGCATTCGAGCGCATACATGGCGTTCGCCACCATGTGCACGGGCAGCACCTTGCCCTGGACGAGCTCGAGCGCAGCACCGTGGAACTCGCTCGCGATGCCGAGCTCGTCCGTGTCGGCAGGTGCCGCCTCGGCCGGCGTCGCGGCCGCGAAGTGCAGACCCGGCCCCACGCCGATGTTGAGCGAGAAGGGCAGCGCGCGGTCGAGCGCCGCCGCCTTGTTGAGATAGAGCTCGAGGTGACGGCCCGCGTCGATGTTGACGTGCAGCGTGTTCCTGTTCTCGACCATGAAACGCTGGATCGAGGCATTGCGGATGCCGTTCTCGGGATCGAGCGCGATCACCACGCCGGCATCGAAATACGGCCCGCCGTCCTTGAGCGCGTGGATCGGAATCGGCAGCTTGGCAAGGTCGACAGATTTATCGGTGACCTCGAGGACCGGGCCGCTCTTGACCATGACCGGCGGCCGCGGGCGCTGCTGCCAGGCCTTGATGCAGTCGGAGACGTATTGGGGGAGCGTGCGCTCCTCCCGCCGCATGAGCGCCGCCAGCAGCTCGCGCGACCAGTAGAGTCCGGTGAAGACGGGTGCCGTGTGCCCCTTGACCCGCTCGAAGAGCACGGCGCGCGGGCCGCCCTCCAGCTTCGCCGCGAGGCCGGCGAGATCGTGCTTGAGCTCGACCTCGGAGCGGATGCGCACCAGCCGCCCGAGTGCCTCCAGGTCCTCGATGATCGTCGCGAGATCGCTGATATGGCTTTTCGCCATCCCTCCCTCCCTCGTGACCCTGCCGATCCGGGAGCGCGCAGGCCGCACCTATCGGGTGCCGGCCAGCGGCGCCGGAGGCCAGTCTCCTGCTTTCGCTGGACGCTTCGCAATGGCTATCAGAACACGCGCTCGGGGTCGGCCCTCGGCGCCCGCTACCGGCGCTCCGCCCTCGCCCTTGGCGATTTCGGTCGCGCCTGACTGCTATTTCCCTGGGGTCTCGCTGCTGACCTTCTGTTTGCGCATGAGCTCCGTCAGCTCGGCGATGTTTCCGTCGTTGCGTCGAAGCACGGCGGAGAAGTCGTTGCGCTGGAGCCACATCAAGCTTGAGCCCTCGACGAGAACATCGAAAATCTTGAGCTCGCCTTCCTGCTTGCGGACGCGCCACTCGACCCGGTACCCCTTCTCTCCGCGCGAGCCGGCCTCGCTCGACACCCAGACGATATTCTCGCCATCGAGCGAGGCCCGCTTGATCGAAAACACGTCGCCGACCGACTCCAGGCGCGAGAAATAGTGCCGGATCATATAGTTCTTGAACGCGTCGAAATAAGCCTCCCGTTCGGCGCCCCGCGCCCTTCCCGCGTAGACGCCGAGCGCGAAGAGACTCATGGCACGCACGTCGAAAGTCGCGATGAACAACTCGGTCAGGCGCTGTATCTGCTCTTCTTTGCCGAGCGACTTGTCCTTGAGAATCTTGAGCGCCTGATCGACGACAGCGGAGACGAAATCGGCGCCCTCGGCCGGCAAGTCCACATCCGCGGCCCGGCTCGGAGCTGCGATCGGGCTCAATGCAGCACAAGCGACCACGGCCAACAGGGTTCGGCGATTAAGCATTGCGCGAGGATTCTTCAGATGACTGCTGTCAGGACAGTTCTTAGCCGACGCTCGATCCCTTGAACGGGCTTGCACTCTCTATAACAGAGCTAACGAGAAAACTCATCAGATTTCAACCGCGACGCGACCGGTCTAGCGCTTACGGCGCCGGGAGGGGTTGCGTTGGCGCCCGCCCTCGGCACTGCCCTCGCCCCAGCGCCTGACGATGCCGAGCTCGATGCCGAAGAGGTCGAGCGCGCGGCCGATCGACTGGTTGATGACTTCGTCGAGCGTCTTGGGCCCGAAGTAGAAGGCGGGGATGGGTGGCGCTATGATCGCCCCCATCTCGGAGAGTGCCGTCATGGTGCGGAGATGGCCGGTGTGGAGCGGCGTCTCGCGCAGCATGAGCACGAGCCTGCGCCGCTCCTTGAGCACGACGTCGGCGGCGCGCGTCAGAAGCGTCGAGGTGACCCCCGTCGCGATCTCGGAGAGCGTGCGGATCGAGCAGGGCGAGACGAGCATGCCGAGCGTCTTGAACGAGCCGCTCGAGATCGAGGCGGCGATGTCGTGGATGGGATGCACCACATCGGCGAGCGCCTGCACGTCGCGCACCTTGAGCTTGGTCTCGTAGGCGAGCGTCACCTCGGCCGAGCGCGACATGACGAGATGGGTCTCGACCCCGCTCCCCTTGAGCAGCTCGAGCGCGCGCACGCCGTAGATCACGCCCGAGGCGCCGCTCAATCCGACGATGAGCCGTTTCGGCTCCGCCATCTCCCGCCTCCACGCCCTCGCTTTGCGCTGCCGCCGCAAGGCCGGCCGGCGCGCGAACGCGCCACGATAATGGCGGCCCCGGGGTTAGGCAATGGCGAGCGCTCGGGGGAGGCCCTCAGAACGCCGCCTCGGCGAGTGCCATGAGGGGCTTCTTTCCCGCCATGAGGGTGGCGAAGAGGGTGCCCGTCTGCGGCAACAGGCGCGCCATGAAGAAGCGCGCGGTCGCGAGCTTGGCCTCGTAGAAGGCGCGCTCCTCCGTGCCGCCGTCCGCGAGCTTCTCAAGCGCCGTTTTAGCCATGCGGCACCACATGTAGCCGAGTGCCACCAGAGCGAAGAGGCGCAGATAGTCGCTCGCCGCGGCTCCCGCCTCCTCCGGGTCGCGCAGGCCCTGCTCGGCGAGCCAGGCGGTCGCCTGCTGCAGGCGGCCGAAGGCCTTGGCGAGCGGGAGGACGAACTCGGCCATCTTGGCATCCGCCTGGTGCGCCTCGATCAAGCCCAGGACCGGATGGAAGAAGCGGCGCAGGGAGCGGCCCAGGTGGGAGCCGAGCTTGCGCCCCACGAGGTCGAGGGCCTGGATGCCGTTCGCCCCCTCGTAGATCTGGGTGATGCGCGCATCGCGCACGAGCTGCTCGACGCCGTTCTCGCGGATATAGCCGTGCCCGCCGTAGGTCTGCACCGCGAGGTTCGCCGCCTCGAAGCCCATGTCGGTGAAATAGGCCTTGACGATGGGTGTCAAAAGCGCCACCAGATCATCCGCTGCCTCGCGCGCGGCCGCGTCGGGATGCTTCGCCGCCATGTCGCCCTCGAGGCCGACCCAATAGGCGAGCGCCCGTGCCGCCTCCACTTGCGCGCGCACGGTGAGCAGCATGCGCCGCACGTCGGGATGCACGATGATCGGGTCCGCGGGCCGCTCGGGATGCTTGGCGCCCGCGAGCGAGCGGCCGGCGAGCCGCTCCTTGGCATACGCGACCGCACTCTGATACGCGGTCTCCGCGATGCCGAGGCCCTGGATGCCGACGCCGAGACGCGCCGCGTTCATCATCACGAACATGCAGCGCATGCCCTTGTTGGGCTCGCCCACGAGCCAGCCCTTCGCCGCGTCGAAATTCATCACGCAGGTCGCCGACGCCTTGATCCCCATCTTGTGCTCGATGGAGCCGCAGCGCACGCCGTTCCGCATGCCGAGGCTGCCGTCCGCGTTCGCTAGCTCGCGCGGCACGAGGAAGAGGCTGATGCCGCGCGTGCCGGCGGGGGCTCCGGGCAGGCGCGCGAGCACGAGATGGATGATGTTCTCGGTCAGGTCATGCTCGCCCGCCGAGATGAAGATCTTGGTCCCGGTGATCGCGTAGCTGCCGTCGGCCAAGGGCTCGGCGCGCGTGCGGACGAGGCCGAGATCGGTGCCGCATTGGGGCTCGGTCAGGCACATGGTGCCGGCCCAAGCGCCCGACGCGAGCTTGGGCAGATAGAGCGCCTTGAGCGCCTCGCTGGCGCTCGCCTCGATCGCGTTATAGGCGCCAATACTCAGGCCCGGATACATGCCGAAGGATATGTTCGCCGAGCAGATCATCTCCTCGACCGCGAGGCTCACGACTTTCGGCAGCCCCTGGCCGCCGTATTGAGGCGCGCAGGAAAGCGCCGGCCAGCCGCCGTCCGCGAAGAGCTTGTAGGCCTCCTTGAAACCCTTGGGCGTGCGCACAACACCGTTCTCGTAATGGCAGCCCTCCTCGTCGCCGCTCCGGTTGAGCGGCAGGAGCTCGTTCTCGCAGAGCTTGGCCCCCTCCTCGAGAATGGCCGCCACCACGTCGCCCGTCGCCTCCTCGTAACCGGGGAGCTGGGCGAGCGCGTCGAGGGAGAGAAGCTCCTGGAGCACGAAGCGCATCTCCCGCAAGGGAGCCTTGTAGGTGGCCATGGTCAGTTCCTCAGGGGTTTGCCGGTCTCGAGCATGTGCTCGATGCGCCGAAGGGTCGCTTCTTTGCGGACAAGCGTCATGAAGGCCCGGCGCTCGAGCTTGGTGAGATCGTCCTCGCCGAGCGTCTCGGTGATGTCGGTGTCGCCGCCGGAAAGCACCGTGGCGAGCTCGCCCGACACGGTCACGTCGTGCGCCGTCGCCTTGCCTTGCCGGCGGAAGCCCTCGACCGCGAGCTCGAGGGCGACTTTGGCCGTCGGCCCGGGCAGGCGGATTTCCGCAGGCGGGGCGGGCGCCTTGTAGCGCTTGGCGAGCTTGAGCGCCTTGGCCTTGGCGTCGGCGAGCAGGCGGTCGCGGTTCATGGTGATGGCGTCGCTCTCGCGCAGCAGCAGCATCTCCTTCGCCTCGAAGGCGGACTTCGCGACTTGCGCGGTCCCAATCATCTCGAAGGCCTTGCCGATCGCCGGCATCGGCCCGCCCGGCCGCTTCGGATTGAGAAGCCAGCGCGTCAGCACCTCCTTGCATCCGCCCCAGCCGGGGACGAGGCCGACGCCCACCTCGACGAGTCCCATGTAGGTCTCGGCGTGCGCCTGCACAGCACTCGAATGGAGGAGGATCTCGCAGCCCCCGCCGAGCGCCATGCCGGAGGGAGCCGCGACCACCGGGAAGGGCGCGTATTTGAGCGCCTTGTAGGTCGCCTGGCCCTTCGCCACCATCTCCTCGATCATCGGCCACAGGGCCACGTTGGCGGCGAAGAGCGCGAGGCCGATGTTGGCGCCGACCGAGAAGTTGTCGGCTTCGTTATGGATGACGAGCGCCTTGTACTTCTCCTTCACCAGCTTGATCGCCTTCTGGACGAGATCGAGGATGTCCGGGTCCATCGCGTTCATCTTGCTGCGGAACTCGAGACAGAGCACACCGTCGCCGATGTCCCACAGCGCGGCGGAGGCATTGCGCACGAGCGGCTCGGAGGCGCGCTTGATGTCGGCGAGCAAAAGCACGCCTGGGGGCCGCACAAGCTCCGCGTACTCGCCGTCGGTCTTGAGGTAATGGAGCTTGCCGCCGTCGGTCTTGTAGAAGGGGCGGCCGCCCGCGCGCTCGAGCAACGGCGGGACCGTCATGCCGGCGCCTTTGAGCTTCTCGGCGAACCACCCCGTGCCGAGCTGGTCGATGAGCTCGAAGGGCCCGTACCTCCAAGCATAGCCAAGCCGCATCGCCTCATCGACCGCGGGAACCGTATCGGCGATCTCGGGCACGAGCGCCGCGGCATAGGCGAGGGTGCGGCTCAGCACCCGCCAGGCGTATTGCCCGCCCTTGTCCGGATGCTCGACGAGCGCCTTGAGCCCGCCCTTGCGCGCGGCCTCGACACTCTCGAGTTGCGGCTTCGTCGAGGGCGCGTAGGCGCCGGTCTTGAGATCGATCGATTCCTTGACCCGCTCGCCGCCGTCCTTGCGCGCAAGGCGGTAGAAGCCGCCCTTGCCCTTGCGTCCGGTATAGCCGTCCGCGATCATCTTGCCGACGAGCGGGATTTCCCTGAACAGGCTGCGGTACATATCGCCCGCCGGAAGCGTGGCGAGCATGCTCGCCGCCACGTGCGGCATCAAGTCGATGCCGACGAGATCCAAGAGGCCGAACACGCCCGTCTTGGGAACGCCCATGGGACGGCCCACGACCGCGTCGGCCTCCTCGACCGAGAGCTCGAGCTCGAAGGCGCTGCCGACCGCGGCCTGAAGCCACAGCGTGCCGATACGGTTGGCGATGAAGCCGGGCGTGTCCTTGCACTCGACGACACCCTTGCCGAGCCGCTCGTCGGCAAAGCGCCCGATCACTTCCGTGGCCGTCTTGCGCGTGCGCGTACCCGCCACGATCTCGAGAAGACGCATGTAGCGCGGCGGATTGAAGAAATGCGTGATCAGGAAGTCCCTGGCAAAGGACTTGGACAGCCCTTCCGTCAGCTTGGCGAGCGGGATGGTCGAGGTGTTGGAGGATACAATCGAGCCCTTCTTGCGCGCCGCCTCAAGCTTGGCGTAGAGCGCGCGCTTCACCTCCAGGTTCTCGACGATCGCCTCGACGATCCAGTCGACCTCCGCGAGCCTCGCGAGGTCGTCCTCGATGTTCCCCACCGTCACCAGCCTGGCCGCCGCTTTCGACATGAAGGGCGCCGGCTCGGCCTTGAGCATGCGCTCGACGGCGGCCTCCGCCAACGCATTGCGGTTGTTGGCCTGCGGCGGCACGATGTCGAGCAGCAGCACGGGCACGCCCGCGTTCGCGACGTGCGCGGCAATGCCGCTTCCCATCACACCGGCGCCGATGACGGCAGCCCTCTCGATCCTCATCGCACAGCCTCCAGCACGGTGGCAATGCCCTGGCCGCCGCCGATGCACTGCGTGGCGAGCGCGTAGCGCTTGCCTTCGCGCTTGAGGAGCTGGGCCGCCTTGCCGGTGATGCGCGCTCCGGTGGCCCCCAAGGGATGGCCGAGCGCTATGGCGCCGCCGTCGAGGTTGACCTTGCTCGCGTCGATGCCGAGCTCGCGCATACAGGCAATCGACTGGGAGGCGAAGGCCTCATTGAGCTCGACGATGTCGATGTCCTTGACCTCGAGGCCGGCGCGCGCGAGCGCCTTGCGGCTCGCCTCGACCGGACCGATCCCCATGATCTCGGGCGCGCAGCCCGCGACGGCCACGCTCCTCACGCGCGCAAGCGGCTCGAGCCCCTTCCTCGCGGCATAATCCTCCGTGCACACCACCGTGGCCGCGGCCCCATCGGTCAGTGGAGAGGAGGTCCCGGCCGTGACCGTGCCGTGCTCGTCAAAGGCGGGCTTGAGTGCCGCCAATCCCTCGGCCGACGCATCGGCGCGGATGCAGCCGTCCTTTTCGACCAGCTTGCCGTCATGCTTGATGGCGACGATTTCGCCGGCAAGCTTTCCCGCCGCTTGCGCGGCAGCGGCCTTCTTCTGGCTCAAGAGCGCGAAGGCCTCCTGATCCGCGCGCGTGATCTGGTATTTCTGGGCGACGTTCTCGGCGGTGATGCCCATCGAGACGTAGGCTTGGGGGTATTCCTTCGCGAGGCGGGGGTGGGGGAGGGGATTGAATCCCATCATGGGCACCCGGGTCATCGATTCGACGCCCGCGCAGATGAAGGCCTCCCCGGCGCCGAGCTGGATGGCGCCGGCCGCCATGTGGATCGCCTGCATCGAGGAGCCGCAGAAGCGGTTGACCGTGCTGCCCGCGACCGAGATCGGGAGATGTGCCAGGAAGCCGATGAGGCGGGCGACATTGAGCCCCTGCTCGCCTTCGGGCATCGCACAGCCGACGATGAGATCCTCGAGCTCGGCCGGATCGAGGCGCGTGCGCTCGATGAGAGCGGCCACCGTCTGCGCCGCCAGCTCGTCCGGCCGCACGCGCCTGAGCTCGCCCTTGTTCGCGAAGTGGAAGGGAGACCGGGCATAGCCGGCGATCACCACGTTTTTCATCGGGCTGTCTCCTTGTAGTACTCGGACTCAAGGGCGCGCGACCGACCCCGTCCGGGCTGTCCCCCTTCCGAGGCGAAGGGTCGAGGCGCTCATGCCGCTCGACCCCTCAAAAGCTGATACTCGAAGACCTCCGCGGCAAGGCCGGCCGATCACGCGGCGTCGCTCTTGACGATCTCCTCGGGGTCGACGCCCTTCTCGCGCAGGCGTGCCGCGACGCGCCGCTCGAGCTCGCGCAGCTCGGCCAGGGTACTTGCGATGTCCTGCTGCTGGCCGACGAGCTCGGCAATGCGACGGCGCCCCTTGTCGAGGGCGAGCCGCAGCTGCTGCACGTGGTCGTCGTCCACCTCGTAGAGATCGAGCATCTCCTTGATCGCGGCAAGAGAGAAGCCGAGACGTTTGCCGCGCAGGATAAGCTCGAGCCGCACGCGGTCGCGGCGGCTGAATATGCGGATTTGGCCGACCCGGCGCGGCGCCAACAGGTGCTGATCCTCGTAGAAGCGGATCGCGCGCTGAGTGACCTCGCACTCGGCCGCAAGCTCGCTGATCGTGTACTCCTGCTCGCCGACGGCGGCGGGCTCCTTGCCCTCGATCGCGGTCAGCTTAGCCATGGCGCGGGCCCGACGCTTTCCCGCCCTCCGGCGCGGTCCCCCGCTCCTCGACGAGGGCTTTTTTCAGGATTTTGCCGACGGCGGACTTGGGCAGCTCGTCACGGAACTCGATGAGCTTCGGCATTTCGATGGCCGAGAGCTTGTCGGCAAGGAACGTCCGCAGGCTTCGCTCATCGAGCGACGCCCCCTTGTGCTTCACGACGAAGGCCTTGACGGTGGCGCCGCGATAGGGATCGGGCACGCCGACGACCGCTGCCTCGGCGACGGCGGGATTCTGGTAAATCGCCTCCTCGACCGTGCGCGGATAGATTTTGTAGCCGCCGGCGATGATCACTTCCTTGAGGCGGTCGACGATGAAGAAGTAGCCGTCCTCGTCCATGTAGCCGACGTCGCCCGTGCGCAGCCAGCCGTCGATCAGCGTATGCGCGGTCTCCTCGGGCTGATGCCAGTATTCCGCCATCACCTGCGGCCCGCGCACCCAGAGCTCGCCGCGCTCGCCGGCGGGCAGCGGCCGGTGCGGCTCGTCGAGCGACATGATGCGCACTTCCGTCCCCGGGATCGGCAAGCCGATCGAGCCCGGCTTGTTCAGCCCGTAGATGGGATTGCAGCACACCACCGGCGACGCCTCGCTGAGACCATAGCCCTCGACGAGCTTACAGCCCGTGTGCGCCTCGAACTGGCGCTTGACCTCAACCGGCAGGGTGGCCGCCCCCGAGATGCACAGCTTGATCGACGAGAGATCGTATTTCGCGAGATCGTGCGCGTTGTTGATCGCCGTGTAGATGGTGGGAACCCCGGGAAAGAGCGTGGGCCGCTTGCGGTCGATGGTCTTGAGGACCTGCTTGAGCTCGAAGCGCGGCAATAGAATCAAGAGCGCGCCGCTTCGGAGCGAGAAATTCATCACCGAGGTCATGGCAAAAACGTGAAAGAACGGCAGCACGGCCAAGGTGCGCTCCTTGCCGCGCTCGCCTTCGGGGAACCAGACCTCGATCTGGCGCAGGTTCGCCCACAGATTGCTGTGCGTGAGCGCGGCGGCTTTGGGCGTCCCCGTCGTCCCTCCCGTATATTGCAGGACCGCGATGTCGCGCTCGGGGTCGGCCGCCACCTCGCGCACGCGGCCGTCGTTGGCGACGAGCCGGTCAAAGGTCACATGCCGCTCGTCTGCGGGCACTTGAGCCAGCTCGCCGCGCCTGAAGATCGAGAAGAGCAGGTTCCGCGGAAAGGGCAGGAGCTCCGCCATGCGCCCGACGACGATGCGCTTGAGGCGCGATTGGCTCATCGACAGGGCGATCTTGTCGTAAAGCAGCTTGAGATCGAGCGTCACCATGATCTCGGTCTCGGAATCGTCGATCTGGTGCACGATCTCACGCGGCACGTAGAGGGGATTGTAATTGACGATCGTGCCGCCCGCCTTGAGCACGGCGAAATAGCAGATCACGTAATAGGGGCAATTGGGGAGGAACAGGCCTACCTTGACGCCTCGGCCCACGCCAAGCGCCTGGAATCCGGCCGCCGCCCGGTCGATGAGATGCCCGAGCTCGCGGTAGCTCGTGCGGCGGTCCAGGAAATCGAGTGCCGCACGCTCGGCGAACTCGGCGGCTGCCTCCTCGGCCAGGCGCCAAAAGGGTTTCTTAGGCACGCTCAGCGCATGGGCGATGCCGGGTGGATAGGATTTCGCCCACGGCTCGTCCGCAACGCTCCAAGTCTCGTCCACCACGCCCCTCCGTGACGGCACATCTGGCAAAGAATAAGCGCATCTGACGTTAACGTCAAACGGCTGACGTAGGCGTCAACCGGCGCTCGCCCGGCATCCCCGGGCGGCGGCCCGCGCAACGGCCGCCGGGAGCTAGAAGGCGTACTTGACGCCGAGCGTCAGGATATTGACGGAGGAGCCGCTGAAGGTGCCGCTGACCGTGCCCTGGGTGTTGCTGGCCAGGCTGATGGGCGAGTTGCCGAGTATGAAGATGTGGCTGTAAGCGGCGTCGATCGAGAGCCCGCCCCAAAGCTGCATGTTATAGCCGATGGAAAGCCAAAACCGGCTGTCGTCGGGGATGTTCAAAGTACGATAGGCGTTGGGCACAGGGGTCGGATCGTAGGCGACGCCGAAACGAAGCTTGGCCTTGTCGCTTGCCGCGTAGATCGCACCCAGCGATTCGCGCACGGTATCGTGCCAATGCTCGGGCGTGACCTGGGTCGGCTGCAACGGATTGGCGAAAGTCACGGTGAAGTTATTGAAGCTGCTCCACTGGGTCCAGCTGACGTCGCCCAGGACCGTCCACTTGGGCGTGACCTGCTGGGCGACCGAGAAGCTGGCCGTCGCCGGGAGGGCTATCTTGGCGGTGGCCGCGGTATTGACGAAGTTGCCCCCGAAGGCGGGCACGGCCGCCTGGAGCGTTTGGTAGGCCGCGGGCACCGTGAAGCTCGCGGTGCCGCTCAGCCGCAGCGTATAGCCCGAGCGATAGGCAAGGCCGATGCGCGTGTTGTCGAAGGGTTGGAGGATGGCGCCGGCGTTCCAGCCGACTGTGTTGTCGGTACCCGTGAGCCTGACTTCCCCGTCGTTCGCCTGGGGGGCCAGCCCGAACAGTCCGCACAGCCCGGTCCCTCCTGCGTTTGAGCAGATCGAGCCGAAATCGACCGCATTCTTGAAGAGCCCGCTGCCGTGAAGGACGTCGACACCCGCGCCGAGGGAGAGCCAATCCGTGGCCTTGTACGCCACCGACGGATTCACGTCGATCGTCTGAAGCTGGGTGCGCTCGGCATAGTAGCGGCCGACCCAGGTCTCGCTGCCGTAATCGGTCACCAGCCCGAAGGGGGCCGTGATGCCTATGCCGGCCCACAGGCCTTTCGTAATCGCGTCGAGAGGAGTGGCGACGTAGACGTGCGGCACCGGCACCACCACGCCGAAGTCGCGGCTCGGCTCCCCGGTCAGCGGCATGGGAAAGCCGCCGACGGCCGTGGGATCCGTCTTCGCGTTCGAGGGGTGAAAGGTCCCGGCGGTGATGATGACATTCATGCCCGCTTGCGCCTGGATGCCGTTGAGGTAAGTCAGGCCGGCGGGATTGGCGAAGATGGTCGAGACGTCTTCGGCGACCGCGGCGGCACCCGCGAACGCGTCCCCCTCCCCGCTCGGACTTTGGTCGACGAGCTGGAAGCCGGCGGCCTGCGCCCGCTCCGCCGCGGAGAATGCCGCGCACAGCGCCAGCGCCGAGACCGCAAACTTGAAGAAGCCCGACTTCATTCTTCCCCCCTCGCTCGCGGCTATTGGCTGCCGAGTCGGCTGCTCCGCCCCACCCCTTTCGGCATTCCCATCAGCGCTCGTGCGGTCAAACCTTGTGGCACCTCGACGTCATGAGCTGCGCCGCGCACTCCGAGATGACACAAACAGGATACAATGATTTCAACGACAAACCAAGCCTTGCGGCTGCCGCCAACGCACTCCCCTCACCTCACGAGGCCCAGCTCGGCTTGCGTTTTTCGAAGAAGGCGGCGATGCCTTCCCTGCTCTCCTCCCGTTCCCAGGCATCGGCCAAGCTCGCAATGGCGTAGTCGATGCTCTCGGACGGCCCGTGCCGCGCGATGTGGTGGACGAGTGCTTTCGCGCGCGCGACCGCCTGCGGTCCGCATTTGAGGAAATAGCCGGCCTCGCGCTCGACAGCACCGTCGAGTTCCGCCGCATCGACGGCGCACGAGAGGAGGCCGAGCCTGGCAGCCTCCTCGGCATCGAAGAGCTTGCCGTTGAAGAAGATCTCGCGGGTCTTGGCCTCGCCCAGCCGCTTCATGACGTAAGGCCCGATATTCGCGGGGATCAGGCCAAGGCGCACTTCGCTGAGCCCGAAGCGCGCGCCGCGCGCGGCGATCGCGATATCGCAGACCGCGACGAGGCCGATCCCTCCGCCATAGGCCGCCCCATTGATGCGGCCGACGAGCGGCTTGGAGAGACGGTCGAGTGCCGAGAGCACCGCCGCGACTCCGCCGGAAGCGGCGATACGCCCGGCGCGATCGAGCCTGCTCACCTCCTGCATCCAGCGCAAATCGGCCCCTGCGCAGAAGCTCTCCCCTGCCCCCGTCAAGACCACGACTCGGACCCCGGGCTCGGACTCCAGCTCCCGTACCGCTTCCGGCAGCTCCTCGAGCATGCGGCCGGAAAGCGCGTTGTGCGCCTCGGGCCGGTTGAGGGTGAGCCTTGCGATGCCGCCGCGGTGCCTCTCGATAACAAGCGTGTCGTACGCCATGGCCTCAGCTCCTCGCCTTTCCCCGACGCCCGCGAGCGCGGTTTTCACTGCGAGACGGGTGCGCGATCTTGGGGCAGGGGGAGATGGAAGTCCATCCGCGCGGCCCTTGCAAACCGGTGCATTGCGATAAATTTTGCCGCACCCGCTCGGCATGGTAGATAGCTTGCGATGAGCGACGACCAGCCCATACTCGGCGCGGGATCGGTAGCGCTGGTGTCAGGCGCGTCGAGGGGCATCGGCGAGGCGATGGTCCACGCCCTTGCCGCCCGCGGCGCTCGCGTGATCGCGACCGCACGCAAGCGCGAACGACTCGACAAGCTCGTCGAGCGCTACGGCAAGGACATTCTTCCCCTCGCCTTGGATGTGACCGATGCCGAGGCCGTCGGCGGCCTTGTCGCGGCCCTGCCGGACGACTGGCGCGCGGTCGATATTCTCATCAACAACGCGGGATCGGACGTGGGCGGCCGCCGGCGCTTCGTCGAGGGCGGCATCGAGGACTGGGCGGCCACGATCGAGACCAACGTCACCGGCCTCGTTCGCATGACGCGAGCGATCCTGCCCGGCATGCTCGCCCGCGGCCGCGGACATATCGTCAATTTGGGCTCGATCGCCGGCTTGCGGCCCAGCGCGGGGCTTGCCGCCTACGACGCCAGCAAGGCGGCCGTGCATATGTTCAGCGACGCGCTGCGCGCCGAGCTCAAGGGGAGCGCCATTCGCGTGAGCGAGATCATGCCGGGGACGGCGCGTACCGGCTTTGCCGAGGCGCGCTGGCGTGGCGATAAGGCCGAGGCGGAGCGCTTCTACGCTTCGTTCGAAACCCTGCTCACGGCGGACGATGTGGCGCGGTCGGTCGTCTTCGCGCTCGAGCAGCCGGCCCACGTGGTGATCGCCCAGCTCCTCGTGCTGCCGACCTCGCAGGCCTGAGGCAGGTTGCGACGTAGAACTATTGCCGCCTCGGGAGGAGGCGACCGAGCCCGGGATGGGGGTGGCGCTCGCGTTTGGCATTCATTACTTTATGTCCTGGTGGGCTCGCCGCGACGAGCGGTGCGCGCGGCCGGCCTTGAGGAGGGAGAGAATGGGGAAATTCCACGCGCTCGCGGCCGCGTTTGTGGTCCTGATCGCGCCTTTGGCCTGGGCCCAGACGGCGTCCGCCCAAGCGAGCGGCTCGGTGACCGCTCGAGCCTACGCGCCGCTCGCGCCGGGCTCCGCAATCTCGGTCGTGCCTGCGCAGGATACCGACCAGTACCAGCGCCTCAAGGCCGCGATCGAGGCCTCGCTACGCGGCCGCGGCTACGTCGTCTCGGATAATGCTCCGCTCCTCCTCGAGTTTTATGCGACCGAGGTGACCGGCAACCAGGTCGGCGACCGGACCAACGGGGCGAAGGCGCTCGAGAGCGCGGTGCCGAACAGCGAGCAAGCCGAGAGCATGGGCGTCCTCACGCCCCTCAATCAGAACCTCTTCGGCGGCGAGACGGCCACGGGCTCGGCCGCGACAGGGGAGCCTTCGGCGCGCCGGGTGCACCTCTCCATGATGCTGTCTGATCAACGCGCCGCGCGTCGCCTCTGGCAGGGGAGCGCCAGCGGCGAGATGCGCCGGCCCGACTCCTTCGCCGCGACGCAGTCGCTCGTGCCGTTCCTCGTCGGCAAGATCGGCGTGAGCGCCACGGACGAGCGCTTCGACCTGCCCTGAGCGCGCCGGCTCGGAGGTCGGCCGAGGGCGGTCTGCCGCCGGCAGCTCATAGCTTCGTGATACGGTCCGGCTCGCGCCGGAACGTGCGACGGCATGCCTCGAGGGCCTGCGCCTCGGCCTCGGCCGAGGTAGCGAGGGGGTCGCTCATGGCGGCGCGCTTGCCGTGATGCCAGATCGACCACATGAAGTCGGTGTGTCCGTCGCGCTGGGTCCAGCGCTCGATGATGACCTCGATCATGGCGTCTTCCGCTGCTCCGCAGAGAGCCCTGCGAATCCTGAGCCGGCACCGCGCATGGGTCAATCCCTCTCTCAAGGAGGCAGGGCATGGAGGAGACCGGCTATCTCGCCGCCGAAGGTTTCGAGCGCGAGCTCGAGCACGAGCTCGGTCACCTCACCAAACGCTACGGCCGGCTCATCTTGGCCCCGGGAGCGGCGCGGCCCGCCGCCTGGGCCCAGAACGTCTGGTTGGCGCCCCGCGAGCTCGAGATAGGCTCGATCAAGGACGCGGCGCTAAAGCTCCGCGCCATCCAGCGCAATTGGGCGCTCTATGACTTCAAGCTGCATCGCCGCGCCAAGCTGATCCAGGCGCAGCTTCCCCACGTCTCGGCCAAGCCCGTTCCGTTTCCGTGCGAGCTGCCCAAGGCTCCGCTCGGCTCGTGGACGCTTGTCGCGGAGAATAGGATGCTCGCGAGCCCCCGCTGCTCGAGCCCGTTCCGCCACGGCGAGGTGGAATTCATCGAGGACCGCACGGGTCCGCCCAACCGGGCCTATCTCAAGCTTTGGGAAGCCTTCACGCTTCTAGGCGTTCGTCCCAGGGAAGGAGAGCGCTGTCTCGATCTGGGCGCCAGCCCGGGCGGCTGGAGTTGGGCGCTCCAGAAACTCGGCTGCCATGTCTTGAGCGTCGACAAGGCGCCGCTCGACCCCAGGATCGCAGCACTTCCCCGCATCGAGTATCGCGCGGCGAGCGCCTTTTCCTTGGCCCCTCCTGAGGTGGGGCCCGTCGACTGGCTCCTCTCCGACATCGTGTGCTATCCGCGCCGGCTTTGGCGCCTCATGCAAGGCTGGCTCGCGTCGGGCTTGGCACGGCGCTACCTGTGCACGCTCAAGTTTCAGGGCGAAACGGACCATGCGACGGCCGCCGCATTTGCCGCAGTGCCCGGAAGCCGTCTCATGCATCTCCACCACAACAAGCATGAGCTCACCTGGGTGAAGCTCGCCTGAGCGCTTGTCCCGCCTCCTTCACGCGCCCGCCGCCTTAAGCCCGCGCGCGAGATCCTGGACGAGATCCTCCGCGTCCTCGAGGCCGACCGAGAGGCGCACGAGGCCGTCCGTGATCCCCATGCGCGCGCGCTCCTCGGGCCCGACGGCGCGGTGCGTCGTCGTCGCGGGATGGGTGATGAGCGACTTGGCATCGCCCAGATTGTTCGAGATGTCGATGACCTCGAGCGCGTTGAGGAAGCGGAAGGCTCCCCGCTTGCCGCCCCTCACTTCGAAGCTCACCATCGTCCCCGGCCCCGCCATCTGCCGGCGCGCGAGGCGGTATTGCGGATGGCTCTTGTGGCCCGGGAAAAGCACGCGCGCCACCCTGTTGTCCGCGGCAAGGAAGTCCGCGATCTTTCGCGCATTCGCCGAGTGGCGCTCGACCCGCGGGCCCAGGGTCTCGAGACCCTTGAGCATGACCCAGGCGTTGAACGGACTCAGCGAGGGCCCGGTGTGGCGCATGTAGGGCATGAGCTGCTCGCGGTAGAACTTCTCGCTCGAGAGCACGGCGCCGCCGAGCGCTCTCCCCTGCCCATCGATGTGCTTGGTTGCGGAATAGACGACGATGTCGGCGCCCAGCGCCAAGGGCCGCTGCAGCACAGGCGTGGAGAACACGTTGTCGACGATGAGGACGGCGCCCGCGGCGTGCGCGAGCTTGGCGACCGCCGCAATATCGATGAGCTCGAGGGTAGGGTTGGCCGGCGTCTCGAGGAAGACCGCCGCAGCGCCCGGGCGAAGGGCCGCCTTCCACTCCGCGAGGTTCGTGCCGTCGACGAGCTGGGTCGCGATCCCCCAACGCGGCAGGAGCTGCGTGATGATGAAGTGGCAGGAGCCGAAGAGCGCGCGCGAGGCCACCACGCGCTGGCCGGCATGCAGCTGGCACATGAGCGAGGCGAACACGGCCGCCATGCCGGTCGCGGTGGCGAAGCACGCCTCCGCGCCCTCGAGGAGCGCCATGCGCCTCTCGAACATGGCAACCGTCGGATTGCCGTAGCGCGAGTAGATAAACCCCGGGACCTCGCCCTTGAAGCGCGCCTCGGCCTCCTCGGCACTCGCGTAAACGAAGCTCGAGGTGAGGTAGAGCGCCTCGCTCGTCTCGCCGTGGGCGGAGCGGACGATGCCGCCGCGCACCAGCCGGGTCTGCGGACGCCAGGCGTCCGCCGCGTTCTTCTTGCCTTTTGCCATTGCCGGATTCCCGTGGATTGGGGTGGTCAGTCCTGCTGCCAGGGAAGGCCCGCCGCCTTCCAGCCGGCGCTCCGCCCGCGATGGCCCTCGCCATCCTTCGGCCCCTCGAAGCCGTCGGCGATGTTGTAGCAGCGCCGGTAGCCGAGGCTGGTCAAAAGGATGGCCGCCGCCTTGGAGCGCGCACCCGAGCGGCAGAGGAGGAGAAGCGTCGCCTCCTTCGCGACCCCCTTCTCTCCGAGCTCCTCGGCGAAGCGCTCGTTCTTCGCGAGATCGGGGTAGGCCTGCCATTCAACGAAGACGGCACTCTTGCCGAGCGTCTTGAGATCGGGATGGCCGACGTAGCGGCACTCCGGACTGGTGCGCACATCGATGAGGGCGGCCCCGGGATCCTCCTTGAGGATCTCCCAGGCGCGGCGCGAATCCACGTCGCCCGCGTAAGTTTGTCCGCTCATCGCGCGCACCTCCGGGCCTTCCGGATGCGGGACGCGGCTGCCACAGACGCGTGAGGCGAAAGATGCGGAGAGTTGAACGGCGAAAGCATGAGATGCCCTCCTTCGCTCGGGTTACACGGGCCCACGGAGGTCATCCCCGTGGCGCTTTAGCAGAGAGAGAGGCGCGGCTGCAAGCTGCCCGTCAAATCCCGCGGGTCCGCTCTTCGGCCCGGACCAGGCCCATCAAAAAACCGCCGCAGCGCTGCCGCCGGGCGGTCTTCCCGTCGCTTTAGCGGCATTTTTTCCGCGCCCGCAAGCTGATCTCAAATCGGCGCGATGGCAGACGTTAGCGGGATCGCGGGCTCATGTCAACGCGCTCGCCGCCCGGATATCCTGGTACAGCCTTACGAGTTGCGCGCCGCGGCGTAGCACGCTCCGCTACCCTGCCACCGCGGCGAGGCTGGGAAGGGCGACGGAACAGGGCGTGCGCGCGGCCGTCGCCCATGGGCTGATAGAAGACGCTGATCTCGGCGAGCGCCTTGCGCCAGGCTTCGGCGGCATCCGCCCGCGCGATCTCGTAGGCATCAAAGCCGCAGCGGTGCATGAAGAGGAGCTGATCGCGCAGCACCTGGCCGACCGCGCGCAGCTCGCCCTTGTAGCCGTAGCGCTCGCGCAACAGGCGCGCGTAGGAATAGGCGCGCCCGTCGGTGAATTTGGGGAACTCGAGGGCCACGAGCGCCAAGCGCCCGACGTGTGCGGCGATCGCTTCGGGGTGCTGGCCCGCCTTGAGCCGGACGCCCAAGGGCCCGGCGCGAGCGAGGAGCGCGTCTTCTTCGCGCTGCCAGCGCTCGAGGCTGACGAGGACGGCCCCATCGTCGGGCATGGGCTCGTCGTCGGCGAGCAGGCGCCAACGCTCCTTCGCGACGGCACCCTCCTTAATGAGCGGCATAAAGCTTATCCTTGAACGGCTGTGGCCCGAGGCGGCGGTAGGTGTCGATGAAGCGCTCGCCGGGCTTGCGCACGTCGAGATAGGTTTCGACGACGCTCTCGACCGCATCGACGACCCCTTCGCTCGAGAAGGCGGGACCGACGAGCGCACCGAGCGAGGCGTCCTCCTCCGCGTGGCCCCCGAGCGTCATCTGGTAGAACTCCTCGCCCTGCTTCTCGACGCCGAGGAGGCCGATGTGCCCGACGTGGTGATGGCCGCAGGCGTTGATGCAGCCGGAAATCTTGATGCGCAGCTCGCCGATCGTCTCTTGGCGCTCGAGATCCGCGAGGCGCTCGGCGATGCGCTGGGCGATGGGGATCGAGCGCGCGTTCGCGAGCGAGCAATAGTCGAGGCCAGGGCAAGCGATGATGTCGCTCGCGAGTCCGATATTGGGCGTGGCAAGGCCGAGCGGGACAAGGGCCTGCCAAAGCGAGAAAAGGTCGCCGGCCTTGACGTGGGGGAGGACCAGGTTCTGCTCGTGCGTCACGCGAATCTCGCCGAAGCTCAGGCGCTCGGCGAGATCGGCCAAGGCCTCCATCTGGTCGGCGCCGATGTCGCCCGGCACCCCGCCGATCGCCTTGAGCGAGATGTTGGCGATGGCATAGCCGGGCTTGAAATGCGCCGCCGTATTGTGCCGCAGCCAGCGCGCGAAGGCCGGATCGGCGCGGCGCTTGGCCTCGAGGCTGGCTGCGGGCGTTCTGATCTCCTCGTAGGCGGGAGGCGCGAAATGGCCGCGGATGCGCGCGACCTCGGCCTCGGGCAGCTTGAGCGCACCCTCCTTGATCGCGGCCCACTCGGCCTCGACGAGCGCGGCGAATTTCTCGATGCCAAGCTCGTGCACGAGGATCTTGATGCGCGCCTTGAAGAGGTTGTCGCGCCGGCCGAACTCGTTGTAGACGCGCAGGATGGCCTCGAGGTAGGAGACGAGATGCTGCTCCGGCAGGAACTGGCGCACGGTCTTGGCGATGAACGGCGTGCGTCCCTGGCCGCCGCCCACCGCCACCTCGAAGCCGATCTCGCCCGCGGCGTTCTTCCTGATGAAGAGACCGATGTCGTGGGTCTTGACCGCGGCGCGGTCGCGCTTGCCCCCGGTGAGCGCGATCTTGAACTTGCGCGGCAGGAAGGAGAACTCCGGATGCAAGGTCGACCATTGCCGGATGATTTCGGCATAGACGCGCGGGTCCGCGATCTCGTCGGCGGCGACCCCGGCGTACTGGTCGGCAGTGGTGTTGCGCAGGCTGTTGCCGCTCGTCTGGATGGCGTGCATCTCGACTTCGGCGAGCTCGGCCAGGATGTCGGGCACCTCCTCGAGACGCACCCAATGGAACTGGATGTTCTGGCGCGTGGTGAAATGACCGTAGCCCCTGTCATAGGCCCTGGCGATGCGGGCGAGCTTCCTGAGCTGCCGCGCCGAGAGCACGCCATAGGGAATGGCGACGCGCAGCATGTAGGAGTGGAGCTGCAGATAGAGCCCGTTCATGAGCCGGAGCGGCCTGAACTCCTCCTCGCTCAGCTCGCCGGAGAGCCGCCGCGCCACCTGGTCGCGGAACTGGGCGACGCGCTCGTCGACGAGACGCTGGTCGAATTCGTCATAGCGGTACATGGCTCAGGCGATCTCCCTGCTGCGCTGGTCGCTGCCGGCGGCGATCGTCGGGCCCTCGGCGCGGATGCGCTCGCGCCGGCGCGCGGGCGTCAAGCGGCCGCCCTCCTCGATGACTTCGATGAGGTAGGGCGCCACCACCTCGTTCGCCCCGGCCGAGCGCTCGGCCGCCGCCAAGAGGGCCTGTGCCGCGGCCGCACTGCCGGCCACTTGCGCGTCCTCGAGGCTCTCGCTCCAGCCGCCCTCTCGGAGATAGACGGTGCGGCCGTCGTTGAGCCGGTTGGCGGTGACGATCTCGAGGCTCATGGCGGGCTCCTCAGGCGTTGGCTGCGAGTGCTGGGGCATCGCTCTGAGCCGCTCGCGCGAGCGCTGCCGAGATGCCCGGCACGACTTCCACGGCAACGCCGGCCGCGCGCAACGCTTCGAGCTCGTCGCCCCCACGGCCGAAGACAAAAGGGTCCCCGCCCTTGAGCCGCACCACGCGCTTGCCTTGCCGGGCGAGCTCGACGAGGAGCGCGTTGATGCCGTCCTGACTCAGGCCGCGGCGGCCCTTGGCCTTGCCGACATCGATGCGCTCCGCGTCGCGCCGGGCGCGCTCGAGCACGCGGGGGTCGGCAAGCTGGTCGTAGACGATCGCGTCCGCCTCGCCCAACAGGCGATGGGCGCGGAGCGTCAGAAGCTCGGGGTCGCCTGGGCCGGCGCCGACGAGGTGGACCCTGCCGGAGGTACCGCGCGCTCTCCCGGCGCGGTTGATGAGCGCTACCATGGCGGCGCGCGCGCCCGCCTCGTCGCCCGCGAGCATGGCATCCGCGACCGGGCCTTTGAGGCAACGCTCCCAAAAGCGCCGCCGCGCAGCCGCCCCCGGGATCGCGGCCTTGGCGGCAGCGCGGAATTGCCGCGCCAGGCCGGCGAGACGGCCAAGGCCGGAAGGCAGGAGCCGCTCGATCGCAAGCCTGATCTCGCGCGCGAGAAGCGGGGAAGCCCCGCCCGTCGAGATCGCCACGAGCACGGGCGAGCGGTCGACGAGGGCGGGTGCGAGAAAGCTCGAAAGCTCGGGCCGGTCGACGACGTTGACCGGCACGCCCGCCGCCTGGGCCAACGCGGACGCGCGGCGGGCAAGTGCCTCCTCCTCCGTCGCGACGACGGCGAGGGCTTGGCCGAAAAAATGCGCCGGCAAAATGGGGCCCGCGAGATGCCGGATCCTTTCCGCCTCAGCTGCCGCGCGCAGCTCCGGGACGAGCCGCTCGGCCAAGACGGTCAGCGCTCCACCGGCCCGAAGCAACAGCTCGGCCTTGCGCAGTGCCACCTCTCCGCCGCCGACGAGAAGGCAAGGCCGACCCGCAAGCTTAAGAAAGAGGGGATAGACGTCCATGGGCTCGCCTCTGAAACTGCCGTGCTCGCGGGCCCACGGAGGTCGTCCGTGGCGCTTTAGCAGGGCTCGCGCGGCTCCAAGCTGCCTGTCAAATCGAGCGCGCTCACGCGCTCGACCCAAGCCCGGCGAGGATCAAATAACACCAAGCCACCGCAAATTCGAAATCTAATTTTCTCACAATTAAATGTCAAACTAGCCATATTACACATTTGTTAAATGTACAATGTTCTCCGAGCCCCAGATCGCGGAGCCGCTGAGCCTTTCAGGCGGTCTTGGGACGATGAATTTCCGGCTTGGTATTGGCATCGGCCGCAGCCGCGGCAGGCTTGCCCGTGCGCGGCGACCGGTGCGCATGCCGGCGAGGCGGCGCGTAGCGCCGCTTTTGCACCTCGCCGCGCTCCTCGGCGCGGGCCTCGAGGAGCGCCTTGTGATAGGCCAGTACCAACTCGTGCACATCGACGACGCCGACCATGCGCATGCTCTCTTTGTCGCGCACAACCGGCAGGTGGCTGCCCATGCGCGCCTCCATGAGACGGATGGCGCGGCGAGGATCGTCGCCGGCCTCGAGGTAGACCGGATGCGGATCGGCGATGTCGGCTGCGATCACCGGTACGCCGCCGGGGATCACGCTGTCGGCCATGGGGGCGAGATCGGCGACGCTGATGACGCCCTTGAGCCGGCCTTCCTCGTCGACCACGAAGACGAGGCCGTAGGGCGCGGTGCGCAGGGCCTCGATCACCGCGCTCATCGGTGCCTCGGGCAAGAGGGAGGTGTAGGCCCGGCGCATGAGGTCGGCAATCGGGATGGAGCTGAAGATGCTGATCTCGCGTCCACCCCTCAGGTTGATGCCGCGATGCTCGAGCTTCACCATGTACATGGAGCGCCCGAAGCTCTCGCTCACGATCAAGGAGGAGATCACCACCGCGATCATCACGGCGAGCGTCATGGCGTAGTCGCCGGTCATCTCGAATATGATCAGGATGGTGGTGATGGGCGCTCCCAAGACCGGACCGGCCACCGCCCCCATGCCGACGAGCGAATAGGCGCCGTGGCTCGAGGCGAAATCGGGCATGGCCTGAGATGCCACGAGACCGAAGGCTCCGCCCGTCATGGCGCCGAGGAAGAGCGAGGCGCTGAAGTCTCCGCCGCCGAAGCCCGTGCCGATGCAGATCGAGGTCGCGGCGGTCTTGGCCACCACCAGGCCGATCATGAGCCAGAGCGGCAGCGTGCCGAAGAGCGCCTGGTCGACCGAATCGTATCCCACCCCCAAGACGTGCGGGAAGGCGATGGCGATGATGCCGAGCAGCAAGCCCCCGCAGGTCGGACGCAGCCAGCGGGGGATGGCGAGCCGCTCGACCACGCGCTCGACCAGCTGGGCCGAGCTCATGAAGCTCAGCGAGACGATCGCGCAGACGATGCCGAGCAAGGCAAAGGCGAAGAACTCCCAAGGGCTGACGATCTGGTACTGGGGCAGGATGAAGGAGGGGAAATCGCCGTAGTAGAGCCGGCTGATCACGGTGCCGATCACCGAGGCGACCACGAGCGGGGCAAAGGTGCTGATGGCGTAATTGCCGATCACGACCTCGAGCGCGAAGAAGACGCCGGCGATGGGCGCGTTGAAGGAGGCCGCCACCGCGGAGGCGACCCCGCAGCCGAGGGCCGTGCGCAGCATCGCAGGCGGCAGCCGCATGCGCTGGCCGAGCCAGGAGGCCATGGTGGCGCCGAGATGGATCACCGCGCCCTCGCGACCGACCGATCCGCCCACCCCGATCGAGGCCGCATTGGCGACCGCACCCGCGAGCGTCGCGCGCAAGGAGAGGCGGCCGCCGCGAAGCGCCGCTGCCTCCATGACATCGGGCACGCCCTGGGTCCGGCGGCCCGGCACCACGTAGCGGACGTAGAGACCGATCAAGAGACCGCCGAGCGTAGGTGCCAGCAGAATGCGCCACCACGGCAAGGTGCGGGCAAAATCCAGCACATGGGGCGAGTCGAAGCCGAGGGCGATAAGCTGGACCAGGCTGATGAGGCCGCGGAAGCCGATGACTCCCAAGGCGCCGAGCGCACCTATCACGAGCGCGAGCAGCACCAGGAGGAGCTGGTCGTTCTCGATGGCCCGGCGGAGCCGGATCATCCCGCGGAGAAGCGCACGGCGGTTCGGCATGGACTCAACTGCTCGGCATCATCGCGTCCTCGGGGTGCCCGCCGGCGAGATCGTCTCGCGCGTCAATTGCCTCGCTGGGCCCATCCGGACCCCTCGACGCGAACCCCGGTCGCGACGTTGGTCACTGCATCGCAGCCATGTCGAAACGGAATGCCATCTCTCCACACACCCAGATCACGCCGGCATGCTTCCAGGATTGCCCGCCCCTAACACAGCGTCTGCTCTTTAGAATACAATATTACGCCGATTTCAAGGCTGGATTTCCACTTTATCGCCGCAAGTATTACGCGGCGGCCGATTTTCTCTTTGCAGGTACCTTCTCGGCATCGCCGGGCCACCCGCGGCTTGCGGCGACGCCCGCACTGCCGTAAAGGCTAGGCCAGTGCCATCGCCTGCCCCCGGTCAGAGCCTTGAGCGAAAGCCCCGCGAGCCGTTCCCATACCCGCCGCCCTTTGGTTCTTCTCGCCGTCATGCTCGCCATGTTCATGGCGGCGGTCGAAGCCACCATCGTGGCCACCGCCATGCCGACCATCATCGCGGACCTGGGCGGCTTCCAACTCTTCAGCTGGGTCTTCGCCATCTACCTCCTGACCCAGGCGGTCTCGGCGCCGATCTACGGCAAGCTGGCCGACATCTTCGGCCGTAAGCCTTCCCTTTACGCCGGCACGGTCCTTTTCCTCTTGGGCTCGCTCCTTGCCGGCTTCTCCCCGAGCATGCTTTGGCTCATCTTCTTCCGTGCGCTCCAAGGCCTCGGCGCCGGCGCCATCCAGCCGATCGCCACCACGATCGTCGCCGACATCTACACCCCCGAGGAGCGCGCCCGGGTGCAGGGCTATCTGTCGAGCGCTTGG
>DASPPM010000021.1:0-4217 GCA_035625535.1 Alphaproteobacteria bacterium
AAGGCATGCGGCTCCTCGACGATCGATCGCTCAAACGCGCGGCTTGCCGGCGAGCATTTGCCGCGCCCGCGCGAGGTCGGCCGGAGTATTGACATCGAGCGCAACCATGTCAACGAGGGCCACGTCTATGCGCATGCCGGCCTCGAGCGCCCGCAGCTGCTCGAGCCGCTCGCGCGCCTCGAGAATGCCGGGGGGAAGCGCCACGAAGCGCTCAAGTGCCGCGCGGCGGTAGGCATAGATGCCGCGGTGGAAATAGTGCGGCCCTGCGTCCGGCGGCACCGCGGCGCGGCTGAAGTAGAGCGCCCGTGCTATGCGCTTGCCGGGCGCGAAGGCGGCCACCGCCTTCACCACGTTCGGATCGGCGCGCTCCTCCTCGCTGCCGATCTCGACGGCAAGGGTGGCGATATCGACGGCTGCATCCGCGAGCGGTGCCAGCACCGCCCGGATCGTGTCCGGCTCGATGGTCGGCACATCGCCCTGCACGTTCACCACCCCGTCGTGCTGGCGCCCCGGATCGAGGCGCTCAAGCGCCTCGAAGATGCGGTCGGAGCCGCTCGCGTGATCGGGCCGCGTCAGGACCGCCTCCCCGCCCGCGCGCCTCACCGCCGCCGCGATCTCTTCCTCCGCCGCCGCCACCACGACCGGGCCGATCGCGGCAGCCATGGCCCGGCGCCAGACATGGACGATCATGGGCTCGCCCGCGATCTCGATAAGGGGCTTCCCCGGCAGGCGCGTGGACGCCATGCGGGCCGGGATGAGGACGATGGGGTTCCGAGGCTTCGCCATGGGGGAAAACGGGGGTTCGCGGCGGCCGAGCGCCCGCCGCAATTGCGACATTTTGCCGCGCTTCGGGGCGGGAGCGGGACGGGGTAATAACGGACCGACCGGCCCGGGGGACCATATAACGGTTGCCCTCGGAGCGGAAACGATTTATCGACGCTCGGCGGCGGCGGGCTGGCTCGCGGCCAAGGCGCGCGCGGCGTGCCGTTCATGCGGCCACCCTGGTCTTGCTTGGGGGATTCATGGATTCGTTCGAGGTCAACAAGATCGTCGGCGCGGTGCTGATGACGCTTCTCATCACCACGGTGATCGGCCACGCCGGCGACATCCTGGTGCCGGAGCCGAAGGAGGGCCAACACATCGAGATCGCCGGCGCGCAAACCGGCGCGCAGGGTGGTGCCCAGCCTACCCAGCAGGCAAGCCTCCCCGCCGAGCTCAAGCCCATCGAGCCCTTCCTTGCCAAGGCGAACATCGACGACGGCAAGAAGGCCGCCAATCAGTGCAAGACCTGCCACACGCTCGGCAAGGGCGAGCCCGCGCGCATCGGCCCCAACCTCTACGGCGTCGTGGGCGTCAAGGTGGCGAGCCGCGAGGGCTTCCAATATTCGGACGCGATCAAGAAATTGGGCGGCGACTGGAGCTTCGACGAGCTCAACAAATGGCTCGACGGGCCGCAGAAGGTGGCGCCCGGCACCAAGATGATCTTCGCCGGCGTCAAGGACGAGCAGCAGCGCGCCGACCTCATCGCCTACCTCAACAGCCAGAGCGACGCACCGCTGCCGCTGCCGAAGTGAGGCGGCGGGCAGAACGCCGTCATCGTCCGCTTACTGCGCCACGAAAAGGCGAGGGCTATCGCATTTAGAGTATGTCCCGTTGATTTGGAAGCAGCCCCCTCACCCTACCCTCTCCCCCTCGGAGGGGGAGAGGGTTGCGTAGGCTTAGCGAGACGAAGTCGAGCTTAGCCGGAGCTGGATGAGGGGGTGATTCCGCGCCATCGGAACATGCTTTAGCCTCCTCGTCTTGAGGGGGGCCGAAGGGCCGTCTCGAAGGACGAGCGAGCCCTTGGCAAGCCGCGCGCTTTCCCCCACACTTCCCCGCCATGGCCGCAGCCGGGATCGAAGATTTCCTCCGCCTCGCCGAGCGTCTTGCCGACGAGAGCGGGGAGATCATCTTGCGCTATTTCCGCAGCAATCTTGCCGTCCACGACAAGGCCGACCTCTCCCCCGTCACCATCGCCGACCGCGAGGCGGAAACGGCCATGCGCCGGCGCATCGAGACGCATTTCCGCGACCACGGCATCATCGGCGAGGAGCACGGCGCCAAGAACCCGGGCGCTCCCTACGTCTGGGTGCTCGATCCCATCGACGGCACCAAGTCCTTCATCACCGGCAAGCCCCTCTTTGGCACGCTCATAGCGCTTCTTCACGAGGGTCGCGCCATCCTCGGCGTCATCAATCACCCGGCCCTCGGCGAGCGTTGGACGGGGGCGCGCGGCAGCCCCACCCTCTTCAACGGCGCTCAGGCCAGGACGCGCGCTTGCGAGCGTCTCGCGAAAGCCGTCGTCTATACGACCTCGCCCTACATGTTCGCGAGCGCGGGCGACACGGCCGCCTACGAGCGCGTGCGCGCGGAGGCCAAGCTCGCCCTCTTCGGCACGGACTGCTACGGCTACGGGCTCGTCGCCAGCGGCTTCGCCGACCTCGTCGTCGAGGGCGGGCTCAAGCTCTACGACTATTGCGCGCTCATTCCGGTGCTCGAGGGAGCGGGTGGGGTGATCAGCGACTGGCGCGGGCTTCCCCTCGGCCTCCACTCGGACGGCCGCGTGCTCGCGGCGGGCGACGCGCGCGCGCATGGGGAGGCGTTGCGCTTGCTCTCCGAGGCCGGCGGCTGAGGGGCCCCGCTGCCGCGGTTTGGCTTGCTGGCGGCACGGGAAATGGCCATGTTGAGCAGGCTCGGCCGCTAGCCGCGCCAACCTCGTGCCGGGGACCGCCATGCCTTACGCCAGAGCCGCCAGCCTAGCCCTTCTCGCGCTTCTCTCCCGTGGCCCCGCGCTCGCCGATGACGCGGACTTCGTCGGTCCCGGCATCGCCATGCACGGCGACGTCAAATACAAGCCGGGCTTCACCCATTTCGATTATACCGACCCGGCGGCGCCCAAGGGAGGCGAGGTGCGCGAGGCCGCGATCGGCACCTACGACAGCCTCAATCCCTTCATCCTCAAGGGGGTCCCGGCAGCGGGCATCGTTCTCACCTTCGACACCCTCATGGTCTCGAGCCAGGACGAGGCCTTCAGCGAGTACGGCCTCGTCGCCGAGACGATCGAGGTGCCCAAGGACCGCTCCTCCACCATCTTCACGCTGCGGCCCGAGGCGCGCTTTCAAGACGGCAGCCCGATCACGGCGGACGACGTGGTCTGGACCTTCGATACGCTCAAGGCCAAAGGCCATCCGTCCTATGCCGCCTACTATCATAGCGTCGCGAAGGCGGAGAAGCTGGGCGAGCGCAAGGTCAAGTTCAGCTTTGCACCCGGCGACAACCGCGAGCTGCCGCTCATCCTCGGCCAGCTCCCGGTGCTCTCGAAGAAATATTACGAGAGCCACGACTTCGAGAAGACGACGTTGGAAGCACCCCTCGGCAGCGGCCCCTACAAGGTGGCGGCCACGGATCCCGGCCGCTCGATCACGCTCGAGCGGGTGAAGGACTATTGGGGCAAGGACCTGCCGGTCAACAAGGGACGCTACAACTTCGACGGCATCCGCATCGACTATTACCGCGACGAGAACGTCTCGCTCGAGGCGTTCAAGGCCGGCAATTACGACTTCCGCCAGGAGAACTCGTCGAAGTTCTGGGCGACCGGCTACGACGCGCCCGCCGTGCACGACGGCCGCATCAAGAAGGAGGAGATCGCGAACGAGGAGCCGCAGGGCATGCAGGGCTACATCTACAACATCCGCCGCGACGTATTCAAGGATGCGCGGGTGCGCGCGGCGCTCGCCTACGCCTTCGATTTCGAGTGGAGCAACAAGACGCTCTTCTACGGGCAATATACGCGCACGGAGAGCTACTTCTCCAACTCTGAGCTCGCCTCCCACGGCCTACCGAGCGCGGACGAGCTCAAGGTTCTCGAGCCGCTCAAGGGGCAGATTCCCGACGAAGTCTTCAGCAAGGAATACCAGGCGCCCAAGACCGACGGCTCGGGCAATATCCGGCCCAATCTTGCCATCGCCCTCGAGCTCCTCGAAGCGGCCGGCTGGACGGTCAAGGGCGGCAAGATGGTCGACCCCAAGAGCGGACAACCGCTCTCCTTCGAGATTCTGCTCGACGAGCCGGCCTTCGAGCGCATCACGGAGCCCTTCGTGCAGAATCTCCTCCGCCTGGGCGTCGAGGCGCACATTCGCACGGTCGACACCGCGCAGTACAAGAACCGCCTCGACAAC
>DASPPM010000022.1:0-2054 GCA_035625535.1 Alphaproteobacteria bacterium
TGTCCCGTTGATTTGGAAGCAGCCCCCTCACCCTACCCTCTCCCCCTCGGAGGGGGAGAGGGTTGCGTAGGCTTGAGCCGAGACGAAGTCGAGCTTAGCCGTTTGACGCCTGCCAAGCGTCCACTGGACGCTTGGCCCGAACATGCCAGTGGCATGTTCGGTCGGCGCCAAAGGGTGAGGGGGCGATTCCACTCGGTGTAAAACTGCTCTAAGACCTTTGTTGCCACTTGCATCAGCCGCGCACCGTGAAACTGGTGACTAAAGGAGGAGAGGGGACGGTGCCTACGCGTCCTCGACCGGCGTGGTGACGACGATGAAGACGAGCTCGCTGAGGCCGCTGTTGTAGATCGCGTGCTCGACCCCCGGCGGGATGAAGATCACGTCGTGCCTGCGCACAACCTGACGCTTGCCGTCGATCTCCATCAGGCCCTCGCCCTCGAGCACGTGGTAGACCTGCTCCTGCACCTTGTGGCGATGCGGCGCCACGTAGGCCTTGGGCTGATAGCAGGAGATGCGGTGGTCGATGAGCCGCGAGTTCGCCGTGCTCGGATGAACGAGGAACTTGGAGAGGGCGCCGCCGTGATGGCCGGGCAGCTCCTCCCAAGGGACCTCGGCGATGTTCCTGACCGTGGCCGTGCGAGCGCCTTTCTGCGACATGCGCGTCTCCTTGCTTTTCCTCGCCATTCTCTCAAGCCGAGCGCGGCACCCCGGCCGCGCGCCCGCTCATTCGCCGGGAACGTGCTTCGCTCCGAACACCGGCTCCTTGTGCGGAATGGGCGGCAGCGCCCAGGTGCCGGTCGCGGGCGGGCGGACATTGGCGTCGACATGCACGTCGATCAGGCAGGGCGCCTCGAGCTTGACCGCGTGCTCGAGCGCCCCCTTGAAATCCTCGGACTTGGTGACGCTGAGGCCCTCGACCCCGCAGGCGCGCGCCCAGGCGGCGAAGTCCGGATTATAGGGGCGCTGATTGGGGCCGCGGTAAAAGCCGGTGCCGATCTCGCGGCCGTCGAAGAGGCCGTATTGGATGTCGCGGATGGCCGACCAGGAGAAGTTGTTCCACACCACCCACACCGCCGGAATGTCGTACTCGATCGCGGTGCACAGCACGTGCGGCACCATGGTGAAGCCGCCGTCGCCGCAGATCGCGACGCAGGGCCGCTCGGGTGCTGCGAGCTTGGCGCCGAGAATGCCGCTTGGCCCGAAGCCCATGCCGGAGAAGCCCCAGGTATTCAACATGGTCTGCGGCCGCCGCGCGGTCCAGAACTGCATGAACCAATTGTGGTGCACGCCCGAGTCGAGCGAGATGATGGCATCGTCCGGCAGCACGGCACGGCAGTCGGCGACGATCCGCTCGGGGCGTATCGGCGAGGTGTGCAGCTCGAAGTTGGGATTCACGTACGCGTCCCACGCCGCCCGCCATTTGGCGATCTCGGCGCGCCACGGCGCGAGCGCGGCCGCGGGCGGCGCATTGCGGCCGTCGAGCTCGGCCAGGAGCTGGCGCAGGAAGGTCCGCGCGTCCGCCAGGATGCCGAGCGTCGGCACGTAGTTCCGGCCGAGCTCGCGCTCGTCCACGTCGACATGAATGAGCTTGGCCTGCGGGAAATTCCACGAGTAACCCGGCAGCCAGGAGGAGGACGAGCGATCGTCGAAGCGCGCGCCGATCGCGACGACGAGATCGCTGAAGCGGCCGGCCTGGTTCGCGGGATAGGCGCCGTTGCGCCCGATGAAGCCGAGCGAGAGCTCGTCCGTCATGTCGAGGCAGCCCATGCCGTTCGGCGAGCTGATCACGGGGATGCCGAGCCGATGCGCGAGAAGGGTGAGCTCGGCGCTGGCCTCGGAGAGTGCCACGCCGTGGCCGATAAAGAGCACCGGCCGGCGCGCGGAGACGATCATTTCCGCGGCGGCGGCGACGTCCTCGGCTGCGGCGCCGCTGCGCCGCTGATTGAAGCCGTCCCACGGCGGCTCGAGCGCGACATCCGCCTCCTCTTGGAACAGGTTGAACGGGACATCGACATGCACCGGTCCCGGCCGGCCGCTCGTCATCGCGGTCGCCG
>DASPPM010000023.1:0-3139 GCA_035625535.1 Alphaproteobacteria bacterium
AGCCGTTAGGCCGTGGGAGGGTGAGGGGCGGCACCAACATCCGGCAGTCCCTCACCCTTCCCATCCCTTCGGGATGGGCCCCTTCCCTCTCCCGCAAGCGGGAGAGGGATTTCTTGCCTACTCCCGCTTGCGCGGGAATGACGACTGCGCGTGGGCAAGGCATTGAACATAATGCATTCTTTTTCGGACCACTTAGAGCGGCTCGATCCGTATCATGCGCGGCGGCTCCCGTACCGTGTCAAGCCGGGCGATCTCCGAGAGTGCCCTGGTCATCCTCGCCTCCTCCGTCTCGTGGGTGGTGAGCACGACGGGCACGGGCTCGTCGGGCGCGCGCGCGCGCTGGATCATGGCCTCCATCGAGACGGCCTGATCCCTGAGTGCTGCCGCGACGTCGGCAATGACGCCGGGGCGATCCACCACCATGAGGCGGATGTAATAGGCGCCGGTATGGCGCTCCATGGGCGCCCGCGGTGCGGCCTTGAGCTCACTCGCCGGCACGCCGAAAGTGGGGGTACGGCGGCCGATTGCGATATCCATGAGATCGGCGACCACGGCGGAGGCGGTCGGGCCGGCGCCGGCCCCACGCCCCTCATATTCGGTGGTCTCGACAAAATCGCCCTTGGCGACCACGGCGTTGAGCACGCCCTCGACGTGGGCGAGAGGCGTCTCGAGCGAGACCATGCAGGGATGCACGCGCTGCTCGAGGCCGTGCCGGGTCAAGCGCGCGCTGCCGATCAGCTTGATGCGATACTTGAGCTCCTCGGCATAGGCGATGTCGAGGGGGGAGACGTGCCTGATCCCCTCCCTGTAAACCCCGCCGAAATCGACCCGGGTGCCGAAGGCGAGGCTCGCCAGGATCGCGAGCTTATGCGCGGCGTCGACGCCGTCCACGTCGATGCCCGGGTCCGCCTCGGCATAGCCTAGACGCTGGGCGTCGGCGAGTGCCGCCGCGAACTCGCGCTCGTGGCGCCTCATGTCGGTCAGGATGTAATTGCAGGTGCCGTTCAGGATGCCGTAGACGCGCTCGATGCGGTTGGCGGCGAGACCCTCGCGCAGCGCCTTGATGATCGGGATGCCGCCCGCGACCGACGCCTCGTAGCTGAGGGCCACTCCGGCGCGCTCCGCCTTGAGCGCAAGCTCAGTGCCGTGAAGCGCGAGGAGCGCTTTGTTCGCTGTCACGACGTGGCGCCGCCGCTCGAGGGCTGCCTCGATCACCGCGCGCGCCACCCCGTCCGAGCCGCCGATGAGCTCGACGACCACCTCGGCATCGGCCTCGCGCGCCATCTCGACGGCGTCGTCGTACCAGGCCATGCCGTCGAGCGGGACGCCGCGATCGCGCCCGCGCGCGCGCGCGCTCACGGCGGTGACCGCAAGCGGCCGGCCGCAGCGCTCTCTGAGCAGGTCGGCATTCCGCGCGAGAAGCGCGAGCGTGCCGGCGCCGACGGTGCCGAGCCCGGCAATGGCGATGCGAAGCGGAGCGCTCAAGAGGCGGCGGTCCGGCGTTGCGGCGTTCCCGCGGCGCGCTCAGCGCTGCCGAGGAAGGCCTTGATGTTCCTCACGGCCTGGCGAATGCGGTGCTCGTTCTCGACAAGGGCGATGCGGACGAAGCCGTCGCCGTACTCGCCGAAGCCGAGCCCGGGCGAGACCGCCACCTCCGCCTCGGCGAGCAGGCTGAGCGAGAACTCCATCGAGCCCAGCTCGGTGAAGGCGGGCGGGATCGGCGCCCAGGCGAACATGGAGGCGGCCGGCGGCGGCACTGTCCAGCCCGCGGCGGCCAAGCCCTCCACCAGAATGTCGCGGCGGCGGCGGTAGCGGCGGCGCATCTCGGCGACGCAATCCTGGGGACCGTTGAGCGCCGCGGTCGCGGCAACCTGGATGGGGGTGAAGGCGCCGTAGTCCGTGTAGGACTTGACGCGCGCAAGGGCGGCCACGAGCCCGCGGTTGCCGGTCATGAAGCCGATGCGCCAGCCGGCCATGGAGTAGGTCTTGGAGGTCGAGGTGAATTCGATGGCAATGTCCTTCGCCCCCTTCACTTGCAAAACGGAAGGCGGCGGATTGCCGTCGAAATAGACCTCCGCATAGGCGAGGTCGGAGATGAGCCAGAGGCCCTCGTGCCGGCAGAACGCGACGAGCTCCTCGTAGAAGTCGAGCGTCGTCGTGCGCGCGGTCGGATTGGAGGGATAATTGACGAGGGCGGCGAGCGGCTTGGGCACCGAATGCTCGACCGCGCGCTTCAGCTCGCTCAGATACTGGCGCTCCGAGGCGAAGGGGATGTGCCGCACGGCACCTCCCGCCAGGATGAAGGCATAGGAATGGATCGGATAGCTCGGGTTCGGCACCAGCACCACGTCGCCCGGGCTGGTGATCGCCATGGCCAGGTTGACGAGCCCCTCCTTCGAGCCGATGGTCACGATGGTCTCGCTCTCGGGATCGACCTCGACGCCGAAGCGGCGCGCGTAATAGGCTGCATTCGCCTTGCGCAGGCCCGGAATGCCGCGCGAGGTCGAATAGCGGTGCGTCCTCGGGTTGCGCACCGTCTCGACCAGCTTGTCGACGATGTGCGCGGGCGTGGCCGCGTCCGGATTGCCCATGCCGAGATCGATGATGTCGCGCCCTTGCGCGCGCGCGCGCGCCTTCATCGCGTTCACCTCGGCGAAGAGGTAAGGCGGCAGCCGCTTGATGCGATAGAAATCCTGCTCCATGACCTCAACTGCTGAAAACGCTCGCTCCACCGGCCGAAATAATCGGTGGAGGGTCACGCTCGAACCCGCCCTTTTATCGCCCGCATGCGCGATTTTCGAGAAGAATCTGAGGCCGCTAGTGCTAATCCCGAAAGCATAGAATCACCCCCTCACCCACCCCGGATCAAGTCCGGGGTCGGCTTCGCTCGGCTCAAGCCTACGCATCCCTCTCCCCCGCGTCGGGGGAGAGGGTAGGGTGAGGGGGATGAGTCCATCACATCGGGAATCGCTCTAGGCACCCTCAGCGGGCCGCCTTAAGTTCGACAGGCTTGCCGTGCGGCGTTAAGCGGTAGGCCTCGGCCCAGGCCTCCTTGCGGGCCAAGAGGCTCGCCCGATCGGCGAGGCCCTTCTCCGCCGCAAGGCGCTCGAGGGCGGCGAGCCAGTGGCGGTAATACTGC
>DASPPM010000024.1:0-25651 GCA_035625535.1 Alphaproteobacteria bacterium
GCTCCCGCGTCGGCGAGCGGGCGCTCGCCCAGCACCTCGCGCGCGAGCTCGAAGGCGAGGTGCGCTTCGATCCCTTCACGCGCGGCCGCTACGCGACGGACGCCTCGATCTACCAGATCGAGCCGATCGGCGTCGTCATCCCGAAGAGCGAGGCGGACATCGTCCGCACCATCGAGATCGCAGGCGAGGCCGGGGTACCGGTGCTGCCGCGAGGGGGCGGCACCTCGCAATGCGGCCAGACGGTCGGCGAGGCGGTGGTGGTCGACGTGAGCCCCCGCCTCAACCGCCTTCTCGAGCTCGACCCGGAGGCGCGCCGCGCCGTGGTCGAGCCCGGCATCGTGCTCGACCAGCTCAACGATCTGCTTCGGCCGCGCGGGCTCTTCTTCCCGGTCGACGTCTCGACCTCGAGCCGCGCCACGATCGGCGGCATGGCCGGCAACAACAGCTGCGGCGCGCGCTCGATCCGCTACGGCACCATGCGCGACAACGTGCGCGCGATCGAGGCAACGCTCGCCGACGGCAGTGCCATGCGCTTTGCCGAGCTCCGCGAGGCGGAGGCAGAGGCGGGCGCGAGTGCCAAGGAGCGCGCGTTGGTCGCGGCGCTCTTGGGCCTCGGCCGGCGCGAGGCCGGCGAGATCGCCGAGCGCTTCCCCAAGGTTCAGCGCCGGGTCGGCGGCTACAACATCGACGCGCTGGTGCCGCGCGGCGCCAATGCGCCGCCCATCAACCTGGCGCACCTCCTCGTGGGCTCCGAGGGCACGCTCGCCTTCTCGCGCCGGATCGAGCTCCAGCTCCACCCCATCCCCAAGCACAAGGTGCTGGGAGTCTGCCATTTCGCGAGCCTCTATCAGGCGATGGCCTCGACCAGGCGCATCGTCGCGCTCGGTCCGGACGCGGTCGAGCTTGTCGACCGCACCATGATCGAGCTCGCGCGCGAAATTCCGCTCTTCCGCCCGACGATCGACGCCTTCGTGCGCGGCGAGCCCGCGGCCCTCCTTCTCGTCGAGTTCGCGGGCGACGAGCTCGCGCCCCAGCAGAGGCGCTTGGCCGCGCTCGTCGAGCTCATGGGCGATCTCGGCTTTCCCGACGCCGTCGTCGCGGCCACGGAGCCGGCCTTCCAGCGCGCCATCTGGGAGGTGCGCAAGTCGGGGCTCAACATCATGATGTCGATGAAAGGGGACGGCAAGCCGGTCTCCTTCATCGAGGACTGCGCCGTCTCGCTCGACGATCTCGCGGACTACACCGAGCGCCTCAGCGAGATCTTCGCCAGGCACGGCACAAGCGGGACCTGGTACGCGCACGCCTCCGTCGGCTGCCTCCACGTGCGCCCCGTGCTCAACATGAAGGACCCGCAAGGGGCCGCGAAGATGCGCGCCATCGCCGAGGAGGCCTTTGCCGTCGTGCGCGAGTACAAGGGCTCACATTCGGGCGAGCACGGCGACGGGCTGGTGCGCTCCGAGTTTCACGAGGCGATGTTCGGCCCGCGCATGGTGCGCGCCTTCGAGGCGGTCAAGGACACGCTCGACCCCAAGGGCCTCTTCAACCCCGGCAAGATCGTGCGCGCGCCGAGGATGGACGACCGCAGCCTCTTCCGCTTCAGGCCGGAGTACCGCGTCCCCGCCTTGGAGACCGCCCTCGACTGGTCCGAGTGGGGCGGCTTCGGTGCCGCCGTCGAGATGTGCAACAACAACGGCGCCTGCCGCAAGTTCGACGCGAGCGTCATGTGCCCCTCCTATCGCGCGACGCTCGACGAGCAGCATCTCGTTCGCGGCCGCGCCAACACGCTGCGCCTGGCACTTTCGGGCCAGCTCGGCCCCGACGCCCTCGTCGCCGACGGCATGGCGGAGACGATGCGGCTTTGCGTCGGCTGCAAGGCGTGCAAGCGCGAGTGCCCGACCGGCGTGGACATGGCGCGCATGAAGACCGAGTTCCTCCATCACTACACCAGGCGCCGCGGCCTCTCATTGCGCGACCGCCTCATCGCCTACCTGCCGCGCTACGCGCCCTTGGCCGCGCATTTCGCCCCGCTCAGCAACCTCGCCCAGGCCATCCCCGGCTTGAGACGGCTCGGCGAGCGCTGGCTCGGCCTCGCGCGGGCGCGCAAGCTGCCGCTTTGGCGACGCGACGTCTTCCGCGCCGGCGACCGCCCCGCCCGCAATCCGGACGGGCCCGAGGTCGTCCTCCTTCCCGACACCTTCACCACCTATTTCGAGCCCGAGAACGGCGAGGCGGCCCTCGCCGTGCTCGAGGCCGCCGGCTACCGCGTGCATCTGGCCGAGGCCGCCGATGGCGGTCGGCCGCTTTGCTGCGGGCGCACCTTCCTTTCCGTCGGCCTCGTCGAGGAGGCGCGCAGGGAGATGCGACGTCTTTTGAGCGCGCTTCTCCCCTTCGTCGCGCGCGGCCTCAAGGTCATCGGCCTCGAGCCCTCCTGCCTCCTCACCTTGCGCGACGAGCTCACTGTGCTGCGGCTCGGCGAGGAGGCGCAGGCGCTCGCGGGTGCCGCCGTGCTCTTCGAGGAGTTCCTCGCCGCGGAGGCGAAGGCGCACCCCCTCGCACTTCCGCTCAAGGCGTTGGCACTTACGAAGGCGCTCGTCCATGGGCATTGCCACCAGAAGGCCTTTGCCGCGATGCCGGCGCTCGAGGAGACGCTTCGGCTGGTGCCCGGGCTCGCGGTCGAGACCATCGCCTCCTCCTGCTGCGGCATGGCGGGCGCCTTCGGCTACCAGGCCGAGACCCAGGAGGCCTCGCTCAAGATGGCCGAGCTCTCGCTTCTGCCGGCGGTCCGCGCGGCCTCGGCCGACACCCTCCTTGTCGCCTGCGGCACGAGCTGCCGCCGCCAGATCGGCGATTTGAGCGGGCGCGAGGCGGTGCATGTTGCGCGCGTGCTCGCCGCGGCCCTCGAGAGGGAGGCCCACCATGCCTAGGACCGTGAGTCCGCTGACCTTGCAATTCCTCGCCTGGGTGGCGAGCCGTCCGCGCACCTATAAGGACGCCATGGAGGCCTGGCGCACGAGCTGCCCCAGAATGCCGATTTGGGAGGATGCGGTGAGCGACGGCCTCGTTCGCCTCGAGTGCCCTGGCGGGCAGCCGATGGGGCGGTCCAAGGTTGTCCTCACCCCGCGCGGCCGCGCGGTGCTCGACGAGAACTCGGGCTGACCGCGCGCGAGGGAGATGCGCTCAGCGCCGCGCGAGTGGGGGGGGAATGCGCTTCCTGGGATCGCCCCAGACGTCGAGGTTCGAGAGGGGGGCGAGGCCCGCGGGATCCGCCAGCATGCGATCGAGCGCCTGGAGCGTCGCCGCCGCACCCCAGCGCTCGCGCCCGTTCGTCCTCACGCCGGCCGTGCCGACCTCGATGCCGGCGACGCTGTACTGGTCCCCGATCCTGGCGAAGACCGGCGAGCCCGACTCGCCCTTGAGCGACACGCAGCTGTGGACGAAGACGTGGCGTCTCTCGAAATATTGCATGACCCGGCAAAAGCCGTGCACGCTCAAATTCGCAGCGCTCGCTTCCGCATAGCCCGCCTCGAGGAGCACGCTACCGGGCCGCGCCAATGCCGGCTCGATCGCGGTACTGCGCAGCCAGGGAAGGAAGCCCGCCGTGTCGCCCGCCGGCTCGGCGAGCAGCACGAGGGCCAGGTCGACGCCCTCGGTGATGAGTGCGGGGTGCAGATAGGGACTGAAGCCGGGGGCAATGCGGTAGTCGCGCACGCCCACCCGCGCGCAGCAGCTGGGCGTGCCGACGCCCGGCGTGAAGACCAGTGCCTGGGCCGGCAGCCATTTCCACGCGAAGGAATCGAAGAGGCAATGGGCGGCCGTCAGCACGACCCGGCGGCCGATCAAGACGCCCGTGCAGCCACCGGCAATGGGCCGCTCGAAACGGCCGATCGCACTCCAGGGATAGCCGTCGAGCGCCCCACCGTGGGCCTCGCGCAGCGCCAGCAATTGCGCGACCGTGGGCCGGCTCTGGAAAATGTCGTCCGCGCGCGCCGCCGCGCCAGGCCAGATCAGGTCGAGCGCAAGCACGAGTGCCGCCAGTGACAGAAGCGCTCTCGCTAGCAACATTCCAGTCGGCATGAAGGCTCGGCTCACTTCATTCGATCGCGGGTTGATCGGGCGGGCTTGTTGCACGCAAGACGGCGGTAGGGGTCGTACCTCATGGACAGTCCGCCGAGACTCTAATGGAATTTGCCGCAAATGCTCAAGGGGCGATCGCGTTTCCCCTCTTCCTCCGCGCGGTGAGGGGACTTGAGGCAGCGCGGGTTGATCTCGCTAACCGCGTTGGGTAATTTCGCGGGCGGACGCAGTTGCGACGCGGGTGCGGAGAAGGGGGCGACATGCTGAGATCGGGCGAGGATCATCTCGAGAGCCTGCGTGACGGCCGCACCGTCTATGTCGGCGGCGAGCGCATCGCCGACGTGACGCGCCACAGGGCGTTCCGCAACGCAGCCCGCTCGGTCGCGGCACTCTACGATCTCAAGCGGTGCGATGAGATGCGCGACACGCTTTCCTTCGAGGACGCGGGCGAGCGCTTCAGCATGCATTTTCTGTTGCCGCGAAGCCGCGAGGACCTGCTCCGCCGCACGCACGCGCACAAGGCGATCGCCGACCACACCTACGGCCTCTTCGGCCGCTCGTTCGACCACGTCGCGAGCTTTGTTGCGGGCATGGTGCTCCAGGCGGAGGTCTTGGACAGCGGGGCCACGCGGAAGGCACCCTACGCCGAGAACCTGCGCGCCTATTACCGCGCGCTCCGCAACGCGGACAGCTACGTCGCCTACGCCGTGATTCCGGCGCCGGGCACGCGCGATCCCAGCTTCAGCGGCGGCCGGCAAGGCGACCGCTCGCCGACCGTGCGCGTGGTCAAGGAGGACGATGCCGGCGTGGTCATCAGCGGCATGAAGCTGCTCGCCACGGGTGCCGTCCTCGCGAACGAGCTCTGGCTCGGCAACGTGCAGCCGATCGCGCCCGAGCGGAAGAAGGAGGCGATCACCTGCGTCCTGCCCATGGGTGCGGCGGGCTTGAGCCTGTGGTCGCGCAAGCCTTTCGAGCCGCTGGCGGTGAGCGAGTTCGACAACCCCTTGACCTACCGCTACGACGAGACCGACAGCGTCGTCGTCTTCGACGAGGTCAAGGTGCCGTGGGAGCGCGTCTTCTCGCACGACGATCCCCAGCTCTCGCGCGAGCTCTACTACCGCACGCCGTCCCACTGCTTCGGCAACCACCAGTCGAACGTGCGCTTCTGGTCGAAGCTGCAGCTCCTGGTCGGATTGGCGAGCCGCATCACCCAGGCGAACAGCGCCGAGCGCATCCCGGCGGTGCGCGAGGCGCTCGGCCGGCTCGCGGCGCTCGAAGGCATGCTGGCCGGCATGATCTACGGACAGAGCCTCGACCACGAGGATCTCGGCAACGGCTACGTCTCCTTCAACCGGCGCTACATGTATGGCGCGCTGACCTGGTGCACGGAGAGCTACGCCGAAATCTGCGACAAGGTCCGCGAGCTCATGGGTGCCGGCGTCTTCCTCATGCCGGCCGATGCGTCGGTCATGCGGGACGCGGGCCTGCGCGAGACCTTCGAGGAGATGTGGAGCACCGGGAGCCACAGCGCACTCCAGCGCATGAAGCTCTTCAAGCTCGCCTGGGACCTGCTCGGCTCCGAGCTCGCCACCCGGCACCAGCAGTACGAGAAGTTCTACGCCGGCCCGCCCTATGTCGTTCGCGACCACAGCTTCCGCGAGGCGCCCTGGCCGAAGTTTCACAAGATCGTCGACGATCTCATGGCGAGCTACGATCTTCCAGCCGAGGCCAGGCGCCGCCCCGCGGGCGCAGCCTCGTCTTAATGGGTCTGCGATGGTGAGTGCCGCCAGGCGAACGCAAAGCCTCGACCCTTCGAGTGTGGCGCCTCGGACGTCGTACGGCGGATCCTTCGAGACGCTCGCTACGCTCGCTCCTCAGGATGAGGTTGGATCTTTCTGCCACGCGCAAATTCGCCTCGTCCTGAGGAGCGCCCCGAAGGGGCGCGTCTCGAAGGACCTCCGGCGGCGCCGCAAGCGGAAGAGGGAAATCTTAACGTAATCGGCTCATCTCGAATAAGGCCCTGAGACGAGAGGGGGACCATGGCGACCTTACGCTCGGAATCGGACAAGAAGCTCGAGATTCCCGGGCTCAAGCTCGTGCGCGGCGAGCGCGCGCAGATGCGCATGCGCACGCTCGAGCTCGCGGACGGCAGCTGGGTCGAGCTTCCTGTGGTGGCATTGCGCGGCGCCAAGCCGGGTCCGGTCTTCTATCTGGGCGCCGCCTTTCACGGCGACGAGATCAACGGCGTCGAACTCGTCAACCGCTTCGGCCGCTCCGTCGACCTGCGCGAGCTCAACGGCACGATCATCATGGTGCCCGTGCAGAACCCGCTTGCCTTCCAGGTCCAGCACCGCTACTTCCTCGGCCACTTCATCAAGTCCCCTCTCGACCAGAGCCCGCCCGACCCCTGGGTCTCCTTCCCGGGCGACGCCAACGGCAATATGGCGTCCCTCCTCTCCCACGCCATCTTCGAGAACCTGATGCGGCACGCCGATTATCTCATCGACGTGCACACGCCGACGACGGGGGGCCGCTACGCGCCTTTCGCCTTCCTGCCGCCCAGGCGGATCGGCGCCGCCGCAGAGGAGGCCGAGGAGATCGCCAAGGCCTTCGGCGCCGACTTCATCCTCGCGACGGACCAGGGCATTTACGTGCACGAGCAGAGCCCTCACGTGGTCATGGCCAAGCGCGGCGCCGTCGCCATGGGGATCGAGGTCGGCGAGGGCGGCCGGCTCGAATCCGAGGTCACCGAGCGCGGGCTCGCCGGCCTCGCCAACGTGCTCCGGCGCATCGGCATGCTGGGCGGGGGCCGAGCCGCCCTCGGCCGGCGCCTGGTGATCTCCACCATGACGATCGTGCGCGCGCGTCGCGGCGGGCTCCTCCACCGCACGGTCGAGCTCAATCAGGGAGTCGCGGAAGGCCAAGTCCTCGCCACCATCACCGACGTGTTCGGCGAGATCGTCGAGCGCATCCAGGCGCCGCACTCGGGACCGGTCGTGCGCATCGCCACCTTCCCGGTCGTCTCGGCGGGCGAGCGCGTGGTGCAGCTCGGCGTGCCGCGTTAGGCCGCAGCGATGGGCGAGCGCATCGCCGAGGCGCGGGCGAGGTTCGCCGACAAGGTACGCGCCAATCGGGAGCGCCTCGTTGAGCTCAGCGCCGCCCTCGTCCGCGCCGGCAGCGAGAATCCGCCCGGGGATACGAGCCGCGTCGTCGCGCTGATCGCCGAGGTGCTGCAAGCAGTGCCCGGCGTCTCCTTGAGCCGCGTGACGGCGCGCGCGCCCATCGTCAATCTGGTGGCGCGCCTTGCCTTCGCAAGCCCGGGGCGGCGCCTCGTCTTCAGCGGCCATCTCGACACTTTCCCCGTGGGCGATCCGTCGCGCTGGAGCGTCGAGCCGCTGGCGGGCGTGGTCGCGGACGGCAAGATCTACGGACGGGGCATTTCCGACATGAAGGCCGGGCTGGCCGCATCCGTGCTCGCGGCAACGTTGCTCGCCGAGGAGCGCGAGCACCTGGCGGGCGAGCTCGTCTTGGCCCTCGCGGGCGACGAGGAGACGGGTGGTGTGTGGGGCACACAGCATCTTCTGGCGCAGCTGCCCGAGGTCACCGGCGACGCCATGATCTGCGGCGACGCGGGCTCGCCCCGCGTGGTGCGCTTCGGCGAGAAGGGGCAGATTTGGCTCGAGCTGAGCGCGCGGGGCATCGCCAACCACGGCGCCCATGTACATCTCGGCGTCAACGCGATCGAGCGCCTCATGGATGCCCTTGCCCGGCTCACCCGCTTGCGCGAGCTGTCCTGCCCCATTCCCGCAGCGGTGCGCCGCGCGATCCTCGCGGCCAAGCCCGTCTCCGAGGCCGTGTCGGGTGCCGGCGAGGCGGAGACGCTGCAGCACTTGACCCTCAACATCGGGACGATCGAGGGCGGGCTCGCGGTCAACGTCATCCCAGATGCGGCCAAGGCGCGCGTCGATATCCGCCTGCCGCCGGGGCTCTCGACGAAAGCGGTCATGGCCGCGGTCGGAAGCGCGCTCGATGGGCTCGAGGGCATCGAGTGCCGCGTGCTCGGCGCCTCCGAGCCGAACGTGACCGACCCGGACCATGAGATCGCACGCCTCGCCGCTCGCAACGGCGAGGAGGTCCTGGGCGCGGCGGTCGTGCGCAACATGCGTGTCGGCTTCTCCGACTCGCGTTTCTTCCGCGAGCGCGGCGTGCCCGCGATCGTCTACGGCCCGACGCCGCACAACATGGGCGGCGCCGACGAGTATGCCACGATCGACGACATCTTCGCCGTGTTCTACGTCCACGCGCTCACGGCCTTCGACTATCTCGCGAAGCCGCGCTGAGCGGTTGCCGTTCACCCCTCACCCTCCCAGCGCTACGCGCTGGGCCCCTCCCTCTCCCGCAAGGGGCGAGGGGAAATTCGCCTCTCCCCTTGAGGGAGAGGCCGGCCCGCAGGGCCGGGTGAGGGGTTTTACGGCCGGCAGGCCGGAGACGATCTGCAGCGAAATGGCGGCTTACGCTCAATACCCCACCGCCGCTCCTGCCGGGCGGCGGTCGTCGTTGGCGCCGTAGATGACGCCCGGCAGCAGCCTGCCGGAAAGCGCGGCATCGTTGCCGGAGGAGGCAGTGCCGGCCGCCGCCGCCGCGACGCTCCCCATCTCGATGAGCTCGGCCGCACCCCAGGGCGTTTGCTCGACGAGCTTGTAGCCCATGCCGGTCAAACGATCGATGGTGTCGGGCGAGAGGCCGTAGGGCTCGTAGAAGATCTCGTCCGGCAGCCACTGGTGGTGGATGCGCGGGGCGTCCACCGCCGCCTCCGGCGCCATGCCGTAATCCACGATGTTCATGAAGGTGAGCAGCGTGATGGTGATGATGCGCGACCCGCCCGGGCTCCCGAGCACGAGGAGGACTTTGCCGTCCTTGGTCACGATGGTCGGCGCCATGGAGGAGAGTGGCCGCTTGCCGGGCGCGATCGCATTCGCCTTGCCCTGCACCAGGCCGAAGAGATTCGGCACCCCCGGCTTCACGGTGAAATCGTCCATCTCGTCGTTCAAGAAGAAGCCCGTGGCCGGGGCGATCACATTGGCGCCGAAGAAGCCGTTGATGGTGTAGGTGACCGAGACGGCGTTGCCGTCGCGATCGACGATCGAGTAGTGAGTGGTCTCCGCCTTCTCGTGCGGCGCGATGCCGGGCTGAACGTCCTTCGACGGCGTCGCCTTGTCGGGGTCGATCCTGGCGCGGATCGCGGCGGCGTAATCCTTGGAGAGCAGGCGCTCAAGCGGGTTCTGCACGAAGGCGGGGTCGCCTAGATAGCTATTGCGGTCCATGAAGGCGTGGCGCATCGCCTCGGCCAGGAGGTGGACCGATTGGGCCGAGCGGAAGCCAAGCGCCCGGATGTCGTAACCCTCGAGGATGCCGAGAATCTCGCACATCGTGACCCCGCCCGAGCTCGGCGGCGCTGCCGTCAGCAGCACGTAGCCACGATAGCCGCAGCTGAGCGGCGCTCCCTCGGTCACGGTGTAATGGGCGAAGTCCTCGGCGGTGAGAACGCCGCCGTTCGCCTGGCTCGCCTTGGCGACGGCCCGGGCGATTCCGCCCTTGTAGAAGGCATCGGGCCCGCGCGCGGCAATGAGCTCGAGTGTTTTCGCGAGCTCCTTCTGGACGAGACGGTCGCCCGGCTTGAAGGGCGTGCCGTCGGGCTTGAGGAAAATCCGGCGCGCGACCGGGTCCTTGCCGAAGCGCTCGACCTTGTTGTCGAGGATGTCGGTGTCGGCGCGACTCAAGACATAGCCCTCGCGCGCGAGCTCGATCGCCGGCGCCATGACCTTGGCGCGCGGCAGTCTGCCGTACTCGCGGCGCGCGCGCTCGAGCCCCATCACCGTGCCCGGCACGCCGGCCGCGAGATAGCCGTAGAGGCTCAAGCCCGGGACCGGCTTGCCGGCCGCATCGAGATACATGGTCTCGCGCGCGGCCGCGGGTGCGGTCTCGCGGAAATTGATGAAGCTGTCGCGCCCGTCGGCGAGATGGAGGACCATGAAGCCGCCGCCGCCGATGTTGCCGCAGCAGGGATTGACCACCGCGAGCGCGTAGCCGACCGCGACCGCTGCATCGGCGGCGTTGCCGCCCTCTTTGAGGATTTTTACGCCAACCTCGGAGGCGTAGTGCTGGGAGGTGACTACCATGGCGTGCTGCGCCTCGGTGGCGAGCGGGGAAGCGGCGTGGGCCTCAGCCGCGAGAGCGACCGAGAAGGCGAGCGCGAAGAGGGATCTCGTCATTGGCGTTCTCCTCGCGCGCCACGCTGGTGCGCCGCTTTCCCGCGGCGGCGCCGGCTGCCCATCCCCGCCACGCCAGGCGCCGACAAGCGAAACGCCGCGCCCATGCCTTTCGCAGGCGCGGTCACCGAGACGCGTATAATTGGGCGCTCGATACGTAGCGCATGGCGATAAGCTTGAGGAGCGCATAGCCGAATGCAGGGTCCTGGAAACAGAGCTCCTGCGCCTTGCGCTCGCTCAGCTCGAAGAGCACGCAGTCGGTCCGGCATGTGATCGACGCCGTGCGCCGATGATCGGGCGCGAAGACGCCGATTTCGCCTATCCAGTCGCCGGAATGACACACGGCACCGATCTCGACGACGTCCAATTCGCCTTGGCCCACGTAGAAGAGGCTGTCGGCGGCATCGCCCTTGCTAAAAAGCTTGGTACCGGCGCTCAGCCGCCGTTGGCGCAAGAGCGGCAAATACTGGCCTATGGAGAGACCGCCGACCTTCGACGCGCGGAAGCTGCGGCGAAGGCTGAGGAGTGGAAGCAGCCTGTAAAGGTTGATCGGGAAGAGAACAGCGTGCAGCACGAGAACCGCATAGAGGTTATCGAACAGCCCGTACAGGACGAAGAGCACGTTGCTCGCGATCGCAAGGATCCTGAGCGGGAGCATCGTGCGCATGCAGAAAGCCACAATGATTGTCAGCGATGCTGCGTACCCCAAGAGGTCGATCCACGGCATTTTTCTTCCCCCAAGTAAATCAGCGCCCTCCTTGCCGTTCTGTCGCTTAGCGTCGAGTGGACCCCTTGATCCGGCGTCGGGGTCTCACATCGAGGAAGACGGCTTTGGCACGGAGCGCCGCGCCGCCGAAAGCGGCTCTTGTTATCGAAGCGCTCAGAGATACGCTTCAACCATAGCAGGAGGTGCCAGTCGTGGATAGATGCAAGAGCTGGCCGCCTTGGGCCAAAGCACGGAAGCTCCGCACACGCGCGGCGTCGGCCCGCGCTCACCCGCTCGCCGCCGGCGCGCGCAGATCGAACGTTGCCGCCGGCAGCCGGCCCTCCTCGACCGCGTGGCAGGCGACGAGGTCGCCCTCATGGAGGCTGAGCTCGGGGCGCTCGCGCCGGCAGCGCTCGTTGGCGAAGGGACAGCGCGGATGGAAGCTGCATCCCGGCGGCGGATCGATCGGGCTCGGCACCTCGCCGGCCACGGGCACGCGCACCCGGCCCGAGAGCTCGAGATCGGGAATCGTCTCGAGCAGCAGCCGCGTATAGGGATGGAGCGGGCGGCGGAAGAGCGTCTTGGCCTCCGCGAGCTCGCAAAGCCGCCCGAGATACATCACGCCGACCTGGTCGGACATGTGGTGCACGACCGCGAGATTGTGGGAGATGAAGAGATAGGTGAGGCCGAGGCGTGCCTGCAGGTCCTTCATGAGATTGAGGATCTGCGCCTGGACCGAGACATCGAGGGCGGAGGTCGGCTCGTCGCAGACGAGAAACTCAGGGGCGCTCGCGAGCGCGCGTGCGATCGAGATGCGCTGACGCTGGCCGCCGGAGAATTCGTGCGGATATTTGCCGCCGTCGGCGGCGGAGAGCCCGACCTGGGCGAGGAGCTCCTCGGTGCGCGCGCGGATCGCGGCACGGCCGCGCAAGAGACCGTGCACGCGGATCGGCTCGGCGATGATGTCGCGCACGCGCCAACGCGGATTGAGGCTGGCAAAGGGGTCCTGGAAGATGATCTGGAAGCGCCGGCGCAGCGCGCGGACCTCCCTCTCCTTGCGCAAGAGGGAGACGTCCTGCCCGTCGAACTCGATGCTCCCGCGCGTCGGCCGGTAAAGGCCGACGATGAGGCGCGCCACGGTCGATTTGCCGCAACCCGATTCGCCGACGAGGCTCAGGGTCTGTCCGCGCGGGATGGCGAAGCTGACGCCGTCGACCGCCTTGAGCGCGCGCCGGTGCCCGCCCAAGAGCAGGCGGTTCAAGAAGGGTGGGGAGGCATCGAAGTAGCGCGCGAGCTCGGCCACGCGCAAGAGCGGCTGCGGTGCTGCCGCGGAGGAGGGCACGCTCCCGGCCGGCTCAGCCATCGCTCCCCGTCCTCGCGAGCGGCGCATAGAGCCAGCACGCCGTCCACGACGGCCCGTCGCTGATGAGCTCCGGCCGCTCGTGCTGGCAGCGCGCGAAGGCGCGCGGGCAGCGCGGGTGGAAGGCGCATCCGGGCGGGATGCGGTTGAGACGCGGCATGCTGCCGTCGATCTGGGCGAGCCGCGCGCGCGTGCCCCTGAGCGTCGGGATCGAGCCCATGAGGCCGACGGTGTAGGGATGACGCGGATGCTTCACCACCTCGCGTAAGGGGCCGACCTCGACCACGCGGCCCGCATACATGACCGCGACCCGGTCGGCCGTCTCGGCGATGACGCCCATGTCGTGGGTGATCAGCATCACCGCCGTGCCGTGCTCGCGGCAGAGCTTCTTCAAGAGCGCGATGATCTGCGCCTGGATCGAGACGTCGAGCGCGGTCGTGGGCTCGTCGGCGATGACGAGGCGCGGATTGGCGCAGAGTGCGAGCGCGATCACCACGCGCTGGCGCATGCCGCCCGAGAACTGGTGCGGATAGTGATCGATGCGCTGGGCCGGCGAGGGGATGCCGACCTCGGCCAAAAGATCGATGGCGCGCCGCCGCGCCTCGCGGGGAGCAAGCGCCGTGTGGGTGAGGATGGTCTCGATGAGCTGCCGGCCGATGGAATAGAGCGGATTGAGGCTGGTGAGCGGGTCCTGGAAGATGGTGCCGATGCGCTTTCCCCGGATGCGCCGCAACTTCTCGTAAGGGAGATCGTCGATGCGCTCGCCCTCGAAGAGGACGCGCCCGCCGGCGATCCGCCCCGGCGGCTCGATTAGCCCGATGATCGCGGCGCCGGTGATCGATTTCCCCGCCCCCGATTCGCCGACCACGCCGAGCACCTCCCCCTCGGCGATCTCGAAGGAGACATCGTCGACGGCGGTGAGCGTGCCGTGCCGGCTCGGGAACTCGACGCGGAGATGCTCGAGCCGGAGCAAAGGCGGGCGGTTGCTCGGCCCCGCCATCAGCGCAGCTTCGGATTGAGCGCGTCGCGCAGCCAATCGCCCAGCAGGTTGACCGCGAGCACGAGCAGCACGAGGACGGCGCCCGGGAAGATCGTGATCCACCACTCGCCGGAGAAGAGGAAGTCGTTGCCGATGCGGATGAGGGTGCCGAGCGAGGGCTCGGTCGGCGGCACGCCGACGCCGAGGAAGGAGAGCGTCGCCTCGGTGATGATGGCGAGAGCCAGGTTGATGGTGGCGATCACGAGCACCGGCCCCATCACGTTCGGCAGCACGTGGCGCAGCATGATCGCGGCCGGATGGCGGCCGATGACGCGCGCCGCCTGCACGTACTCCTTGCTCTTCTCCACCATGGTCGAGCCGCGCACGGTGCGCGCGTACTGCACCCAGAAGGAGAGCCCGATCGAGAGGATGAGCACGTCCTCGGCGAGCTGGTCCTGGAATTCCCGAGGCACCAAACCGCGCATGATGCCGTCGACGAGCAGGGCGACGAGGATCGCCGGAAAGCTCAGCTGCACCTCGGCCACGCGCATGATCAGGGCGTCCACGAAGCCGCCGAGATAGCCGGAGACGAGGCCGAGCGAGACGCCGAGCACCATCGCGAAGATGATCGAGGCGAAGCCGACCACGAGGGAGAGGCGCGAGCCGTAGAGAATGGTCGAGAGCACGTCGCGCCCGAGATTGTCGGTGCCGAGCGGGAACTCCCAGCTCCCGCCCTTGAGCCAGGCCGGCGGGTTGCGCGCGTCCAACAGGCTCACGGTCGCGAGATTGAAGGGGTCATGCGGCGCCACGAGAGGAGCGAAGGCGGCGCCGGCAAAGATGAGGAGCGTTGCCGCCGCCGCGGCGATCGTCACCGGCGAGCGACGGAAGCTGTAGCAGATGTCGTTGTCCCAGGCGCGCAAGAGGGCCGCGCGAACACGGCCGTTCGGGAGCGGTGCCAGGCGCTCCTCAGCCACCGTGGCCCCCCGCGAGCGCGCGGTCGACCCGGAGCCGCGGGTCCACCGCGTAATAGAGCAGGTCCACGATCAGATTGATCACCACGAAGACGAAGGCGACCAGCACCAGATAGGCCGCCATCACCGGGATGTCGACGAAGGCGACGGCCTGGATGAAGAGGAGGCCCATGCCCGGCCATTGGAAGACCTGCTCGGTGATGATCGAGAAGGCGATGATCGAGCCGAGCTGAAGACCGGTGATGGTGATCACCGGCACGAGCGTGTTCTTGAGCGCATGGCCGAAGTTGATCGCCCGGTTGGCGAGCCCGCGCGCGCGCGCGAACTTGATGTAATCGGTGCGCAGCACCTCGAGCATCTCCGCACGCACCAGCCGGATGATAAGCGTCATCTGGAAGAGCCCGAGCGTCACCGCCGGCAGGATGAGGGCGCGCAGGCCCGAGGCGCTCAAGAGGCCCGTCGACCACCAGCCGAGCTGGACCACGTCGCCGCGCCCGAAGGCGGGGAGCCAGCCGAGCACCACCGAGAAGAGGAGAATGAGGAGAATGCCGATGAGGAAGGTCGGCAGCGAGACGCCGACGAGGGAGAATGCCAGGATGAGCTTGCTCAATGCGCTGTCGCGCCTGAGCCCGGTGTAGACGCCGAGCGGCACGCCCACCAGCAGCGCCAAGATCGCGGCGACCAGGCTGAGCTCGAGGGTGGCGGGCAGGCGCTCGGCGACGAGCGTCGAGACCTTGCGGCCCTGGCGGAAGGAGACGCCGAACTCGCCCTTCGCCGCGTTGCCGACGAAACGCACGAACTGCAGCACGAAAGGATCGTTGAGCCCGAGCTCCTGGCGCAGCTCCTCGCGGTCCTTGTCGCCGGTGTCCTGGCCGACCATGTTGTTGATGGGATCGCCCACGAAGCGGAAGAGGGAGAAGGCGATCAGGCCCACCACAAGCATGACCGAGATGGACTGCAGCAGCCGGCGCAGGACGAAGGCGATCATGGCAGGGCCCACATCCTTGCGGCCGTGCCGATCACGCTAAGCCCCTCTCCCGCAAGCGGGAGAGGGAGGAGACGAGCGGTCCGGCGACGGCGCATCGCGGCGCGGCGCTATTGGACGGTGACCCAGTTCCACACGAAGACATTGTCGGGAAGCTGGACCAGCCGGACATTGTCCTTGATCCCCCAGGCGAGCGCCTGCTGGTGGAGCGGGATGGAGGCGACCTCGTCCTTGACGATCTTGAAGGCGTCCGCGATCTCGGCGTTGCGCTTCTTGGGATCGACCTCGCTCTGGATCTGGTCGATGAGCGCGTCGACATGGCTGTTGGAGTAGCCGCCGTAATTGAAGAGGCCGCGGCCGGTCTCCTTGGCATAGGTGCCGAGCAGGCTGAAGAGCGGGTTCCACGAGTCGTAAGTATCGGGCGTCCAGCCGAGGAGATAGATGCTCACGTCGCGGCCCTGCAGCTTGGCGAAGAACTTGCTCTTGGTCTCGGCCAGGAGGTTCGCCTTGACGCCGACCTTGGCGAGCATGGCGACGACCGCCTGGCAGATCTGCTCGTCGTTGACGTAGCGGTCGTTCGGGCAGTTCATGCCGACGGTGAAGCCGCCCGCATAGCCCGCTTCGGCGAGGAGCTTCTTGGCCGCGTCGGGATCGTAGGGGAAGCGCCCGTTGAGCGCCTTGTCCCAGCCGTTGACCGAGGGGGCCACCATGAGCCCGGACGGCGTCGCCGCCCCGCGCATCACCTTGCTGACGATCGCGTCCTCGTCGATCGCCTGGTAGAAGGCCTTGCGCACGCGCACGTCCTGGAACGGGTTCTTGCCCTTGACGTCCGAATCCTTGAGCTCGGGGAGCGCCTGCTCCAGGCCGAGGAAGATGGTGCGCATCTCGGGGCCTTGCAGCACCTTGCGGTGCGGGGTCGAGTTGATGCGTTCGACGTCCTGGATCGGCACGGTGTAGACCATGTCGACTTCGCCGGAGAGAAGGGCCGCCACCCGCGTCGCGTCGGACTTGATGACGCTGAAGTCGAGCTCGCTCACGTTGCCCTCGCGCTTGCCCCACCATTGGGGGTTGGGCACCGCCACCGTGCGCACGTCGGGCTCGCGCTCCGTCACCATGAACGGCCCGGTGCCGTTGGTGTGGCGGTTGGCGTAGGTCTCCTCCTTCGAGGACGCCCGCGTCGCCTTGGTCGCCCCGTTCTTCTCGCACCACGCCTTGGAGAGGATGAGCCAGGTGCTGAGATCGCCCGGCAGCAGCGGGTTGGGCGTCTTGGTGACGAAATCGACGGTGAGATCGTCGATCTTCTTCACCTCCTTGACCGAGCCGAGCTTGGCGCGCATGTCGGATTCGGGGCCCGTGACGCGCCCATAGGAGAACACCACGTCATCCGCGCTGAACGCCGTGCCGTCGGCGAACTTGACGTTGGGCCGGAGGTGGAAGCGCCACACCGTGGGTTCGGTCTGCTCCCAGGAGACGGCGAGCTTTGGTACCAGCTCGAGCTCCTTGCCGCGCCCGACGAGCGGCTCGTAGACGTTGCTGAGAAAGCCGAGGAGGAAAGTCTCGTTGATGAAATAGGGCTCCATCGAGGTGACGTCACCGTCGTTCGCCCATTTGAGCGTGGCAGCGGAGCCCGCCTGTGCGCCGATCAGAATCATCGCCGCAGCGGTTGCGGCTAGCCGTAGCTTCCCCGACATTCTTCCCTCCTTGAGACTGTTGCCGTCGCTTGCGCCCCGCCGCCGGCGGCGTGCCGGGCGGCACGCCCGTCAGTCGAGCTTCACCCAGTTCCACACGAAGATATTGTCTGGGCGCTGGATGAGATGGACATTGTCCTTGATCCCCCAGGCGAGCGCCTGCTGGTGGAGCGGGATGTGGCCGAACTCGTCCTTGTGGATCTTGAAGGCCTCGTGGATCTCCGCGTTGCGCTTTTTCGGGTCGCTCTCGCTGGTGACGAGCGTGGTGAGCTCGTCGAAATGCTGGTTCGAGTACTTGCCCAGATTGAACTTGCCCCGCCCCGCGTCGTTCGGCGTCGCCATCAGGTTGAACATCGCATTCTGCGCGTCATAGGTGGCGGGCGTCCAGCCGAGCAGATAGAAGCTCGTGTTGCGCGCGAGGATCTTGGCGAAGTACTTGCTCTTGGTCTCGGCCAGGAGATTCACCTTGACCCCTACCCGGGCGAGCATGGCGACGACCGCCTGGCAGATCTGCTCGTCGTTGACGTAGCGGTCGTTCGGGCAGTTCATGCCAAGGGTGAAGCCATTCGCGTAGCCCGCCTCGGCGAGCAGCCTCTTCGACGCCTCGGGGTCGTAGGGGAAGCGCGCGTTGAGCTCCTTGTCCCAGCCGTTGACCGAGGGCGCCACCATGAGCCCGGCCGCGGTCGCCGCCCCGCGCATCACCTTCTTCACTATGCTGTCCTCGTCGATCGCCTGATAGAAGGCCTTGCGCACGCGCACGTCCTTGAACGGGTTCTTGCCCTTGACGTCGGAATCGATGAGCTCGTCGCGCCACTGGTCCATGCCGAGGAAGATGGTGCGCATCTCGGGCCCCTGTAGCACCTTGCGGTGCGGGGTCGAGTTGATGCGCTCCACGTCCTGGATCGGCACGGTGTACACCATGTCGACCTCGCCCGAGAGCAGGGCTGCGACCCGCGTCGCGTCCGATTTGATGACGCTGAAGTCGATCTCGGCGAGATCATGCTCGGGCTTGCCCCACCAGTTGGGATTGGGCGCGGCCGTGGTCTTCACGTCGGGCTCCCGCGCGGTCACCATGAAGGCACCGGTGCCGTCGGTATGGCGGGTTGCGTAGTTCTCCTCCTTCTTCTGGACGGAGGCGACCTTGACCGCGTCGTTCTTCTCGGCCCAGCTCTTCGACATGATGTAGACGAAGGCAAGGTCGCTCGGCAGCAGGGGATTCGGCAGCGCGGTCGCGATCTCGATCGTGAGCGGGTCGATCTTCTTCACCTCCTTGACGGTGGCGAGATAGCCCTTCATGTCGGAGCCCTCGGCCCGCGCGCGATCGAAGGAGAACAGCGCGTCGTCGGCGCTGAAGGGACTGCCGTCGGCGAACTTCACGTCGGGGCGAAGGTGGAAGCGCCACACCGTGGGCGAGGTCTGCTCCCAGGAGAGCGCCAATGCAGGCTCGAGCTCCTGCTCCTTGCCGCGCGTGACGAGCGGCTCGTAAACGTTGCCGAGGAAGCCCAAGAGGAAGGATTCGTTGAGGAAGTACGGGTCCATCGACGACACGTCGCCGTCGTTCGCCCATTTGAGGGTCTTTGCCGCGGTCCCTTGCGTGAGCGCGAGTACCGCTGCCACGCCGAGCGCGGCATACCAAGCCTTCCCTGACATTCGTGCCTCCGCCCCGCTATCTATCCGCGCCTCGTTGCGGCCGGCACAGCCTCGGAGCCACTCGTCCCCGGCCGGGCAGCGCGTGTGCTAAGCCACGGGGAAGCCTAGGCGCTTGCGATTCGGAGTCAACAGGAATCACCGGCCGGGACGGGCTCGCGGCCGCTTCCCGCTCATGCGCTCTCGGCCTTGGCCGCGGGCTTGTCGGCGCGGGCGCCCGCCTCGAGCCGGGCGATCACCTCGTCGCTCGACATCACGTCGCCGAAGGCGCGGATGAAGGTCGAGAAGGTGACGAGGTTGTCCGTCTCGGAGCGCCCGGCATTGGCGTCCGACACCATGATGGTCTTGAAGTCATGGAAGGCCGCCTCGCGCGCGGTCGATTCGCAGCACACATTGGTGACCGTGCCCGCGATGAGGAGCGTGTCGAGGCCGCACTCCTTGAGCAGCCGCTCGAGCCGGCCCTCGCTGCCGCAAAACGCGCCGAAGCGGTTCTTGCCGACGATGGCGTCCTCGGACCGCACCTCGAGGAGCGGCCAGATCGCGTGCCCCTCGTGGCCCTCGCTCATCACCTCGCGGAAGAAGGCGCCTGCCTCGGGCCCCAGGACGTGGTCGAAAAGGACGTGCCAGCGATCCGCCGCCTTCGGGCCGTAGGTCGAGACGATCCAGATCACCTTTCCGCCCGTCGCGCGGACGGCCTCGGCCAAGCGGTTGACGGTCGGCACGATCTCCCGCGCGGCCGCGAGCGAGGTCGGCCATTCCGCTTTGAGAAATGCCGTCTGCATATCGACGACAACGAGTGCCGTGCGTCCGGGCTCGAGCCTGTCGTAGCAATGCAGCCGGCCGCGCCGCTCGATGACGCGCGCGACCAGCTCGGCTGGCCATTCGAATCCGGCCATCGCGACCCTCTCTTGCCGTCTCGGCCCGTGCCGCAAGCCGGCGGCCTGCGCGCAACAATTGCGCAATTTGCCCGAATTTTCCAGGGCCTATTGGACGTAGCCCCCATCTTCGGCTTCGTGCTAATAAATGAGACGGGGCATTTCTCGACGAGGGCCGATGCACCCCCGCGGCGGCCCGACCCTCGATAGCTTAGGTGCCTCCCGTGCTGCGAGCTGAGACAAGGGCGAGCTTGGCGGCCAATCGACCCGGGCGTAAGGGTTCCGCATTGCGGCACCCTCGCCTCCCCCTGGGTGCTGCGGCGCTGCGCCGCCGCCGCGGCCGCATCCTCAGCACCGGCGTCATCTTCGCCCTCGCGATCGCGGCGGCAGGGCCCACGCGCGCGCAAGACATGCCGGTGGGCAGCCCTGTGGCACCGTCGCAAGGGGGAGCGGCCGCCGATCAGGCCCTGGGCGCGGCGCTGCGGCAGCTCCTCGACCGAGCGCCCTCGCACCTGCTCGACAACCAGCCGATCGACTTCGCGTCGCTGCGCCGCTTCTACGCCGGGCGCGGCAACCGCGCCGCCTGGACGGGAAGCGACGCCGCGCGCGTGCGGGCGATGCTCGCCCTCTCGTCGCTCGCAGAGTCGGGGGGCGATGGGCTCAATCCGGCGGACTATCGTTTGACCGCACTTTCCGCGCCCCCGCCGCCGGATGCCGCGGGTGCTGCCGCGCGCGAGCTTGTGCTCACCGATGCCTTTCTTCGTTACGCGCACGACCTGCGCCTCGGTCGCGTGGCGGCGGACGAGGTCTTCGACGACGTGCATTTGCCCAAGGCGAGCTTCGATGCCGTGGGCGCGCTTGAGACCGCGCTTCAGCGCAACGATCTCGCCCGTCTCATCGCCGATCTGCCGCCGCGGCATCCGGAATATGCGCGGCTCAGTGACGCGCTCAAGCGCTATCGCGCGATCGCCGCCAACGGCGGCTGGCCGCAGATCCCAGAGGGAGACGAGCTCAAGCTCGACAGCGACGATCCGCGCCTCGTGGTTCTGCGCCAGCGCCTGGCCGTCGAGGACGCTCAACTGGCGCCGCTGCCGGCCCAGGCGGTCAAAGGCGATCTCGCCGCGGCACTCGGCCGCTACCAGGCGCGCAATGGCCTCGCCATCGACGGGCGCATCGGCGCCAAGACCCTTGCCATGCTCAACATCGGCGCCGCCGAGCGCGTCGACCAGATCGTCGCCAACATGGAGCGCTGGCGTTGGATGCCGCGCAGCTTCGAGGAACGCTACATCCTGGTCAATACCGCGGACGGCGAGCTTGAGGTCGTCGACCACGGCGAGCCCATCCTCCTTTCCAAGGTGGTGGTCGGCGACCAGCGGCATCAGAGCCCGATCCTGCGCGCGTACGCGGTCTCGGTCACCGTCAATCCCCCTTGGCGCGTGCCGCTCTCGATCGCCGAGAAGGAGTTCCTGCCCAAGCTCAGGCGCGATCCCAACTATCTCTTCAACGAGAACATCGTCGTCCTTAACGGACCCGAGGGCGACCCCTACGGCCAGCACATCAATTGGCAGCGCGTCCAGGCGAAGCGCTTTCCCTATCTGCTCGAGCAGCTGCCAGGGCCGAAGAACTCGCTCGGCGGCCTCAAGATCGAGATGCCGAACCCCTTCGACGTCTACCTCCACGACACGCCGCTCAGACGCCTCTTCGCCCGCGCCCAGCGCACTTTCAGCCATGGCTGCATCCGCGTGGAGCACGTAGCAGCACTCGCCTCGCTCCTTCTCACCGGCGACAAGGCGGAGGCGATCCCCGATCTCGAGGCCAAGATCGCCGCGGGCGAGACGCTCAATCTCCCCGCCACAAAGGCGCTCCCCGTCTATGTCGCCTATTGGACCGCGATGGAGGATGCCGACGGCACGGTCGGCTTCCGCGCCGACGCCTACGATCGCGATGGACGGCTCACGCGGGCGCTCGCTTCGCACAGCCGCCTCATCTCCCTCCTCAAAGAGGCGCCACGCGCCGCGGCGCGCTAGCCGAGCGGCTGAAAGCGGTTGCAACTACAAGGGGTTGCTTTCGGCACGCCGCTCTGCTATGAGCGAAGACAAGAGCAAAAGAGGGGCGCTTTTGGCATGACGAAACCGACCGACCCGGGGCGGCGGGGATTCCTGTTGGCGGCGGGCGCCGCGACGCTCGCGACGATCGCCTCGCCGGCCTTCGCCTCCGTGGGGCGCACGCACTTCCGCTCGGTGGCGCTCGATAACCTCCACACCGGCGAAAAGCTCAAGGTCGACTACTGGATCAACGGCCGCTACGTGCAGGGCGCGCTCCATCGCATCAATTACAACTTGCGGGACTTCCGCACGGGGAGCGTCCACCCCATCGACCCGCAGCTCCTCGATCTCCTGGACGCCTTGCGCCACATGCTCGGCACGCGCGCGCCGTTCCAGGTGATTTCCGGCTATCGCTCGCCCGAGACGAACGCCATGCTGCGCGAGGAGTCGAACGGCGTTGCGGCCAACAGCCTCCACGTTCAGGGCATGGCCATCGACATTCGCCTGCCCGGCCGCTCGCTTCGCTCTCTCCACGCCGCGGCGGTGCGCCTCGAGCGAGGGGGGGTCGGCTATTATCCGCGCTCCGACTTCGTGCACGTCGACGTGGGCCGCGTACGCTACTGGTGAGCGCCCGAGCGGCAGCGCCGCCGCTCGCTCGCCCTCCCTCGACCGCGGCGCCGGCTACGACCCGCCTCCGCGCGCGCGACCCCGCGCAGCCCTCGCCGCGCTTGACCGCGCGGGCGGTTGCCCGCCAAGCTGTCCTCGGCACCGCCGCCATCATCAATAAAGAAGAGGAGGAGCCTGCCATGTCTGGACCGAGCCGCCGCTCGTCCGGCCGCCCCTTGAGCCGCCGGGGCGTCCTCAAGGGAATGACCGCAGGTGCGGCCCTCGCGATCGCGGGACTCCCCCCTCGCGCCGCGCGCGCCGATGCCGCGATCAAGATCGGACTGCTCCTGCCGCGCTCGGGCTATCTCGCCGCCCCCGGCCAGCAGTGCCAGCGCGGCGCCGACATAGCGCCCGGCATCCTCAAGGACATGGGCCTGCCCGTCGAGCTCGTCTCGGTCGATTTCGAGAGCAACGTCGACCTGGCGAGGACCCAGGCCGAGAAGCTGATCAACGACGGCGTGGACGCGCTGGTCGGCGCCTTCGATTCGGGCGCCGGAGCTGCGATCGCGCAAGTCTCCGAGCAGCGCGGCGTGCCCTACGTCATCAACCTGGGTGCCGCCACGCAGATCACGGAGCAGGGCTACAAGACCGTGTTCCGCAATTTCCCGACCAGTCTCGATCTCATCGGCAACGGCCTCACGCTCGCGAAGGAGCTGTTCAAGGCGACCGGACACACGCCCAAGACCGCCGTCTTTCTCCATGCCAACGACACCTTCGGCCAGGCCAACCGCCAGGCGATCGACAAGCTGTTCCCGACCCTCGACATGCCGTTCAAGCTGGTCGAGGAGATCTCGTACGATCCCAAGGCGCAGGACCTCTCGGTCGAGATCGCCAAGGCGCGCGCCTCGGCGGCCGAGCTCGTGCTCGTCACCACGCGCTCGGGCGATGCGATCAAGCTCGTGCGCGAGATGGTCAAGCAGCGCTACGAGCCGATGGGCATCATGAGCCCCGGCAGCCCGGGCATGTACGACCAGGAGTTCATCGATGCCCTTGGCAAGTACGCCGACTACTGCATCTCGAACGTGCCTTGGTACAACCCCAAGAGCAAGCTCGCCCAGGCCTTTGAGAGCGCCTTCAAGAAGGCCTTCCCTAAGGAGGCCTTCGCAGGCAACGTGCTGAGCGCGGGCTTCACCTTCGAGGCGATCATGGTCGTGGCCGACGCGCACAGGCGCGCCGGCACGACCGACAAGGCGGCCCTCTTGGACGCGCTGCGCAAGACCCACATCAGCGAGCACCTGATGATCGGCGGCCCCATCACCTTCAACGCCAAGGGGCAGAACCCCAAGGTCGAGTCCGCGAGCGTGCAGAACCTCAAGGGCGCGCCGACGGTGGTGCTGCCGCCCGAGGCGGCCACGGCAGCACCCGTCTTCCCCATGCCCGGGTGGCAGCAGCGCACGTGAGCTTGGCTCCCTTCGCGAGCTGTCCCTCACCCTTCCCATCCCTTCCGGATGGGCCCCTTCCCTCTCCCGCAAGCGGGAGAGGGAAATTCAAGCGCGGCAGCGCCCCCTCTCCCGCTTGCGGGAGAGGGTTGGGGTGAGGGATGCCGGCCTCGCTCGTCGCCAACGTCGTGTTGAGCGGGCTGCTCACCGGGCTCGTCTACGGCTTGATGGCGCTCGGCCTCTCGGTGATTTTCGGCGTCGTGCGCGTCGTCAACTTCGCGCATGGCGAGATGACCGTGCTCGCCATGTATGCGACCTTCGTGCTGTTCAAGGCGCTCGGCCTCGATCCGCTCTTCTCGCTCGTGCCGGTGGCGCTCCTTCTCTTCGCCTTCGGCTACGCGCTGCAGGCGAGCCTCATCAATCCCTTCGTGAAGCGCCCCGAGCACGAGCAGTTCATCCTGCTCGCGGGCGTGGCGCTCGTCATCGTCAACCTTTTGCTCATGGCCTTCGGCCCCGACGCGCAGCACGTCGACCTCGCCTACGCCTACGACAGCTTCGAGCTCGGCCCGTTTCTCGTCGACAAGGTGCGCGTCTATGCCGCCGCCGTGGCTATCGCGGCGACGGCGGCGCTCTTCGCCTTCTTCCGCCGCACACGCACGGGCACGGCAATCCGCGCCGCGGCCGACAATCTGGTGGGCGCCGCCGTGGTCGGGCTCGACTTCAAGCGGCTCTTTGCGCTCACCTTCGGGATCGGCGCCGCCTGCGCGGGCATCGCCGGCTCCCTCATGATCCTCCTCTCGGACGCGACCCCCGCACTCGCCCCCGATTTCACGCTCCTCGCCTTCATCATCGTCATCGTCGGCGGGCTCGGCAGCATGCCTGGAGCGCTCCTGGGCGGCGTGCTCATCGGGCTCTCCGAGGCGCTCGCCGGACTCATCATCGCGCCCTCGATGAAAAGCATGTTCTCCTTCGCCCTCCTCGTCCTCGTCCTCGTGGTGAGGCCGCAGGGCCTCATGGGGGGCACGCGATGAGGCAGGCACTTGCCGCAAGTCTCCCGCGCCCGACGCTTTACCTCGCGGCGGCGGCGCTCGTCCTCCTGCTTGCGGCACCTTTCATGGTCGGCCGCTACACGCTCTCCATCCTCATCCTCGTTCTCTATGCGGCCTATCTCGGCCAGGCATGGAACGTGATGATGGGCTTCGCGGGCCTGCTCTCGATCGGGCACGCGCTTTATGTCGGCCTCGGCGCCTATGCGGCGGCGGCGCTTTTCGTACACTTCGGCGTGCCGCCGCTCCTGGGCCTCTTCCCCGGGATCGCCCTCGCCGCGGCGGCAGGCGCCGTCATCGGCTGGCTCGGCTTCCGCTTCCGTATCGCCGGCGTCTATTTCGCGCTCCTCACCATCGCCTTTGCCGAAGTCGCGCGCATCGGCTTCGACCATATCGATTGGCTCGGCGGCTCGGGCGGCCTGTTCATTCCGGTCGCGGCCGAGAAGCGCCTCGATCTCCTCGATCTCCGCGGCGGCATCGAGATGTATTACTATCTCATCCTGGCGCTCGCCGCGGCTGCCCTTCTGCTTTCCGCCGGCCTTTTGCGCTCGCGCCTCGGCTACTACTGGCTCGCCATCCGCGAGGACGAGGAGGCGGCGCGCTCGCTCGGCATCAACCTCTTCCGCGCGCGCATCGCGGCGGTGCTGATCTCGGCGGCGATGACGGCACTCGCCGGCACCTTCAACGCCTTCTACAACAACAACCTCTTCCCCGAGCACATCTTCTCGATCGGCAGCTCGATCGACATCATCCTGGCCCCCATCGTGGGCGGGCTCGGCACGCTCATGGGGCCCATCGTGGGCGCCTTCATCCTGGCCCCGCTCGGCCAGCTCCTCTTGAGCTTGACCACGGCGCTCGGCCTCGACCTCCCGGGCCTCGAGCTCGTCATCCACGGCCTCCTCCTCGTCGTCATCATTCGCGCCTTGCCCGGCGGCCTCTGGCCCTGGCTCAAGCACCGCCT
>DASPPM010000025.1:0-4228 GCA_035625535.1 Alphaproteobacteria bacterium
AGACGGGCACGCCGCCCACGTCATAGAGGTCCTTGGCCACGTATTTGCCGCCCGGCTTCAGGTTCGCGATATAAGGCGTGCGCCGGGAGATCGCGACCACATCCGCCAGCGTGAAGGGAATCCCCGCCTCATTCGCGATCGCCGGCAGATGCAGGCCCGCATTCGTCGACCCGCCCGAGGCCGCGACCACGCTCGCCGCGTTCTCCAGCGCCTTCAGCGTCACGATGTCGCGCGGCCGCAGCTGCCGCTTGATGAGCCCCATCACCGCAAGTCCCGCCGCCTCGGCGAAGGCGTCGCGGCTCTCGTAGGCGGCCGGCGGCATGGCCGAGCCCGGAAGCGCCAGGCCGAGCGCCTCGGAGACACAGGCCATGGTGTTGGCGGTGAACTGGCCGCCGCAGGAGCCGGCCGAGGGACAGGCGGCGCACTCGAGCTCGTGGAGCTCTGCGGCCGTCATGCGTCCCGCCGCGCGCGCGCCCACGCCTTCGAAGACATCGACGATGGTGACGTCGCGGCCCTGGAATTTGCCGGGCAGGATCGAGCCGCCGTAGAGAAAGACCGCGGGCACGTTGAGCCGCAGCATCGCCATCATGATGCCGGGGAGCGACTTGTCGCAGCCGGCGATGCCGACGAGGCCGTCGTAGCAATGGCCGCGCACGGTGAGCTCGACCGAGTCCGCGATCACCTCGCGGCTCACGAGCGAGGCCTTCATCCCGGCATGGCCCATGGCGATGCCGTCGGTCACCGTGATGGTGGTGAACTCGCGCGGACTGCCGCCGCCGGCCTTGACCCCCAGCTTCGCCACCTGGGCCTGACGCGAGAGCGAGATGTTGCAGGGTGCCGCCTCGTTCCACGTCGTCACCACGCCCACGAGGGGACGCGCGATGTCCGCCTCGCTCATGCCCATTGCGTAATAGAAGGCGCGATGGGGAGCGCTGGTGTCACCGACCGAGACGTGACGGCTCGGCAGCCTGGACTTGTCGAAACCCCCGTTCCTCGACGTCTTGCGGAGAGCCATGGGCATTCCCTCGTGCTAGGCCTCGTCACTTGCGGCAAAGCATAGTGGCGGGACACCGGCCCAACCAGCGCCAAATTGGCACCCCGGCGATGCGCATATCGCGGGCGCGCCCTATGGGATGGGGTTCGCCGGTAGCCGGCTTGCCGCGCTCATCTCTGCGGCGCGCGCCCGATCAGGGGGCTCGACTTTTGTAACCCGATACGTTATAGGTTACATAGATGATCGTGAGGTTTCGCCACAAGGGACTGGAACGCTTATTCGCTATCGGCGACAGAAGCGGAGTGAACCCTCGGCAGGCTGCGCGATTGAGCCGCCTGCTCGCCACGCTGGCCGCCAGCTCAGCGCCAGGCGGCATGAATGTGCCCGGTTACCGGCTCCATCCCCTCAAGGGCGATCGCAAGGGACAATGGGCCGTGTCGGTATCCGGGAATTGGCGGTTGGTGTTCGAGTTTGACGGCGAGGACGCCACCAATGTTGACCTGATTGACTATCACTGACGAAGGGAGAGGATGACCATGAGGATGCATAATCCGCCGCACCCTGGGGAGACCATCCGGGAGGATTGTCTTAAGGCGCTCGGCTTGAGTGTTACCGAGGCGGCCAAGGGTTTGGGGGTCACGCGTAAGGCGCTGTCCGAGCTGTTGAACGGCCATAGCGGCGTATCGCCGGAGATGGCGATCCGGCTCGAAAAGGCCGGATGGAGCACGGCTGAGACGTGGCTACGGATGCAGATGCAGCATGACCTGTGGCACGCGCAGCGGAAAGCGAAAGGCCTCAAGGTTGCAGGGTTTCGACAGCATGCGGTGGCTTGAGCCAGCGGTGAAACCAAACGTTAAGCATTGCGTATACTGTCTGGCACCCGCGATCAGCGTCGATTATGTCCCGCCGAATTACTTATTCTCGGCGATTTCGATGCCGATCATTCCTTGGCGTCGCCCTCGGCGCCGGATTTGACGGCACTCTCGATCAATAGCGCCAGGCGATAGGCGATGCAGCCGTGCACCAAATCGTCGTTTCTCGTCTGCTCGGCCTTGGACGGGCTGGAGAAATCGATGACCCCCTCCTCGACCCAATACTTCATCATGGTATAGCGGTGGAAGAGGATGGCCGAGCGGCTCAGGATGGCCCAGCGCATGTAATCCCGATACGGCTCGGTATCGAGGGCGGTCAAGGTATGCGGGCTGTACTGGCTGTTCATGAGAATGACGTCCGCATCGAGCGCGCGCAGCTTGTCGATGCCGGTCTCGAGCACTTCCCCGAAGCTCGCCAGATCGACGCCCTTGACCGCGTCGGCCGTACCGCTTTGCCAGATCACGAGTGCCGGGTGCGCGGCTGCGACCTCGCTGGCAAAGCGCGCCTCCATCTCGCTCGCGAGCTGGCCGCGCTTCGAGAGATTGGTCAACTCGAACTTGCCGTCGGGGAAGAGCTTTCCGAGCTCGCGCGTGAGGCGTGCAGGGTAGGCCTCCGCGAGGGAGGAGGCGCCCAAGCCGGATGACGAGCCCGAGCCGATCACGACGATGCGCACCGCTTCCCGCGCCTTCAGCTTTGCCGTCACGTGCGGCAGAGGCAGCTTCGTGCTAGCGATCTCCTCCGGCACCGCGCAAGTCGTCTCTTGGTCCAACGCTTCCGCCGCCGCCGTGCCGCCGAGCACCAAGAAAAGCGCCGCAGCGAGACCCAGCCCATGGCCTGGTCGCGCTCGCCGATTTCTCGTCATTATGGTTTCCCCCCGTTTTTCATGTTGGTTTCCTTTGTCACGCGCGCGGCAGCGGCCGCGGGCTTCCCTTGTGCTCGACGCCCTCCGCTCTTTCGGCCCGGCGATACCAGCCGAGCAGATAGGCGAGTGCGACCATCAGCGCGATGCCGGCAACCGAGACTGCGAGCTGCGCGACGAAGCTGTCGTCCACCTCGATGAGGAAGAAATGCCCCGAGAAGGACAGCACGATGCCGGCGCAAAACACGTAGAGCGACTGCTGGCCGCACCTGACGAGCGGTCGCGATACGCGCCATTTGAGGAACGGCGCATCCTCGGCGACGAGCCACATGGTCACGTAGGCGAGCGAGAGGAAATGGATCAGGCGCAGCGGGTCGAGATCGGTCTTGCTGATCGGATATATCAGGTTTCCGAGCCACTGCGGCACGATCGGCGCGAGCTCGGGGATGTGCCAGCTCATCGCCACGAGAAAGGCGAAGAGGAGATAAGCGAGTGCGGTGCCGAGGAGCACGCGATCGCGCGGCAACGCCGGTTCGGCGCTGCCATGCACGCGGCCGAGCAACGCCCCGATGACGAATAGGATTTGCCAGGCGAAGGGATTGAAGAACCAGCCCTCGCCAGGCGGATAGCCGGGCAAATTGATGTGGGTGGCAAGGACGACGCCGTAGAGGAAGGCGGAGGCCGCGAGCACCCACGCCGGCCGGCGCTCGAGCGCCCAGAGCACGAGCGGAAAGACGAGCAACAGCACGATATAGAGCGGCAGGATGTCGAGGTTCGCCGGGCGGAACTTCAACAGCAACGCCTGCACGAGCGTCGCCGACGGATCGTTGAAGAAATCGACGATCTGCATCTCCTCGGAGAACATCGGATTGTTGAAGCGTGCGGCGACGTAGGCGATCTGCGCGGTGAAGATCACGAAGAGGAAGATGTGGGCGACGTAGAGCTGCCAGCAGCGCCGCAGGATGCGCGCCGTCGCCAGCCAGAATCCGCGGCGCCGCATGGTCCCGCCGTAGGCGATCGAGGCCGAATAGCCCGAAATGAAGATGAATATCTCGGTCGCATCGCTGAAGCCGTAATTGCGCACCGTGACCCAGTTCACCAGGTTCGAAGGGATGTGGTCGAGGAAGATGAACCAGAGGGCAAGGCCGCGGAAGAAGTCGAGCCGCAGGTCGCGCTGTCCCGACGGCACCAGCTCGGCCGGATCGACCGTGAACAGCCTCTTGAGGAAGCGGGCCGCGCGCCTCACCATGGCACACCCCGGGCGAGCGAATTCACCTTCTCCGCGAGGGTCGGTGCGGCGGGATCAACCGCCGCCAAGCCGCTCGAGCGCCGTCGAGCGCTGGGCGTGCTGGAGATGCAGCCCCATCTGGCGCTCGCGTTGCTCCTCCACCACCTCTTCGGGCGCCTTGGCGACAAAGTCGGGATTTGAGAGCTTGCCCTCGAGCTTCTTGATCTCGCTCTCGAGCCTTTGCAGCTCTCGCTCGAGCCGCAAGCGCTCCTTC
>DASPPM010000026.1:0-7695 GCA_035625535.1 Alphaproteobacteria bacterium
AAGCGCAGCGCCCTCGCCGCCCTCAGGCGGGGCGAGCGCGAGGGCCTCGCGCGCTCCCTCGGACAAGTCGCCAGGAGCCTCGGCAAGACGGTAGGCGGCGAGGAAGCGTAGCGGCGATCACTCACGCCTTCCGAGTTTTCCTCTCTCCTCTTCACGGGGGAGGATCAAGGTGAGGGGGTGGTCGAGCCGCGAAGCGGATCGACGAGAGGCACCCCCTCACAGCTTCAAGAGGTGCGGCAGCCAGAGCGAGATGCTGGGGATGAAGGTCACCAGCATGAGCACCACGAACATGACCGCGTAGAACGGCCAGATGTGGCGCATCACCTGCTCCATCGTCACCTTGCCGACGGCGCAGCCGACGAAGATGATCGAGCCGACGGGCGGATGGCACAGCCCGATGCCGAGATTGAGCATCATGATCATGCCGAAATGGACCGGGTCGACGCCGAAGCTGGTGACGACGGGGAGCAGGATGGGCGTGCAGATAAGGATGGACGGCGCCATGTCCATGACGCAGCCGAGGAGGAGCAGCATGGCGTTGATCATCAGGAGGATCACGCTCTTGTCGTGCGACAGCGTCAGGAAGAAGGCCGTGACCCTGGCCGGAACCTGCATGAGCGCCATGATGTAGCCGAGGCTTGCAGCAAAGGCGATGAGCGTCATCACCATCGCGACCGTGCGCATGGTGCGGTGGATGAGGAGCGGCAGCTCGCGCCAGCGGTAGTCGCGGTAGATGAACATGGTGACGAAAAAGGCCCATACGCAGGCAACCGCCCCCGCCTCGATCGCGGTGAACACGCCGCCCAGGATGCCGCCCAGGATGATCGCGAGCGTGATCAGGCCCCAGAGTGCGTCGATCGAGAGCTTGACCGCCACCCCGAGCGGCACGGTCTCGCCGCGCGGATGCTTGTGCCTGTAGGCGAGTGCGATGCATAGCATGAGGAGGGCGAGGCCGAGCAGCAGGCCCGGCACGACGCCTGCCATGAAGAGTGCGATGACGGAGATGGTGCCGCCGGTCGCGAGCGAATAGATCACCGCGTTGTGGCTTGGCGGCACCAGGAGCGCCTGAACGGAGGCGGTGATCGTCACGTTGGTCGCGAACACGCGGGGATAGCCGCTCTTCTCCATCTGCGGGATCATCACCGAGCCGATCGCCGAGGTGTCTGCGACCGCCGAGCCGGAGATGCCGGAGAGGAAGGTGGTGGCGATGATGTTCACCGCCGAGAGCCCCCCGCGCAGGCGGACGAGACCGACGAGCACGTTGGCGAAGGCCACGAGCCGCCGCGCCATGCCGCCTTCCGCCATGATGGCGCCCGCCAGCACGAAGAAGGGAATGGTCAGCATGGCGAACTTGGAGACCCCGCTCGAGATCTGCAGCATGACCGCCTCGGGCGGGATGCCGAGCCGCCAGGCGCCGACGAGGGCGGCGAGCCCGAGCGCGTAGGCGATCGGCACGCCCAAGGCGAAGAGTGCCAAGAGAGCGAGAAGCACGACGACGATGTCCATGCGCCAGGCCCCGCCGTATCAGCCGGGCGCCGCCGGCTCGCGGGCCGCCCACCTGTCCGCGGGCGCTCCGATCAAAAGACGCTCGACGACGAAGAGGAGGGTGACGACGCCGCCGAGCGGAATGGGCAGATAGGTGACGCCGACCGAGAGGAAGGGGAACGCGTCGATCACCTGGTGCCAGGTCGTCGCCACCAGCCCCTCGCCCCAGATCACCATGAACAGGCTGGCGAGCCCCATCAGGAGCTCCGCTGCGAGCTCGACCGCGCGTATCCCGAGCGGCGGCAGCAGGTAGTGCAGCACCGTCACGCGCATGTGGATGCCCGTCCGGTAGCACGCGGCGGCGCCGAAGAAGGTGAGCACGATGGTCAAGAGGATCGCCATCGGCTCGGGCCATGACGCGGCGTGATTGAGGACGTAACGCGTATAGACGCTCCAGGGAATCACCGCCGAGATGAGCACGAGCGAGGCGCTTGCGAGTATCACGCACAAGAGATAGAGCGCGTCCATCCAACGGCGGAAGGCGGATGCCATGCTTCTCCTCTTGCCGGCGCGCGTTCCCTCACCCTAACTCTTGATCCGCTTCGCGGCTCAAGCCCGCAAAGCGGGAGAGGGAAGGGGCCCATCGCGAAGCGATGGGAAGGGTGAGGGCCTTGCGCGGCCGCGGGACTCGGGCTCAGTGCACCTCGCCGATGCGCTTGATGAGATCGGCGTATTTGGCGCCGTACTTGTCCCACACCGGCTTGACGGCGTTCTGGAACGGCGTCTTGTCGGCGATCCGCTCCACGTCGATGGCCGCCGCCTTCATCTTGTCGAAGGCGTCCTTCTCCTTGGCGTCCCACAGCGTGCGCTCCTCGGACTGCGCCGCGCGCGCGAGCTTGGCGATGAGCGCCTGGTCGTCCTTGGAGAGCCCATCCCAGGTCTTGCGCGAGAAGACGAGGATCTCGGGCACGATGAGGTGCTCGGTCAAGGTGAAGTGCTTGGCGACCTGGTAGTGGTTGTCGAAGACGAAGCTCGGCGGGTTGTTCTCGGCGCCGTCCACCACGCCGGTCTGGAGCGCGCTGAAGACCTGGTCGTAGCCCATGGGCACGCCGTTCGCACCCAGCGCGTTCATCATGTCGACGAACATGGGGTTGCCCATGACGCGCACCTTGAGGCCCTTCAGGTCCTCGATGCTCTTGATGGGCCGCTTGGTGTCGTACATGCTGCGCGCGCCGGCATCCATCCAGCACAGGCCGACGAGATGCGTGTTCGGGTTGTTGGTGACCCGGTCGAGCAGCTCCTGGCCGATCGGACCGTCGATCACCTTGCGCATGTGCTCGACGCTGCGGAAGAGGAACGGCAGATTGAAGACGTTGAGGTCGTCGACCACGGGGCCGAGCGCGCCCACGCTCACGCGCGCGAGCTGGATGGCCCCCACCTGCGCCTGCTCGATCGCCTCCTTCTCGCCGCCGAGCTGCATCGAGGGGAACATCTGGATGCTGAGGCGGCCGCCCGTCTCGGCCGAGAGCTTCTTGCCCATGTCCTCGACGGCCACCACCGTGGGATAGCCGGGGGGATGCACGTCCGAGGCCTTGAAGACCATCTTCTCCTCGGCCGAGGCCGAGGGCATCGGAAGCGCCGCCAGGAGCGCCAGTGCCGCTGCCGCGGCGCCGAGCCGAAGCGCGTTTCGCCTAAAGCTCATGTTGTCCTCCCATGTTCGCGACGCCCGTTCCCCAAGCGTGAGCGCGGCGGGCGTGCGCTTGGCCTCGGGTGCGCCCGCGCGCCCGTGGCCGCTCTCGCGGTTTGACCGCGGGTCATGCCCGTGCTAGGCTTGCAGTTATAATATAACCATACAACAGGGTCACCCTAGCATTGCCCCGGCGTCTTGCCAAGCTCTCCATGATGCGGCCGCTCGCCCCGCAGCGCAACTTGACGCATTCGATCGCGGAGAGGCTCGCTGAGGAGATCAGGAGCGGCAAGCTCCCGCCGGGCGCGCGGCTGCCGACCGAGCAGGAGATGGTCGCCGCCATGGGGGTGAGCCGCACCGTGGTGCGCGAGGCGGTCGCCGCCTTGCGCGCCGAGGGGCTGGTGACGACCCGCCAGGGGGCCGGCGCCTTCGTCGCGAACGACATCTGGCGCCGTCCCTTCCGGCTCGCCGGCGAGGCGCCCTCCACCATCGCGGACGTGCTCAACGTCATGGAGCTCAGGGCGAGCGTGGAGGCCGAGGCGGCCGGGCTTGCCGCCGAGCGGGGGCGCGCGCCGGCGCGCCGGCGCATCGTGCGCGCGCTCGCGGCGATCGACGCGGCGATCAAGCGCGGCGAGAGCGCCGTCGACGAGGATTTCGCCTTTCACCTTGCCATAGCACTCGCCACCGGCAATCCGCAGTTCTCGCATTTTCTCGAGTATCTCGGCCGCTTCGTCATCCCGCGCCAGAGCATCCCCATCTCGGTCCACGACGGCCATGGCCAAAGCGCCTATCTCGAGATGATCCAGGGCGAGCACCGCGCCATCTCTGCCGCGATCGCGGCGGGCAACGCCAAGGCCGCCCGCGAGGCGATGCGCCGGCACCTCGTGAACAGCCAGATGCGTTATCGCCGCTTGGCCGACGAGGCGACGCCCTCGCCTCGCTCCGCGCGCTCTTAACCTCGCAAAGGCGCAAAATCGCAAAGGGAGGAGCTCTCATGGATCGCAGGACGTTTCTCGGGCGAAGCCTCGGCCTCGGCACGCTCATCGCGGCCCCCTACGTCGCGCGCGCGCAGGCGCCGATGACGCTGCGCTTCGCGCATTTCGCGGCGGAGGATCACCCCGCCCATATCGCCGCCAAGCAGTTCGCGAGCCGCATCGAGGCGCGCACCCAGGGCGCGATCAAGATCACCATCTTCCCCAACAACGTGCTCGGGGCACCCCCCGAGCAGGCCCAGCAGATCAGGCTCGGCGTCATCGACATGGGCCTGCCGACGCAAGGCCAGCTCGACAAGTACGAGAAGGCCTTCGCCGCCGTGCCGCTCCCGTTCGTGTTCGACGATTCGCAGCACGTCTTCCGCGTGCTCGACGGGCCGGCCATGACCTGGCTCGCCCCCCTCGCCGAGAAGCAGGGCTTCATCCTGCTCGCCAATTGGGAATACGGCTTCCGCAACCTCACCAACAACAGGCGCCCCATCCTCAAGCCGGAGGACGTGGCGGGGCTCAAGATCCGCACGCCGCCCGAGATTCAGATCCAAGCGGCGATGGAGGCGTGCGGCGCCGCGGTGACGGCGATCGCGTTTCCGGAAGTCTATCTGGCGCTCTCGCAGAACGTGGTCGACGGCGAGGAGAACCCCGTCGCGGTCATTTACTACAACAAGTTCTACGAGGTGCAGAAGCACTTGGCGCTCACCCGTCACGTTTACAACAACATGATCCACACGGTGAGCGCCAACAGCTGGAAGAAGTTGAGCGCGGCCCAGCAGTCGATCTTTCGGGAAGAGAGCGCGGTCGCGGGCAACCTCATGCGCAAGCTGATCGCCGAGCAGGAGGCGGACCAGATCGCGAAGATGGAGGCGGCGGGGATCAAGCTGACGCGCCCGGATCTCGCCCCCTTCCGCGCCAAGATGGACCCGGCCTACAAGCGCATCGCGGAATATGCGGGTGCCGACAACGTTGCGAAGTTCCGCGCCATGGTCGAGGCTGGGCGCAAGGCGTAAGGGTTCGCATGTCGGGGTGAGGGAGGCGTCCAAGCCTTATGAGCGGTGCGGTCGACATCGCGGCCCCGGCAGCGCGCAACGACCGCATCCTGCGGGCGCTCGACCGCCTCTCAGAGGGGGTGCTCGTGGCGGCCCTCTTGGGCGAGCTCGCGGCGGTCCTCGCCAACGTCTTCGCGCGCAGCTTCTTCGGCCGCTCCTTCCTGTGGACCGACGAGGTGGCGCGCCTGGCCCTCTCGCTCCTTACCTTCGTGGGCGGCATCGTTGCCTACCGTCACGGCCATCACGCCTTCGTCCGCGTGGTTCTCAACGCCTTGCCCGCGTGGCTTCAGCGCGCCGCCGCGGCGCTCTCGGATCTCCTCGTGCTGCTCATGGCCGTCGTGACCGTGACCACCTCGCTGCCCTTCATCGAATCGGGCTGGGGCGAGCTGACGCCGATCCTGCAGCTGCCGGCGGCGACGATTGCCCTGCCCCTTACCGGCAGCATGGTGCTTCTCGCCGTCTATGCGATCGAGCGCTTGAGGGGCCAGGACCGCAGGGCGGTATTGGCGGTAGGCGTGCCGCTCGCCCTTCTGGTGACGGCGGCATTCCTCCTGCGCGAGGCCTGGCTGCCGTGGTTCGCCGGCGACGCCGCCATCGCCGCATCGCTCCTTTTGCTCCTCGTCGTCATACTCGCGGGCCTTCCCGTCGGCTTCGCGTTGCTGCTCGCCGCGGCGAGCTATCTGTGGACCTCGGATACGGTGCCGATGGTGGCATTGCCCCAGAACATCGTGAGCGGCACCGGGAACTTCATCCTGCTCGCCCTGCCGTTCTTCATCTTCGCCGGCCTCATCATGGAGCGCGGCGGCATCAGCTTGCGCCTCATCCGCTTCGTGCAGGCGTCGGTGGGCCATCTGCGCGGCGGCCTGTTGCAGGTCATGGTGCTGAGCATGTACCTCGTCTCGGGCCTCTCCGGTTCCAAGGCCGCCGACGTGGCCGCGGTCGGCTCGGTGATGCGCGACATGCTGCGGCGCGAGCGCCTGAGCGACGCCGAGGGGGCGGCCGTGCTGGCCGCCTCGGCGACGATGGGCGAGACGGTGCCCCCGAGCATCGCCATGCTCATCCTGGGCTCGATCACCAAGCTCTCGATGGCGGCCCTCTTCATTGCCGGCCTCGTCCCCGCTGCGGTCATCGCCGTGTGCCTGATGGTGCTCATCTACGTGCGCGCCCGCCTCGCCAAGGTGCCGCGCGGGCCGCGCACGGCCCTCGTGCCGCTGCTCCGCGCCGGCCTGGGTGCCGTGCTCCCGCTCTTGATGCCGGTCATGCTCTTCGCCGGCATATTGACCGGGGTGGCGACACCGACCGAGGTATCGTCCTTCGCCGTCGTTTACGGCCTGTTCCTCGCGATCGTGCTCTATCGCGAGATGGACCTCAGGAGCTTCGCGCGCACCGTGATCGACAGCGCCACCCTCACGGGCCTCGTCCTCTTCATCCTCGCCGCCGCGTCGAGCTTCTCCTTCTCGCTCACCATTGCCTACGTGCCGCAGCGCCTGGTCGAGCTTCTGCACAGCATCAATGACAGCACGACGCTCTTCCTCCTCGGCTCGATCCTCCTCCTCATCGTGGTGGGCTCGCTGCTCGAGGGCTTGCCCGCGCTCAACGTGCTCGCCCCCCTCTTGCTTCCCATCGCCGGCAAAATCGGCATAAGCGAGCTCCACTACGGCATTCTGCTCATCATCGCCATGGGGATCGGCGCCTTCATCCCGCCGGCCGGCGTCGGCTTCTACGTCTGCTGCGCCGTCATGCGCACCGACATCGAGGCCGCCACGCGCGTGATGGCGCCCTATCTGACGGTGCTCCTGATCGGCCTCCTCATCGTGACCTTCGTGCCGTGGTTCACGCTGTCGCTGCCGAGAGCCTTCGGATTCGGCTGATCGCGGCGCTCAAGGAGGAAATCATGAGCGAGACGGAACCCACCATCGACGCGCGGCTCGCCGCCTACCGCCGCCTCTTCGACCTCTCGGGCAAGACCGCCCTCGTGCTGGGTGCGGCCTCGGGCATCGGCAAGGCCTCGGCCGAGGCGCTCGCCGCCCTCGGCGCCACCGTCATATGCGCCGACAAGGACAAGGATGCCGTCATGGCGACCGCCACCGACCTCGCGCATGCCGGCGGGGCAGAGGCCCACGTGGTGGACGCGGGCAGTGCCAAAGACATCGCCGCCCTCGCGGCAGCCGTCGCGCGGGGCCACGCGCGGGTCGACGTCGCGTTGACGACCCCCGCCGTTCACGTGCGCAAGCCCATGCTCGACTACACGGACGAGGAATATGACCGCGTCGCCGAGCTCAACCTGCGCGGCACCTTTTATTTCCTGCGCGCCTTCGGCCGGCTGATGACGAAGCAGGGCGGGGGCAGCCTGATCGCGAGCTCGTCCGTGCGCGCGACCACGCTCGAGCCCGGGCTCGCCATCTACGGTGCCACCAAGGCCGGCATCATCCAGATGGTGCGCGGGCTCGCCTCCGAGGTCGGCCGCTTCGGCGTGCGCGTGAACGCG
>DASPPM010000027.1:0-2944 GCA_035625535.1 Alphaproteobacteria bacterium
GAGGTCATCGCGGCACTTGCCGAGCTCGGCGCCAGCTTCGATCTGGCGAGCGAGGGCGAACTGCGGCGTTGCCATGAGCTCGGCATTCCCCCGGGGCGGCTCTCCTTCGGCAATACCATCAAGCGCGAGGCGGAGGTCGCCCATGCCCATGCCCAAGGCGTCGGCCTCTTCGCCTTCGACAGCATTGCCGAGCTCGAGAAGATCTCGCGGAGCGCCCCAGGCTCGCGCGTCTATTGCCGCCTCCTGGTCGGGGGCAAGGGGGCCGAATGGCCGTTGAGCCGCAAGTTCGGTTGCGTTCCCGAAATGGCGATCGCTCTCCTGCAACGGGCGCGGACGCTCGGCTTGCGGCCCGTTGGCGTATCCTTCCACGTCGGCTCGCAACAAACCGAGCCCCGGCGCTGGAGTGGCGCGATCGCCGACGCCGCCCGCGTGTTCCAGGCCTGCGCGCGGGCGGGTCTCGATCTCGAGCTGATAAATCTCGGCGGCGGATTTCCCGCGCAATATCGCACGCCCGTACCACCCCTTGCCGCCTATGGCGCGGCGATCGAGGCCGCGCTCACCGAGCATTTCGGCGCCGCGATGCCGCGTCTTTTCGTCGAGCCCGGCCGTTACCTGGTGGGCGACGCCGGCATCCTTAGGAGCGAGGTTCTCCTCGTGTCGCGAAAGTCGCGTCACGTCCGTCGCCGCTGGGTGTATCTCGATGCCGGACGCTACAACGGCCTGCCCGAGAGCGCGGGCGAGCGCATCCATTATCGCATCCGCACGCCGCATGAGGGCGGTCCGTGCGAGCGCGCGATTCTTGCCGGGCCCACCTGCGACAGCATGGATGTGATCTATCGACGGGCGGATTATCGGCTGCCGCTCGACCTTAAGATCGGCGATCCGCTCGATTTTCTTTCGGCCGGCGCCTACACGGCGAGCTATGCTTCGGTCGAGTTCAACGGCTTCGCGCCGATCCGAACCCACTGCATCTGAGCCCGGGACGATTCCGCGGTCCGCTCCGAAAGCATCGCTCCAGGCAATCGCCGCCGGGCTCGCGCAAGCCGCCTCAATGGAGGAGCAGCACCGGCACCTCCGCCCCGTCGAGCACGGACTGGGTGCAGCCGCCGAAGATCAGCTCGCGCATCCTGCCGCGCCCATAGGCCCCCATCACCATGAGCTCCGCATGGCACGCGGCGGCTTGCGCGGCGAGCTGGAGTGCCGTCGGTCGGCCGTCGTTGTCCAAGAGCTGCGGCTCGGCGCGGATGCCGTGCCATGCCATCTGGCGGGCGATATCGGCGAGCGTCTCGCTCGAGGGCTGGCCGCGTTCGACCACGGCGGTGAAGAGCACGCGCTCGGCCTTGGCGAGCAGCGGCAGTGCTGCGGCCAGCGCCCGGGCCGCCTCGGGGGTCTCCTTCCAACACACCATCACGGTGCGGCTCACGCTCTCGGGCGCCTTGGTGGGCGCTATCAGGAGCGGCCGGCCGCATCCGACCAAGAGGGTCTCGAGCAGGTCCGCGGGCATTCCGTTCGCCCGGGTGGGACGCGCGATCACGACGAGGTCGTTGTGGCGCGCGCGCAGCATGAGGCGGCTCTCAGCACTATTGGTCTCCTCGCGCCAGCTCGCGCTCAAGCGCTTCCTCGTGCCTGGCACGTCGACGATCTCGATGTTCTCCTCCTTGCAGAGCGTGCGGAAGTGGAGCAATGCCGCGGCGGAGCGGGTGATCTCCTCGTCGCGCAGCCGGGCAATCGCGTCCCGGATGGCCGGCCCGCGGGCGAATTCCACGTGCGGCGTGAAGAGTGCCGCCTCCTCGGCGGTGATGCGCACGTGAAAGAACTCGAGGTGGGCCGCCAAGGGGCGGGCCGCTGAGAGGGCGGTCGCGAACACGGCCCGGTCGGTGGTGCTGCCGCCGGCCGTCACAAGGATCGTCTTCATGGCGCACCCCTTCCCTCGTGGGCACCCGCGCGCTAGTCTTGTCGGGTCGCGCCCGGAACGCCTTGACTTGCATCAATGGCTTGAAGCTGTCCGCGGATGTAGCGCGCCAAGGTGCGGCGCTTGAGGGGGTGCCCCAGATATCAGGGTCAGGCACCAGCGGGCGCCGGCTCCTTTGCGATCGGGAGACCAAACGAGCTCAACCGCAGGTTATTGCCGACGGCCGCGTATCAGCGAGAGGCATGCCGCCTAAACCGAATGGGGAGGTTTGGCCGTGCAAAAGCTCAAAATAGCCTTGATTTCAGCACTCGCGCTGCGCTCGACGGAGGGCGTGACCGCCATCGAGTATGGCCTCATTGCGGCGCTGATCGCGGTTGCGATCATCGCGGCCGTCTCGCTCCTCGGGGTCGACCTGGCTGCCACCTTCAACTCGATTGCCGGGGATATCTCGAATGCGACCTCGCTCTGATCGGCCCAGGGCGATGTGAGAGATTGCCAGCGCTCCGCTCGAGGTGCTGGGCGTCTCGGCGCCGGGGCGGAGGGCCGTTCGGACCCTGGCGAGCGGGCTCAGCTCGGCTTTGCAGCGGCGAGCGGGCACCGTCGCCAGGGCCTTGCGCATTTTCTGGGTAGGTAGGCACAACGTTTGCTCTTATCCCGCCCTCGCCCCCTCAAGGGGGAGAGGGTTGCGTAGGCTTAGCGAGACGAAGTCGAGCTTAGCCGGAGCTGGGTGAGGGGGTGACTCCGCGCCATCGGAGCATGCTCTAGCATGAGACCAAGTCCACCCGCTGGCCCATGCTTTGACTCCCTCTGGGGACGCGCCGCGCCGGCGGGCGAAAGAGGTGATATGAAGGAAATCCGCGCTCGCGACCTGCATCGCAAGTGGATGAAAAGCGACCCCGCCTATGCGCGCGAGTTCGATGCAATTGCGGACGAGTTTGCCTTGGCCTCGGCGCTCATCGAGGCGCGTGCGCGCGCCGGCCTGACGCAAGAGCAGCTCGCACGGCGCATGAAGACGACCCAGGCGGTGGTGGC
>DASPPM010000028.1:0-8816 GCA_035625535.1 Alphaproteobacteria bacterium
CCGTGGTGCGGCGCTCGCCACGCGCATGCTCGCCCAGACCGAGCGCGCGGTCGCGGACGCCGATGTGGCGCTTCTCTTGATCGACGCCAGAGCCGGCTTGACGCCGCTCGATGCCGAGTTCGCGCGGCGGTTGCGCCGCTACGGCAAGAGGGTGATCCTCGTTGCCAACAAGTGCGAGGGCAACGTCGCGGAAGCCACCCTTGCCGAATGCCACAGCTTAGGCTTGGGCGAGCCCATCGCCATCTCCGCCGAGCACGGCCTCGGGATGGCCGAGCTCGCGGAGGCGCTGCGTCGCCATGCGCCGACGCTCCCGGGTGCGGCCGAGGCCGGTGAGGAAGCCGCAGGCGCGGCGCCGGCGCCGGAGCGGGCGCGGCCGGTCCAACTCGCCATTCTCGGTCGCCCCAATGTCGGGAAATCGACGCTCGTCAATCGCCTGCTTGGCGAGGAGCGCATGCTGACCGGGCCCGAGCCGGGGGTCACGCGCGATGCCATAGCGCTCGACTGGAGTTACGAGGGCCGCGAGATCCGCCTCGTCGATACGGCGGGATTGAGGCGCCGCGCCAAGGTGAGCGGACGGCTCGAGCGGCTCTCCGCCGCCGACGCCCTCAACGCGGTGCGCTTCGCCGAGGTGGTGATCCTCGTCGTCGAGGCCACCGACCCGCTCAACCACCAGGACCTCGGCTTGGCGAGCCTCGTGGCCGAAGAGGGGAGGGCGCTCGTCATCGCGGTCAACAAATGCGATCTCGTCGAGAACCAGGCGAAGATATTGCGAGAGATGCGCGAGCGCATCGAAATCTCGCTGCACCAGATGCAGGGTGTCACCCTCGTGCCCGTCTCCGCGCTCTCGGGTGCCGGCCTCGATCGCATGATGCACGCCGTGTTCCGCGCTCACGCGCTGTGGAACCGGCATGTGCCGACGGCCAAGCTCAACCGTTTTCTCGCCGAGGTGGTGGCGGCACACCCCCCGCCCGTGACCCGCGGCCGGCGCAGCAAGATCCGTTACATCACCCAAGCGAAGACGCGGCCGCCAAGCTTTGCACTCTTCGGCAACAAGCTCGAGGACCTGCCGGAGAGCTATCTGCGTTATCTCGCGAATGCCATGCGCAAAGCCTTCGCACTTCCCGGCGTGCCCATTCGCTTGAGCCTGCGGCGGGGCGAAAATCCCTACGACAGGACGTAAGTCGGGTGGGCTACGCCGGCTTGCGGCAGAAGCGGGCGATGCCTAACATCGAGTGGCAACTCGTTGAGGGGAGCGCACCATGCCGGCCAGAACAGCGATCATGCTCACGCTGGTCATATCTCTTGCGTTGTTCCCGATCCGGAGCGCCTGGACGGCGCCGCAGGCAGGCGAAGTCCTCGCCTTGAGCGCCCAATGCTTCCTCGAGGCGGGCGGAGAGCGCAGCGCGCTCAAGATCGGCGATCCCGTCCACGAGGGCGACACTGTGGATGTGCCGGAAGGCTCCAAGCTGAAGCTGCGCATGAGTGACGGCACGATCATATCGGTGGCCTCGGGGACCAAGCTGACCATCGCCGCCTACAAACTGGATAGTGCCGCAGGGCGCCGCGACGCCAAGCTCGCGTTGGCGAGCGGGCTGCTGCGGGCCGTGGTGTCCCCCTTTGGTCAGGCCTCGCACTTCGAGGTCGATACCGCCACGGGCGTCGCGGCGGTGCGCTCGACCGATTGGTTCATCGAGGCGCTGCCGACATCGACCCAGGTGGGCGTGCTGAGCGGGAGCGTGAGCCTGACGAGCCTTGCCACGAGGAGCGAGGTGAGCATTCCCGCCCGCTGGGGTGCGAGGATCGAGGCCGGCAGGGCCCCGGTTCCGCCGAGGGTCTGGACGCAGGCGGAATTCGACAAGGTCATCGCGCGGACCAGCTTGAATTAGGGAAAAGGCTTGAGCGTCCCACGCGGCATGCGCGAGGCGGGGTTGGCGCTGGTCGCCGCGGCGGTGGTCGTGCTGTTGTTCACGGTCTTCGGCGATACCGCGGTCTTGCGCGGCCTGGAGACCGCGTCCCTCGATCTCCGCTTCCGCATCCGCGGCGTGCGCGCGCCGGGGCCGGAGGTCGCGGTGATCTTGGTCGATGACCGCAGCATCGCAGCGCTCGGCCGCTGGCCCTTCAGCCGCCGCCTCTTCGCCAAGGCGCTCGAGGCGCTCGATCGCGCGGGCGCCAAGCTCATCGTCTTCGATCTTCTTTTTGCCGAGCCCGACGAGCCCGTTCCAGCGCCCTTGCGCGCCGCGGCAGGGAGTGCAGCAGCCGCACTTTCGGGAAAAGAGAGTGCTCCGCTCCGCGCGGCTTTGGAACGTTTTGCCGCCAATGACCCCGATGCGGAATTCGCGGCGGCCATTAGGTCTTCCGGAAATGTGCTGCTCCCCCTCGGCTTCGCCTTCACGGGGCCGCCGGGCACAGCACCGTCTTATCTTTCGGATGCCGCCTATGCGTTCTTCGACAAGAGTCCGCAGGAACCGCTATTCCCGCTTCGCCCGCTCTCCGCCGTGCCGCCGGTCGAGGTGCTGGCCAAGGCCGCTCTCGGCCTCGGTCATGTCGACATCGCCTACGACCGCGACGGCGCCCCTCGCTATGATTATCTCGCCTTGCCGTTCGAGGCCGACTTCCTGCCCTCCATGGCCGTGCGCGTGGCCGCGGCATATCTCGGTGTGCCGTGGCCGGACGTCGGCCTGGCGCTCGGGACGGGCGTGCGCATCGGCGAGACCTTCATTCCGACCGACCCGGCCATGCGGCTTCTCATCAACTATCGCGGACCGCGCGGCACCTTCCCCACCTTCTCCTTTCTCGATTTGGTGGAGGGCCGCGTTCCGGCCCCGGCCTTGCGCGGATGCGCGGTCCTGATAGGCGCCTCTTTCCTCGGCAGCAGCGACGCGTTTGCATCGCCCTTCGGCGTCACGCCGCTGCCGGGGGTCGAGCGCATGGCCAATATCATCGACAGCATCCTCGCTCGCGATTTCATCGCCGACGACCCACCGCCATGGCCGGCGCTCGTCCTCGTTGCGGTTCTCTTGCTCGCGGCCATGACCGGGGCGACGATGGCCGTACTGCCTACGCGCGGAGCCGTGCTGGCCGGCAGCGCTCCGCTCGCCGCGTGGGCCGCAGCGGCACAGCTCGCCTTCCTTCGCGGCCTCTGGTTGCCGCTTGTCGAACCGCTGGTCGCCTTGGCGGCGGCGACCTTGACGGTGCTGCTGTTCCGCTATTGGGTCGTCGATCGCGACGGCCGCCGCATCAAGAGCGCGTTCCGGCGCTATCTGGCGCCCGATATGGTCAATCTGCTCGCAGCACACCCCGAGCGCCTGCGGCTCGGCGGCGAGCTGCGCGAGATGACCTTCCTGTTCTGCGACGTGCGCGGCTTTACCTCGATCTCGGAGCAATTCAAGGCGAACCCGCAAGGGCTCACGCACCTGATCAACCGTTTCTTGACGCCGATGACCGACATCATCATGGCCGAGCGCGGCACCATCGACAAATACATGGGCGACTGCATCATGGCATTCTGGAATGCGCCGCTCGAGGATGCGGACCACGCCGACCACGCCTGTGCGAGCGCGCTCGCCATGGTTCGCGAGCTTGAGGGCGTCAACGCCCGGCTCGCGGCCGAGGCAGCGGCGGAGAAGCGCCCGTTCTTTCCGCTCAAGATCGGCGTCGGACTCAACAGCGGCGAGTGCGTCGTCGGCAACATGGGCTCCGACCAACGCTTCGACTATTCGGTCCTGGGCGACGCGGTCAATCTCGCCTCGCGGCTCGAAGGACAATCGAAGACCTACGGCGTCGACATCGTCATGGGCGAGACGACGCGCAGAAAGGCCCCGATCTGGGCGGCGCTCGAGCTCGATCTCATCGCCGTCAAGGGCAAGAAGGAAGCGGTGCGCATCTTCGCACTCCTGGGCGACCGCACGGTCGCGCAAGCGCCGGAGTTTCGGGCCCTTGTCGAGCGCCATGACGCCATGCTTGCCGCTTACCGCGCGCAGGATTGGCCGCGCGCCCTCACGGCACTTGGTGAGTGTGCGCGGCTCGACGCCCGGCTAGCGCATCTCTACGAACTCTACGGGGAGCGCATCGAGCACTATGCGGCCCATCCTCCGGGCCCCGACTGGGACGGGGTCTTCGTCGCCACATCCAAGTAGCGCCTCGATTTGACGCGGTTGACACGGCCGCCGCAAGAGGGTGGAGTCATCTGCGATAAGAGGAGGCTCGTCGAGGACGGAGACGAGGAGGGGGAAGTGGGCTACGCGGGAACGGGCGGTCGGCGGAGCGGGCGCCTCGCTGACTTTGCGCGCGCAGGCGCGCTCGCCGCAATTCTTCTTCCAGCGTTGGCCGCCCGCGCGGACGCCTATACCGCCGCCGGCGACCGCCTCTTCCCGGCGACGATCCTGCTTCCCCAAATCGCACCCTCGGACGAGTTCTATATCACCACAACGACGCAGCAACCCGCCTCCGGCAGCCGCTTGACCAACCCGAGCGCGGTCTACAACAAGACGATTACCGAGCGGCTCAGCGTCGGCGTCGAGGAAGGCTACAGCTGGCTAAGCCGGGCGGACGGCGCCACCTTTACGGGCTGGCAGAACCTCCAGACCCGGGCGAAGTATCTGGCGATTCTCGGTCCCGATGACGAGTTCCTGCTCTCCCCCGGCGTCAATCGCGAGTGGGGCGGCACCGGTGCACCGCGCATCGGCGCATCCGCCATAGGCGCCACTGCGCCCTCGCTCACCTTGGGCAAGGGCATGGGCGAGCTCGGCCCCGAATATCTGCGACCCTTCGCCGTCGCGGTCCTTTTCGGTTATCAGATCGGCGACGCGGCCCCGCGCCCCAATATGTGGCAGGCAGGCTTCGCGCTCGAGTATTCGATTCCCTATCTCGAATCGAAAGTGGAACCCGTAGCGCTGCCCGCGTTCATCCAGAACATGACGCCGATGGTCGAGCTCTTTTCCTTGACGCCGAGCGGCAATAGTTACGGCAAGAAAGCCCAGCTCTCCGTGGCTCCCGGCGTCAGTTATGCGGGCGAGGGATGGGAGCTCGGCATCGAGGCGCTGGTGCCGGCCACGCGCGCGACCGGCGTCGGCCCGGGCGTCGCCGCCCAGCTTCATTTCGCGCTCGATTACCTCTTCGCCGGCAGCTTCCTCGGCAAGCCGATCTTCTCCGCGGAATGAGCGGCAGCCGCTACGCGCAGCGCAGCACCTCGCCGTGCCGCGTGCAGGCGGGGCTGGCGAGCTCGACGAAGCGAGGTGCCACCTCGTCGGGGTGGCGCAGGCTCGCCGGGTTCTCGCCGGGAAAAGCCGCGGCGCGCATGGCGGTGCGCACGACGCCCGGGTCGATGAGATTGACGCGCACCGTCGTCTTCGTCACCTCGCCCGCGTAGGTGCGCGCCATCATCTCGAGTGCCGCCTTGCTCGTCGCGTAGGCGCCCCAATAGGGAAACACGCTCGAGCCGGCGCCCGAAGTCACGAAGATGGCGCGGCCGGCATCCGACTGGCGCAAGAGCGGGTCCATGCTGCGGATCAGGCGCCAGTTGGCGGTGAGGTTGACGGCCATCACCTCGCTCCATACGGAGGGGTCGATGTGGCCGAGGGGCGAGAGCACGCCGAGCATGCCCGCATTGCCGACGAGGATGTCGAGGCGGCGGTAGCGCTCGTAGAGTGCGGCGCCCAGGCGGTCGATCTCATCGAAATCCTTGAGATCGAGCGGCACGAGGGTCGCCTTACCGCCTGCGGCCTGGACCGCGTCGTCCACCTCCTCGAGACCGCCGACCGTGCGGGCGATGAGGACGACGTGGGCGCCCTCCGCGGCAAAGCGCTTGGCGACCGCGGCACCCAGGCCGCGCGAGGCGCCGGTGATGAGCGCGACACGCCCTGCGAGTGCCGCCATGCTTAGGCGATCTCGGCGAGGAGCGAGAGCTGCGGCGTCTTCTCTCCGCCTTGGTGATCGGTCAGCGTGGTCGGATAGTCGCCGGTGAAGCACGCGTCGCAGAACTGCGGGTGCGCACTGTCGCGCGCGACGCTGTCGACGGCGCGATAGAGCCCGTCGATCGAGATGAAGGCGAGGCTGTCGACGCCGATGAGCTCGCGCATGCCCTCCACGTCGAGCCTCGCCGCGAGCAGCTCCTTGCGCTCCGGGGTGTCGATCCCGTAGAAGCACGAGTGCGTGGTAGGCGGGCTCGAGACGCGCATATGCACCTCGCGCGCGCCCGCCTGGCGCACCATCTCGACGATCTTCCGCGAGGTAGTGCCGCGCACAATGCTGTCGTCCACCAGCACGACGCGCTTGCCCTCGATGAAGCTGCGATTGACGTTGTGCTTGAGCTTGACGCCCAAATACCGAATCTGCTCGGTCGGCTCGATGAAGGTGCGCCCGACATAGTGGTTGCGGACGATGCCGAGCTCGAAGGGGATGCCGGCCTCGGAGGCGTAGCCGATCGCGGCGGGCACGCCCGAATCGGGGACCGGGATCACCACGTCCGCGGGCACCGGCGCCTCGCGCGCGAGTTCGGCCCCGATGCGCTTGCGCACGGCATAGACGCTGCGGCCCTCGACGTTGCTGTCGGGCCGGGCGAAGTAGACGTATTCGAAGATGCAGAAGCGCCGGCGCATGGGCGGGAACGGCTTGAGCGAGCGCACGCCCTTCTTGTCGAGCACCACGAGCTCTCCCGGCTCGACGTCGCGCACGAACTCGGCGTCGATGATGTCGAGCGCGCAGCTCTCGGAGGTGAGGATTTCAGCCCCGTCGCGTGTCCTGCCGAGCACGAGCGGCCGCACGCCAAGGGGGTCCCTGAGCCCGATCACCGCCTCCTCGCTGATGGCGATGAGGGAATAGGCGCCTTCGATCTGGCGCAGCGCGTCCACGATGCGGTCGATCAGCGTGCCCTGCTCGCTGGTCGCGATGAGGTGGACGATGACCTCCGTATCGGTCGTCGACTGGAAGAGCGAGCCGCGGCGCTTGAGGCGCTCGCGCAGCGCCACGGCGTTGGTGAGATTACCGTTGTGCCCGACGGCGAAGCCGCCTTGCTGGAGATGGGCGAAGAGCGGCTGGACGTTGCGCAGGACGGTGGCGCCCTGGGTCGCGTAGCGGACGTGGCCGATCGCCATGCGGCCCGGCAGCGTGGCGATCACGTCCTCGCTGTTGAGATTGTCGCCGACGAGGCCGAGCGCGCGGTGCTGATGGAATTGCCGGCCGTCATAGCTGACGACGCCAACCGCTTCCTGGCCGCGATGCTGGAGCGCATGGAGGCCGAGGGCCGTCATCGCGGCGGCGTCGGCGTGGCCGAAGATGCCGAAGATGCCGCACTCCTCCTTGAGCTTGTCGTCGTCGAAGGGGTCGGTGGTGGGCATGGTCCGTGTCGTCATGGCGCCATCGTCACTGGGTGCTCTGGAACAGCCGGTTCATGTCCTTGATTTCGTCGCGGTTGTACCCTTCGTGCTCCTTGGGCGTGTCCGCTTTGGGCGCGGGCTGGCTCAGCTGATCGAAGTCGCGCTTCGCTTCCAGGCCTTGGCGCGCCTTGGTCGCGGCTTCGTTGACCGCCTGCGCGCCGCGGTGCCGCGCGCTCTCGGGAATGAGCTGCTCGATAAGCTTGGCGCCGCGCTCGATGATGGGCATGGTGCGCGCTCCGCGCACCCAGGAGGGATATTGGTCAGCCGAGCTGAAGGCCCAACCGAGGGCGAGATATCCAAGGCAGACCACCACCGCTCCCCGCAGGAGTCCGAACACCAGGCCGAGCGACTTGTCGAGCGTGCTGAAGTGGCTCTGGTGCACTCGGTGCGCGATGGCATGGCTCCCGGCGGAGAGGATGACCAGCGCGATCACGAAGATCGTGACGCCGGCGGCACCGTCGGCAAGCCAAGGTACCGCGATGAAGCCGCGGAACCAGGGGGTCACCCAATGGAAAAGATAGAGGGTGGCAAACGCGGCACCCACCCAGGCGGCCACTCCCAGCACCTCCTTGACGAAGCCGCGGATGAGGGCGAAGAGCCCCGAGATCAGCAAGATGACGATGACGGCTACGTCGGCGGTGTTCATGGCGCGCTTGTCTTCATACCCTTGACGGGGCGCGTCTCGCGCTGTCCCGGTTGTCCGCAAGGCCGGCTTCGCCGCCCTCGAACAAGGCGAGCAGCTCGTGGAGGCGGCCGACCTCAGTAAGCCTCATGCCGCCCACGCCAAGCGCCGCGCCCTGCCTCGCTCGGCCGCCCTTGCGCGGGCGTGGCGGCACGATCGCGTGGCTGAAACCGAGCTTTGCCGCCTCCTTGAGGCGCTGATCCATATGGTTCACCGGGCGCACCTCGCCCGAGAGCCCGATCTCGCCGAACACCACCGTGTCGGCCGCAACCGGCATGTCCATGTGCGACGATGCCAGTGCCGCGGCGACCGCGAGGTCCGCCGCCGGCTCCGCGATCCGGAGGCCGCCTGCAACGTTCAAATAGACGTCGCGTCCGATAAGAGCAAGCCCGCAGCGGGCCTCGAGCACGGCGAGCACCATGGCAAGCCGTGCCGAATCCCAGCCGACGACCGCGCGCCGCGGGGTGGCCAGCGAGGAGGGGGCCAGGAGGGCCTGGATCTCGACCAGCATGGGACGCGTCCCCTCCATCCCCGCGAAGACCGCCGAGCCGCTTACCGCGCGCTCGCGCTCCGAGAGGAAGAGGGCCGAGGGATTGCCGATCTCCATGAGGCCGCGGTCGGTCATCTCGAACACGCCGATCTCGTCGGTCGGCCCGAAGCGGTTCTTGACCGCGCGCAGGATGCGGAACTGGTGGCCGCGCTCGCCCTCGAAATAGAGCACCGTATCCACCATGTGCTCGAGCACGCGCGGGCCGGCGATT
>DASPPM010000029.1:0-13383 GCA_035625535.1 Alphaproteobacteria bacterium
CCCCGGGGCTCGCTCGGCCCTCGCGGCACGATCACTCAAACCGTAAAGAGCCATGCCGAGCCGAGTGCCTCCCCTCCAAGCGCACGCCCAAGCCGCCGCCGACGCCACGGCACCTGCTGCCATGGGCGCGCGCCGGTGCTCGCGGCCTGCATCATCGCGACCTTGATGGCTGCTGTCGAGAACACCATCGTCGCGGCCGCGATGCCGACCATCGTCGCGGACCTCGGCGGCTTCCGTTTGTTCAGCCGGGTTTTTGCCGCCTATCCTCTGACCCAAGGCATCAGCATCCCGATCTATGCCCTGAGCCCGGCCCGGCGCAAGGTCGCGGGCTTCCCCGCGTATAAGGGACAAGATGAAGCGCCTCCGCATGCAGCTCCGGCACCGCGACTGGTACATGATCCTCCCCATGGCGGCCATCGCCGTGGGCGTGCTTTCGCTGCTGCTAGCCTCGGTCCTGCTCTGAATTCCTCCGTGTGTCAGACGGTTAGCCCGCTCATTTGAGACATCCGACATTCGCGGTGCGGATGAAGCGCCGGCCGCCGATGCGGCGAGACGAACTCGCTACGGCGCCGCGGGCTCGGTGCCGGAAGCCGCCCCCGGCCCGACACCGCCCTTGATGCGTCCTGCGAGCGAGGCCGCAAGGAAGGGATCGAGGTCGCCATCGAGCACGCCGCGCGAATCGCTCGTCTCCACACCGGTGCGCAAGTCCTTCACCATTTGGTAAGGATGCAGCACGTAGGAGCGAATCTGGTGGCCCCAGGCGATTTCGCTCTTGGCCTCGTGCTCCTTGCGGATTTCCGCCTCGCGCCGCCTGAGCTCCTCCTCGTAGAGCCGCGCCTTCAGCATGGCCATGGCCATCGCGCGGTTGCGGTGCTGGGAGCGGTCGTTCTGGCACTGCACGACGATGCCGGTGGGCAGATGCGTGATGCGCACCGCGCTGTCGGTGCGGTTGACGTGCTGGCCGCCGGCCCCCGAGGCGCGGTAGGTGTCGATGCGCAGGTCCTTCTCCTGGATGTCGGTCTCGACCGCCTCGTCGATCACGGGATAGACCCATACCGAGGCGAAGCTGGTGTGCCGGCGCGCGTTCGAATCGAAGGGCGAGATGCGCACCAGGCGATGCACGCCCGATTCCCCCTTGAGCCAGCCGTAGGCGTTCTCGCCGGAGATCTGGACCGTGGCGGACTTGATGCCCGCCTCCTCGCCCGGGCTCTCCTCGATGAACTCCACCTTGTGGCCGTGCTGCTCCGCCCAGCGCATGTACATGCGCAAGAGCATCTCCGCCCAATCCTGGGATTCGGTGCCGCCGGCGCCGGCATGCACCTCGAGAAAGGCGTCGTTGGCATCTGCCTCGCCCGAGAGCAGGCTCTCGAGCTCTTGCTTGGCCGCGCGCGTCTGGACCGAGCGCAGGCTCGCCTCGGCGTCCGCGGCAACGCCTTGGTCGCCCTCAGCCTCGGCCATCTCGATGAGCTCGAGGCTGTCCTTGTACTCGCGCTCGAGCGCGCGATAGTTGGCGAGCGATTTCTCGAGAAGCGTGCGCTCGCGCATGACGCGCTGGGCCGCCCTTGGATCCTCCCAGAGCTTGGGGTCCTCGGCGCGCGCGTTCAGCGCCGTGAGCCTCCGCTCGGCGTTCTCCAGGTCAAAGATGCCTCCTCAGCAGCTCGAGGGACTGCTCGATTTGGCCGGCCAAGGCTTGAATCTCGCTGCGCATGCGCTTCTCTTAGGGCGGGGGGCGGCGACTAAGCAAGGCCGAAGGCCCCGCCGCCGATTTCGCCCGCCTCCCTCAATAGATTCCGCCTGTCCCCTCGGAGGCGGCAGGGACGCGGAGCGGAGCCTCGCCGGAAGCGCTGCCCTCCTCGCTGCCGTCGAGCACCGGCCCCGCCGCCTGCGGCACGGTGCCGGGCTTGAAGGGCTCGAGCACGATCCCTTTGTCGCCGGGTCTGGCGGCCAGCCCGTCGGCCTCGCGCACGCGCGCCATGGTCAATCCCGGCGGGATGCGGAAGGGTATCGCGGGCTTGTCCTTGAGCGCCTGCTGCATGAACTCGATGAAGACGGGAAGTGCCACCGTGGAGCCCTCCTCCTTGGGGCCCTGGGTGCGCGGCTGGTCGAAGCCCATGTAGACGCCGCAGACGAGGTCGGGGGTGAAGCCGATGAACCAGGTGTCCTTGTCGTCGTCGGTGGTGCCCGTCTTGCCGGCGATCGGCTTGCCCAACACGCGCGCGCGCACCCCAGTGCCGCGCGCGATCACGTCCTGCAGCATGGCGACCACCTGATAGATGCTGCGCGGGTCGTCGAGCTGCTCGCGCGTATCCGGCAGATCGGGCACGTCCTGGTCGTGCCAGGCGACGTTGCTGCACTCGGGGCAGGGGCGCTGGTCGTGGCGATAGACGAGCTTGCCGTGACGATCCTGCACCCAGTCGATGAGGCTGGGCGTGATCTTCTTGCCGCCGTTGACAAGCTCGCTATAGGCGGTGGTCAGCCGCAGGAGCGTGGTCTCGCCGGCGCCGAGCGCCATGGCGAGTTGCTCCGGCATGTGGTCGACGATGCCGAATCGCTCGGCCGTGGCGGCGACCTTGTCCATGCCGAGGTTCTGCGCCAGGCGCACCGTCATGAGGTTGCGCGAGTGCTCGAGGCCGAAGCGGAGCGGCATCGGGCCATAGAAGTTGTGCTCGTAGTTGGCCGGCTTCCATTTGCCGAGGCCCGGCCCCTGGTCGAACACGAAGGGCGCGTCGAGCACGAGCGAGGAGGAGGTGAAGCCGTTGTTCATGGCGGTCAAGTAGACGAACGGCTTGAAGGACGAGCCCGGCTGGCGCTTCGCCTGCATGGCGCGATTGTACTCGTCGCGGCCGCGCTCGAACTGAAAGCCCCCGCTCATCGCCAGCACGCGGCCGGTGTGGGGGTCGAGCACGACGATGGCGCCGCTCAATTCCGGAAGCTGGCGCAGCGCAAAGGTCGCCGCGGGATAGGGCTTGCCGTCCGCCGCGCGCTCGACGGGCTCGACCGCGATCACGTCGCCGCGCGCGAGCACGTCGGAGGCGCGGCGCGGCGGCGCCCCGACGTGCTGATCCGGAAGCTCGGGCCGCGCCCATTTGAGCTCCTCGAACGGTAAATGGCTCCGCTGACCCTGGCCCACCCCGATCGTGGCCTCCGTCGCATCCACCGCGAGGACCACCGCGAGCTGCCACTTGCCGAGGCCGACGGGGCGCTCCCGGGCCGCAAGCGGCGCCACCCAGGCGTCGTCCTCTGCGCTCGCCGGGAGCTCCAGCTTGCCGAGCGCCCCGCGCCAGCCGTGGCGGCGGTCATACGCGATGAGCCCGTCGCGCAAGGCCTGGTCCGCATAGCCTTGGAGCGCGGGGTCGACCGTCGTGCGCGCCGAGAGACCGCCTGCGTAAAGCGCCTTCTCGCCGAAGCGCTCGACGAGCTCGCGCCGCACCTCCTCGCTGAAGTAGCCGGCATTGGCGAACTCGGGCTCGCCGCTCTTGCGGATGACGAGCGGCTCGCTCTTGGCCGTCGCGGCATCGGCGGGGCTCAAGTAACCGTCCTCGGCCATGCGGTCGATCACCCAATCGCGCCGCGCCTTGGCGGCGTCGGGAAAGCGGCTCGGGTTGTAATTGTTGGGGGCCTTGGGAAGGGCGGCCAAGAAGGCCGCCTCGGCGACCGTCAATTGATCGAGCGGCTTGTCGAAGTAGTTGAGCGCGGCGGCGGCGACGCCGTAGGACCCTCCGCCGAGATAGATCTCATTCAGATAGAGCTCGAGGATGTGGTCCTTGCTGAAGGTGCTTTCGATGCGGACGGCGAGGATCGCCTCCTTGATCTTGCGGGAGAACGAGACCTCGTTGGTGAGGAGGAAATTCTTCGCGATTTGCTGCGTGATGGTGGATGCGCCCACCGGCCGGCGGCCCTCGCCCAGGTGCGCCAGGTTCTGCACGGCCGCGCGCACCACCGAGCCGATGTCGACGCCGGGATGCGAATAGAAGTTCTTGTCCTCGGCCGAAAGGAAGGCAAGCACGACCCGCTTCGGGATCGCTTCGAAGGGCACGTAGGCGCGCCGCTCGGTCGCATATTCGGCAAGCAGCCGCCCGTCGCCCGCCAGGACGCGCGTCGCGATCGGCGGTTCGTAGTCGGCGAGCTGATGATAGTCCGGCAGCCCTCGGCCGTAATGGTAGAACAGCAGGGTCGCCGCACCGCCGCCGGCGAGACAGAGGATCAGCAGCAGCGAAACTGCGACAAGCAGCCGTTTGATCAGCCGTTTGATCATGGTTATCGAGCGGTGCTTTCACGCCTTGAGGCGGATCGGCGCCAGGCTTGGCCGGATGGCGCCGAGCGAGGGCATGATAACCCAAAAAATGCGGCGGAGTTATGACTTCGTCATGCGGTCGAGGTGGGCGAAATAAATGTCGATCGCGCGCTTGACCGCGGTCATCAACTTGGCACGATAGGCGGGGTCGCGCAACTCCCGCTCCTCCTTGGAATTGGAGAGGTAGCCCATCTCGAGCAGGATCGAGGGCACGTCGGGCGCCTTGAGCACGGCGAAGCCGGCGGAGCGAATGCCGTGCTCGAGCACCCTCCCGCTCTTGTCGAGCTCCTGCATGAGATCGTGCGCGTACTTCGCGGAATCGTTCTTCGTCTCGCGCTGCGCCAGGTCGATGAGGATGTCGGCGACCTCGCCCGAATAGCCGTCGAGATTGGCGCCCGCGATCACGTCCGACTTGTTCTCGTTTGCGGCGAGTGCCGCAGCCTGCGCATCGGAGGCCTTCTCGGAAAGCGTGTACACCGTGCTTCCGAGGATGCCGTTGCTGGCGATGCTGTCGGCGTGCAGCGAGATGAAGAGCTCGGCGTGCGCGTTGCGCGCGATCTGCACTCGCTCCTGGAGCGGCAGGAAGACGTCCTTGTCCCGGGTGAGGGCCACCTGGTAGCGTCCGCTCGCATCGAGCTGGCGCTTGAGCTCCTTGGCCGCGGCGAGCGTCAGCTCCTTCTCGTAGATGCCGCTCACGCCCGTGGCGCCCGGATCGACCCCGCCATGGCCCGGGTCGATCACCACGACGTGCTTCCCATCCGCGCGTCTCGCGCCGTCGACGGCCGGCGGGGCCGAGGACCTTGCCGCCACCGGCTCGGGCGGCGGAGGGCCGATATAGGTGCGGTCGAATTGGCTCTTGCTGATCGGGGAGATGTCGAGCACCAGCCGGTAGAGGTGGCTGTCCCGGGGCGGCAACGCCACGGCGCTATGCACGGCGACCGGCTTGTTCACGTCGAGCACGACGCGAAAGGTGCCCGGCTTGAAGAGGCCGAAACGGAAGCGCTCGATGACGCCGCCGTGCTCCCGTGCCGCAATGGGGTCGACCTTCCAGGCGAGCTCGGGCATATCCACCACGACGCGATAGGGCTCGCGCATGGTGTAGACCTTGAAGGGCACCTCGTCCGTGAGATCCAACACGAAGCGAGTCGCCGCGGCGTTGCCGCCGATGCGAACGCCGGTCGCCGCCGTCTCGGCCTGGGCGCAAGCCGGGCTCAGGCCCAAAGCAAGGCCGAGTCCGAGCGCCGCCGCCTTGAGCAAAATTGCGCGGCACATCTTGGGGTTAACCTGCATGCTGCCTACCACATATACGGCGAGCGACTCGGTCGCGCAAACGAAAAAACGGGCGAGCGCGCCCCGGCGCCTGGGCGGTTTCCGCCCTTTGTCTCCAAGTCATTGATATATAAAGCAAAGTTAAAACTCTGCCAGGGAACGAAAGCGCCCCGGTTTTGGCGAGTCGCATGATTTACCAATTGTTCTTAGCGAGCGGCCTCGGTATGTTAGGGGTGCGAACCGCCGCAGCCGCCTGCCCCGCGAGGGGCCGGCGCTCGCTGCCGCTGGGTGGGCACGCGGGCGAGGCCCGCCTCGAGATCGAGGCGGGCGCGGCCGCTGAGGCTCGGGGGCGCGGGCCGTGTTGCGGACGATGTGTGGAATATCGGAGCTGGGTTCAACCGTGACCGCGAGAGCGGTCGCCTAGCGCGATCCCCGTTATGGCCCCGCAGAGCTTGCGGGTGCCGTCTTTGACGGGTCGAGCCCGCGAACCTGCTCCGCATAGCCAAGGCGCGCGGCCGCCCGTTGTTCGCACGGGTTTCAAGGCCGCGTGCGCCGGAGACTCTGCTAAATGGCAATGCGTATGCTGATCGACGCCGCCCACCCCGAGGAAACGCGGGTGGCGGTGCTCAAGGGCAATCGACTCGAAGACTTCGATTTCGAAACCGCGACCAAGAAACAGCTCAAGGGCAACATTTATCTCGCCAAGGTGACGCGGGTCGAGCCTTCGCTCCAGGCGGCGTTCGTGGACTACGGCGGCAACCGCCACGGCTTCCTCGCCTTCAACGAAGTCCATCCCGACTATTACCGCATCCCGATCGCCGACCGCGAGGCGCTCATCGAGCAGGACCGCAGCTTCGCCGAGCGCTCGAGCGAGGGCAACGGCGCCGACAGCCCGGAGGGCGATGACGTCGAGACCGTTGGCGGCGACGACATCGAGGAAGTGGCGCCGCGCCGTTTCCGCGCACCGCGCCAATACAAAATCCAGGAAGTGATCAAGCGCCGGCAGATCATGCTGGTGCAGGTGGTCAAGGAGGAGCGCGGCAATAAGGGCGCCGCCCTTACCAGCTACCTCTCCCTCGCCGGGCGCTACTGCGTGCTCATGCCGAACACGCCGCGGGGCGGCGGCATCTCGCGCAAGATCACCAATCTCAAGGACCGCCGGCGGCTCAAGAGCATCCTCGAGGAGTTTGAGGTTCCAGACGGCATGTCGGTCATCGTGCGCACCGCCGGCATGGAGCGCAGCAAGACCGAGATCAAGCGCGATCTCGAGTATCTGATGCGGCTGTGGGACGAGATCCGCGAGCTCACGCTCAAATCGACGGCTCCCGCTCTCATCTACGAGGAGGCCAATCTCATCAAGCGCGCCATCCGCGACCTCTACGACCGCGATATCGACGAGATCCAGGTCGAGGGCGAGGAAGGCTACCGCGCGGCCAAGGAGTTCATGCGCGTGCTGACGCCGAGCCACGCGAAGCGCGTGCACTCCTACAAGGACGACGTGATCCCGCTGTTCTACCGCTTCCAGGTGGAGAGCCAGATCGACGCGATCTACAGCCCGGTCGTGCAATTGAAATCCGGCGGCTACATCGTGCTCACGCAGACCGAGGCGCTCGTCTCCATCGACGTCAACTCCGGTCGCGCCACGCGGGAGCGCAACATCGAGGAGACCGCGCTCAGGACCAACCTCGAGGCGTCGGAAGAGATCGCGCGTCAGCTCCGCCTGAGGGACCTCGCCGGCCTCATCGTAATCGACTTCATCGACATGGAGGAGCCGCGCAACAACGTCGCCGTCGAGCGCCGCCTCAAGGAGGCCATGCGCGCCGACCGCGCGCGCATCCAGATCGGACGCATCAGCCCCTTCGGCCTCCTCGAGCTCTCCCGCCAGCGCTTGAGACCCAGCCTCATCGAAGCGACCATGATGCATTGCGCGCAGTGCGGCGGCTCGGGCTGGGTGCGCTCGACGGAATCGACCGTGCTCCACGTCCTGCGCGGGCTCGAGGAAGAGGGCATCCGCCAGCGCAGCGCCGAGCTGAGATTGACGGTGCCGACTGCGGTCGCCCTCTACATCCTCAACCAGAAGCGCGCGGCTCTTGCCGATCTCGAGCGGCGCTATCGCTTCGCCGTCCAGCTCGACACGGACGACAGCCTCGTCCCTCCCGCCTTCCGTCTCGAGCGCGTCAAGGCGGCAGAGGCCGCCGAGCATGTGCCGCCTCCCGTCAGCCACGAGACCGTGAGCGGCGCCGCGGGCGTCGGCGTCTCGGAACCGGCCGAGGCTCCCGCGAGCGAGGCAGAGGAGCCAGAGCGCGAGCGTGCCGAAGTGTCCGAGGAGCGCCGCCCCGGCGGGCCCGGCGAGGAGCGCCGCCCCGGCGGGCCCGGCGAGGGCCGCCGTCGCCGCCGCCGCCGCCGTCGGCGCGGCGCCGAAAAGGAGGGTGCCGAGACCGCAAGCGGCGGGATACGCCCCAGCGAGGCGACCATCTCCGCGGCTGCGGCAGAGGAGGGCGAGGCCGTAGCAGCGAGCCAACGCCTTGCCGAGCCGCCCGCCTTCCTCGGCGAGACGGCGGCGGTACGCTCCGCCGAGCGCGAGGAAAGTGCCGCCACAGCACCTCTTCCTTACGAGGAGGCAGGGCAAGCTCCCTCTGCCGCGGAGGAGGAGCGCGAGGGGCACCGGCGGCGGGCCCGCGGCCGGCGCGGCGGACGCCGGCGCCGTCGAGGCGAGCGGCCGAGAGACGATTTCGTGCCCGCAGCGGCACCCTCGCCAGCACCGCCGCGACATCCTCATGAGGCAGCAGCCAGCTGGCCAAGCCCCCCGTCTCAAGGCGAGCCCCCTCGTGGCGAGCCCGCGCTCGTAGCGGCCGGGGACGAGCTGGCGACGGCCGGCGAAGGGAGCGTTCCCTCCTGGCTCGAGCAGCCACGGGCCGCAGAGGGTGAGGAAGGCGAGCCCCGGCAACGGGAACGTCCCCGACACCATAGGGAAGAGGAGGCGGCAAAACCCGCGCCGAGCGAGCCGCCCGCAGGCGAGCCGGCAGAGCCGGCCGCGAGCGCTCAGCCGGCACCCGAGCCGGAGGAGCCGGTCATTCCGGTCATTGAGGTCGGCACCAAGCGCGAGGAGGAGCTGCCCAAGAAGCGCGGCTGGTGGCAGCGCTTCACAGAATGAGGCGGCTTAGAGCGATTCCCGATGTGATGGAAGCACCCCCCTCACCCTACCCTCTCCCCCGACGCGGGGGAGAGGGTTGCGGAGGCTAGAGCCGAGCAAAGCCGAGCTTAGCCGTTTGACGCCTGCCAAGCGTCCACTGGACGCTTGGCCCGAACATGCCAGTGGCATGTTCGGCTGGCGTCAAAGGGTGAGGGGGCGATTCCATGCTTTCGGGATTTGCTCTAGCGCCGCCAGGCTTTGAGCGCCTCGGCGGCCGCGGCGATCTCGGCCGAGGCGCCGGAGAACGAGAAGCGCAGGAAGCGCTGCCCGCGCGCGCCGTCGAAATCGACCCCGGGCGTCGCCGCCACCCCACACTCGAGCAACATGCGCCGGGCGAACGCCTCGCTGTCGTTGGTGAGGCGGCCCACGTCGGCATAGAGATAGAAGGCGCCGTCCGCCGGCGCCAAATGGTCGAAGCCGGCCTGCGGCAGCTCGCGCAGCAGAAGCGCTCGATTGCGCGCATAGCCCGCCACGATCGCGTCGAGCTCGGGCGCGCACTCGAAGGCCGCCTCGGCGGCGATCTGGCTCAGCGTGGGCGGGCTGATATAGAGGTTCTGGGCAAGGCACTCGATGGGACGCACGAGATCGGCGGGGGCTACCATCCAGCCGATGCGCCAGCCGGTCATCGAGTAATACTTCGAGAAGCTGTTCACCACGACCGCTTCCTCGCTCGCGGCAAGCGCGGTCGCAACACGGCGGCCATAGCTGATGCCGTGGTAGATCTCGTCGGAGACGAAGCGGATGCCGGCGTGAGCGCAATGCTGCGCGAGCGCCGCCAGCTCCTCGGGCGAGAGCATGGTGCCCGTGGGATTGGAGGGGCTTGCGACGATGAGACCGTCGAGCGGCCCCGCCTTGCGGATGAGCTCGACGGTCGGCTGGAAGCGCGTCGCCTCGCTCGCCTCGAGGATCACCGGCTCGATGCCGAGTGCCGTCAGGATGTTGCGGTAGGCGGGGTAGCTCGGTGCCGCCAACGCCACGCGGTCGCCCGGATCGAAGGCGGCGAGGAAGGCGGTGACGAAGGCGCCCGAGGAGCCGGTCGTGACGATGACGCGCTCCTGCGGCACGCGCACGCCGTAGCGCTCCTCGTAGTGCCGTGCGATGCGCGCGCGCAGGCTCGGCATGCCGAGCGCCTCGGTATAGCCGAGGCGGTGCTCATCCAGCGCCGCGCGCGCCGCGGCCAGCACGCGCTGAGGCGCGCCCGTGCCCGGCTGGCCCACCTCGAGGTGGTAGACCGCGGCGCCGGCCGCCTGGCGCTCGTTTGCCACGCGCAGCACGTCCATCACGATGAAGGGCGGGGTTGCGCCCCGCCGTGCCACCTTGAGCGCCATGGCCTTGGACCCTTCTTTTGCACAAGCGTAGGGCTACGCTCATAAGCGAGCAGACCCTGCGGTGCAACCATCCATTGACCTCGGCTCCGACACTCCCTACGTTGAGCGATCTCCAGGAGGACCCATTTGCTGCGCCGTTTCACCTCGAGCGTCGCGATTGCGAGCCTGATCCTCGGCCTTGGGGCAAACGCCTATGGCCAAAGCGAGAGCGGCGGCGGGGCCGAGATCGCCCGCATCCGCGACGCCGAGATTGAGAGCGATTTGCGGGCCTGGGGCACGCCCGTGTGGCAGGCGGCCGGGCTCGATCCGCAGCAGGTCCAGATCGTCATCGTCAACGATAAACAGATCAACGCCTTCGTGGCGGGCGGCCTCAACATCTTCATCTATGCGGGGCTGCTCATCCAGTCCGACAGTGCTAACCAGGTGGCCGGCGTGATGGCCCACGAGACCGGCCACATCGCGGGCGGCCATCTTGCACGCATGGGCGACGCGATCGAGAATGCGGAGATCATCCAGATTCTCGGCATGCTCCTCGGCGCGGCCGCGATCGCGGCCAGCGGCGGACGGGCAGGCGATGCCGGCATGGCGGGAATGAGCGCCGGCACGGACCTGGCGATGAGAAACTTCCTCTCCTTCAGCCGCACCCAGGAGCGCTCGGCCGATCAGGCGGGTGTCAACTTCCTCGAGCAGAGCGGCCAATCCGCGCGCGGGCTTCTCGAGTTCATGCAGAAGCTGCAGAGCCAGGAATTCCTCTCAGGCGCGCATCAGGATCCCTATCTCAGGACCCATCCCCTCACCCAGGACCGCGTCGATTTCATCGCGAATTTCCTCAAGAGCTCGAAATATGCGAACGCGCCGCCGCGGCCCGGCTACGTCGAGGAGCATGCGCGCATGCGCGGCAAGCTGATCGGCTTCCTATGGCCGATCCCGCGCGTCTTCCAGCGCTATAAGGACGACGACAACAGCGTCGAATCGCGCTACGCACGCGCGATCGCCTATCACCGCGAGAGCCGGGACGACCAAGCCTTGAAGCTCGTCGAGAGCCTCATCGCCGAGCATCCCGACGACGCGTTCTACAACGAGCTCAAGGGCCAGTTTCTCTTCGAGGCCGGCAAGGTGAAGGACGCACTCGGCCCCTACAAGAAGGCCAACAAGGAGTTCCCGCACAACGCGCTCCTCGAGTCCGAGCTTGCCCAGGTGATGGTCGAGACCGGGGATTCGCGCTACAACGACGAGGCGCTTGCCAACCTCAACGAGGCCGTGACGCTCGAAAAAGACGACCCGCTCACTTGGCGCATGCTGGCCACCGTCTACGGGCGCGAGGGCAAGGAGGGCCAGACGGCGTTGGCACTCGCTGAGGAGTTTTATGCCGAAGGGCGCTACAAGGACGCCAAGGGCCAGGCGAAGCGGGCGCAGAATCTCCTGCCCTATGGCTCGCCTGGCGGGCTCAGGGCGCAGGACATCGAGCAGGCGGCCGATAAGGCGATCAAGGACGCGAAGGGCTAGGGCCACGCCAGCGCGGCGATAGAGGGAGGCAGCGTGCGGACAATGACGTCGTCAGCCGAGGCGAGGAGTGCTGCGTGAGAGGTCTTTCCTATTTTTTCGCGGCGATCGCCGGAGCCGCCGTGGCGGCGGCCGTGCTGATCTACTTCCCGGCCGGCCGTACGCCGCAAGGCCTGAGCGCCGGCCAGACGAAGGCGGTCGAGGGCTTGATCGCGACTTACCTCGAAAAGCACCCCGAGCTCGTCGCCAAGGCGCTCGACCAGTTTCAGGAGGAGCAGAAGACGGCCGCGCGCGAGGCAACCCAGACGGAGATCCGCGACAAGGCAAGCGCCATTTTTCACGATCCCGCCGATCTGGTGCTCGGCAACCCTCAAGGCGACGTCACGATCGTCGAGTTCTTCGATTACCGCTGTCCCTATTGCAAGCGCGCCATGCCGGTCCTGATGCAGACGCTCAAGGACGACGGCCATATCCGGCTCGTGCTCAAGGAGTTCCCCATCCTCGGTCCCGACTCGGTGATCGCCGCGCGGGCGGCCATCGCGTCCGAAAAGCAGGACAAGTACGCGGCCTTTCACCTCGCCCTCCTCGCCTCCCAGAGCGCGCTCGACCAAGGGACCGTCATGTCGATCGCCGAGGCCACGGGCATCGACACCAAGCGTCTCGTCGAGGACATGAAGGACCCTGCGATCGACGCGCTCGTCAAGAAGAACTACGGACTCGCCCGCGGGCTCAAGATTGACGGTACGCCCGCCTTCATCATCGGCGATGAGCTGGTGCCGGGCGCCCTCGACAGGCCGACGCTCGAAGCGCTCATCAAGCAGGCGCGCGGCAAGGGCTGAGCGCGCTCACGATTCTGCATCGGGCTGCATCGAGGGTTGCGCCTTGTCGAAGGCCTCGAGCGCCATGCACGCCTCGAAAATGCGCTTGATCGTCGGACGCCGCGTGAGCGGATCCTTGTCGTAGCGCATGGCGTTGAAGAGCTGGGGCACCAGACAGATGTCGGCCAGGCCCGGCGCATCGCCGTGGCAGAACTTTCCCGTCTCGCGCTCGCGCGAGAGCCGCGCCTCGAGGGCGGCGAGGCCCAAATCGATCCAGTAGAGGTACCAGGCGCCGATCTGCGCCTCATCGCATTTGAGCACCCGGGTGAGATAGGCAAGCACGCGCGCGTTGTCGATGGGATGGATGTCGCAGGCGACGATCTCCGCGAGCGAGCGCACGCGCGCGCGCCCGGCGGGTAGCGAGGGCAACAACGGCGGCGTCGGGCGCGTCTCGTCGAGATACTCGATGATGGCGAGCGACTGGCTCAGCGTGAGTCCGTCGATCTCAAGGGCGGGAACCAGCCCTTCGGGGTTGAGCGCCATATAGGCGGGGGAGCGCTGCTCGCCCTTGCGCAGGTGCACGAAGCCCGGCTCGTAGGCGAGGCCCTTGAGATTGAGCGCGATGCGCGCGCGGAAGGCCGCCGAGGAGCGAAAGAAGGTGTAGAGCTTGATCATGGCCTTTGCCTCCAGGAAATACCGCTCTTCCCGCTACGGGCGCTCCTCGGGCCGAGGAGGCTCTTTGTGCCATCATGAGCTTACCTCATGCTGACAAGCGGTGCGAAGCACCGGGTCTCGAGGCACGCCTCGCGCCCATCCAATCGGACCTTGCTCTAGAGTATGTCCCGTTGATTTGGAAGCAGCCCCCTCACCCTACCCTCTCCCCCTCGGAGGGGGAGAGGGTTGCGTAGGCTTAGCGAGACGAAGTCGAGCTTAGCCGTTTGACGCCTGCCAAGCGTCCACTGGACGCTTGGCCCGAAC
>DASPPM010000030.1:0-7310 GCA_035625535.1 Alphaproteobacteria bacterium
GATCCTCGCCGCCCTCGAGCCGCGGCTCCGCGATCGCGTCGGCTTTCTCGTAAGCCTCGGCGGCTATTACGACGCCACCAGCGTCCTGACTTTCTTCACCACCGGCTATTGGCGCAAGGAGGCGGGTGCCCCTTGGCAGCTCGGCCGGCCCAACGCCTACGGCAAGTGGGTCTTCGTGCTGGCGAACGCGAGCCGGCTCGACAGCTACCCCGATCGCGGGCGTCTCGAGGCCATCGCCCGGCAGAAGCTCGCCAATTTCGACGCCGACGTAAGCGGCCTCGAAGAGAGCCTCGGCCCAGAGGGCCGCGCGGTCATGGCGTTTCTCGACAATCGCGATCCGCTCGGGGTGCCGGCGCTCATCGCCACGCTGCCCGAGCGCATCCAGGCCGAGATCGCGGCCCTCGACCTTGCCGACAAGGACCTCTCGGGGCTCCATGCCCAGGTCCTGCTCATCCACGGCCGCGACGATGCGATCGTGCCCTATAGCGAGAGTTTGGCACTTGCCAAGGCCCTCGCGCCGCGCGCTCATCTCTATCTCTTGGGCCGCCTCGCGCACGCCAGTCTCACGCCCGGCGACCTTGCCGACGCCTGGCGCCTGTGGCGCGCGGCCGTGCGGCTCCTCTCCCTCCGAGATGGCGGCTAGCGCACGAGATTCTTGCGTTGCGCCACGTTGCTTGCTTTGACTGGCGGTCGTAGCACGCTATTAATGGGCGGCTGCTCTCGGAGACCGGCGATGGGTTTGTCTTTCCGCGGCGCCCGCTTAGCACTTCTGGCCGGCATCATCGCTGTTTTCGTCCTGACCGATGGCGCCCCCTCGCGCGCTGCCGAGGAGAGCAGCCAGGCGCAGGCGCTGCATTTCTTCCGCATCGGCACGGGCGCCTCGGGCGGCACCTATTTCCCCATCGGCGGCGTGATCGCGAGCGCGATCTCGAGCCCGCCGGGTGCGCGGCCCTGCGACAAGGGCGGAAGCTGCGGCGTGCCGGGGCTGATTGCGGTTGCGCAATCGACCGCGGGCTCGCTCGAGAACCTCGCCGGCATCGAGGCGGGCGAGCTTGAATCCGGCCTCGCCCAGGCCGACCTCGCCTATGCCGCCTTCTACGGCCTCGGCGCCTTCGTCAAGACGCCGATGACCAAGCTGCGCGCGATCGCCGGCCTCTTCCGCGAGGCCGTGCACGTCGTGGTGCGCGCCGATTCGGGCATCACCTCGATCGCCCAGCTCAAAAGCAAGCGAGTCTCCGTGGGCGAGGAGGGCTCGGGCACCCTCATCGATGCCGAGGCCCTACTCGCCGCCTACAAGGTGCGGCGCAAGGACGTCCGCGTCGACTTCTTGAAGCCGGGGGCCGCGAGCGACGCCTTGCGCGAAGGCCGCATCGACGCCTTCTTCCTGGTCGCAGGCTGGCCAAACTCCACCATCGCGGACCTTGCCGAGGCGTTGCCCATCCGCCTTCTTCCCGTGGACCCCGCAGCACTCCCCAAGCTGCGCCAGACCCACCCCTTCTTCGGGGTGGTGCAGATTCCGGCCGATGCTTACAAGGGCGTGCCGGCCACCGATGCGGTGAGCGTGGGCGCGGTGTGGGTGACCTCGGCCGAGCTCGATGAGAGCCTCGTCTACGGCGTCACCAAGGCGCTGTGGGAGAAGAGCACGCGCCGCCTGCTCGAGCTCGGCCATCCGGAGGGCAGGCAGATTCGCCTCGAGACGGCGCTCGACGGCCTCGCGATCCCGCTCCACCCCGGGGCCGAGCGCTTCTACCGCGAGGCCGGCATGCTCCATTGAGACCGCCGGAGTCTTGTGCCGGCTATCGCAAATTCGAGCGTCACCCCCTCCCCATCGGCCGCTCCTCAACGGGCGGCCGATCCCCCTTCGAGGGGGAGGGGGAAGCAGTTGCCATGCCATGCAGTTTCCCTCCCCCCTTGAGGGGGAGGGTTAGGGTGGGGGGTGTGCCGGGCGCCCCGGAGTCCTGGTCTTAAAGCATTTTCTGGGTAAGTGGACACAGCGCTCCCTCCTCACCCTGCCCTCTCCCCCTGAAGGGGGAGAGGGTTGCGAAGGGTTGGCGAGGCGAAGCCGAGCCTTACCCTGAGCTGGGTGAGGGGGTGGCGATTCCACTCACAGTGAAACTGCTCTAGGCCTCGCGCTTGGCTCCCTCGTACCACTCTTGCATTGCCGGCCAGCGCCAGAGGGCGTCGCGATAGGCCGCCGAGACCGCATCGAGCCTCGGCGCGTAGGTCACGAAGCGGCTCACCACGGGCGCGAACATGGCATCGGCCGCGCTGAAGCCGCCGAAGAGGTAGGGTCCGCCCTCGCCGTAGCGCTCGCGGCATTGGCGCCAGATGGCAGAGATGCGGTCGATGTTCGCTTGCACGCCGTCCGCGAGGCCCGTTCCCGGCTTGCGCGCGCGCATGTCCATCGGCATGTTCGCGCGCAGGGCCGCGAAGCCCGCATGCATCTCGGCCGCGACCGAGCGCGCAAGTGCCCGCGCCTCCGCCGCCTTGGGCCAGAGCCCGGCCGCGGGATAGCTCTCGGCGAGGAACTCGCAGATCGCCAGCGTCTCCCACACGACCGTACCCTTGTGCTTGAGGATGGGCACGGTCGGACCCCCGCCGTGGCTCAGAATCTCGGCCTTGGTCTCCGGTCGGCTGAGCCGGACATTGATCTCCTCGAAGGGGACGCCGGTGGCCTTGAGCGCGAGCCAGCCGCGGAGCGACCAGGACGAGGTGTTCTTGTTCCCGATGACGATGACGATGTCGGCCATGGCGCTCCCTCTCGAAAGGACGAGTGAGCGGTCTAGGCGATGGCGCAGGAGCGCGCAAGGGCTCGTGCACAAATCAGTGAGCGGAGCTTTCCAAGCAGCACCTTCCGCTCCATGCTATGCCTCAAGGCGCAATCCAGCTCCCCCCAGAGAGACGAGGAATCCGATGCCGAGATATCTTGTGGCCGCAGCCCCGCGCGAGGCGCTGCCCATCACCCCCCTGGTCAAGGCGGAGCTCAAGGGTTGGCTCGCCGGTCCCGGCGCCGCCTTGCGCGGTTGGGTCGAGTCGACCGGCTTCGCGGCCAAGCCGGGCGAGCTCTCGCTCGTCCCTGGGAGGACAGGCAAGCTCGCCCGCGTCCTCGTCGGCTGCGAGGCGCATGACGAGCTGTGGGCCTTGGCGGCATTGCCGCAAACCCTGCCTCAGGGCGTCTACCGCCTCGATGCGGCCCTCGCCCCCCAGGCGGCGACCAAGGCGGCGCTCGGCTGGGCGCTCGGCACCTATCGCTTCCAGCGCTACCGCAAAAAGACCAGGCCGCTCGCCACCCTTGCCTGGCCCAAAGGTGCCGACCGGACCGCGGTCGAGCGCGCGGCGGACGGCATCTTCCTCGCCCGCGATCTCATCAACACGCCCGCCTCGGACATGGGCCCGGCCGAGCTCGCCGAGGCCGCAAGTGCGCTCGCGCGCCGGCATCGGGCCAGGATCGAGGTGATCGAGGGCGAGCGTCTCTTGGCGCGGAACTACCCGCTCATCTATGCGGTCGGGCGCGCGTCTGCGCGCGCGCCGCGTTTGATCGACCTCGTGTGGGGCGAGAAGTCGGCAAGCAAGCTGACGCTCGTCGGCAAGGGCGTGTGCTTTGATTCGGGCGGGCTCGACCTCAAGCCCGCAAGCGGCATGCTCATCATGAAGAAGGACATGGGCGGGGCCGCGACCATGCTCGGGCTCGCCTCTATGGTGATGGCGGCCGGGCTTCCCGTGCGCCTACGCCTCCTGGTGCCGGCGGTCGAGAACAGCGTCTCGGGCAACGCCATGCGCCCGCTCGACGTGGTCAAGAGCCGCAAGGGGATCACGGTCGAGATCGGCAACACCGATGCCGAGGGCCGCCTCGTGCTCGCCGACGCGCTCACGGAGGCGGATTCCGAGCGGCCGGCGATGATCCTCGATTGCGCGACCCTCACGGGCGCCGCGCGCGCGGCACTCGGCCCCGAGCTGCCCGCCCTCTTCTCGAACGACGACAAGCTCGCTAACGAGCTCTTGCGCCACGGCGAGGCGGAGGAGGACCCGCTCTGGCGTCTCCCGCTCTGGCGCCCCTATCGCGCTATGCTCGAGAGCAAGACGGCCGACATCAACAACATCTCCGACACGAGCTTTGCCGGCTCGGTCATCGCCGCCCTCTTCCTCGAGGAGTTCGTGAGCCCGCGCGCGCCCTGGGTCCACATCGACAGCTACGCCTGGAACGCGAAGGCGCGCCCCGGCCGGCCCGAGGGTGGGGAAGGCCTCGCCATGCGGGCGCTTTTCGCCATGATTGCGGAGAGGTTCGGGGGGAGAAATACAGAAAGCGCTAGAGCAAATCCTGAAAGCACGGAATCACCCCCTCACCCAGCTCCGGGTAAGGCTCGGCTTCGCCTCGCCAACCCTTCGCAACCCTCTCCCCCGCGTCGGGGGAGAGGGTAGGGTGAGGGGGATGCTTCCATCACATCTGGAATGCCTCTAATACCCGAGCGCCGCGTCGACGGTGTAAAGGAGCGGCTCGCCCGCGCGGTAGCGCCGCACGTTCTCGGCGACGAGGGCGGCCGTGGTGCGCGGGTCGGTGATGCTGGCGATGTGCGGGCTTATGGTGATGCGCGGATGGCGCCAGAAGGGATGCTCGGGCGGCAGCGGCTCCGTCTGGTAGACGTCGAGGGCCGCGTAGGCGAGCTGGCCCGAGGCAAGTGCTTTGAGCAGATCGGCCTCGACGAGATGCTTGCCGCGCGCCGCGTTGATGACGGCGGCACCCTTGGGCAAGCCGGCAAAGAGCGCGCTCGAGAGGATGCCCTCGGTCGCGCGCGTGAGCGGCAGGAGGCAGACGAGGATTTCGCTCCGTGCGAGGAAGGGGGCGAGGCCCGTCGGACCGTGGAAACTCTCGACGCCTTCGAGCCGCTTCGGCGTGCGGCTCCAGCCCGCCATCTTGAAGTCGAGCGCCGCGAGCGTCTTTGCCGCGTTGGCGCCTAGCGCACCGAGCCCCATGATGCCGATCCCGCGCTCGGAGGCGGTCGGCGTGTAGAGCTCCTTCCATTCGCCGCGGCGCTGCAGCTCCTCGAGCTCGGGCTGGCGCCGGTGGTAGCGCAGGACGTGGAGCGCCACGTACTCGTTCATGCGCTGGGTCAGGAATTCGTCGACCGCGCGGCAGATCGGCACCTGCTTCGGCAGCTCCGGGTCGGCGAAGAGATGATCGACGCCCGCACCCAAGGAGAAGATCACGCGCAGGTTGGGGAAGCGCGCAAGCGCACCCCGCGGCATGTTCCACACCAGCGCGAACTCGATGTCCTTGGGGTCGCCCACCTCGGGCCAGCACCGCACCTCGACCTCGGGCATGCGCTCGCCGAGCTCGCGCCGCCACCACTCGATGCGATCGCTGTCGGACTTGAAGAGAAGGGCCATCGGCTCGTCCTCTTTGGGCCAGGGCAAATCCTGAGATCGTGAGGTTACCCCCTCACCCAGCTTTGGCTAAGCTCGGCTCCGCCTCGCTAAGCCTCCGCATCCCTCTCCCCCTTTAGGGGGAGAGGGTCGGGGTGAGGGGGCCGCTTCGACAAAGCAGAATTCGCCCTACACGCTTACCACGCCGGTCTCGACGGCTTCCAGATGGAAGGCGGCGGCCATGAGCGCCTTGGTGTAGGGGGCCTGCGGGGCCTCGAAGATGCGCTCGGCCGGGCCCTGCTCGACGACCTCGCCCGCGCGCATGACGATGATCTCGTCGGCCATGGCGCGGATCACGCGCAGGTCGTGGCTGATGAAGAGATAGGCGAGCTTGTGCTTCTGCTGCAGCTCGCGCAGGAGATCGACGATCTGCGCCTGCACCGACATGTCGAGGGCCGAGGTCGGCTCATCGAGCACGACGAAGCGCGGCGTGAGCACCATCGCGCGCGCAATCGCGACGCGCTGGCGCTGGCCGCCGGAGAACTCGTGGGGATAGCGATGCCGCGTGTCGGGGTCGAGCCCAACCTCGCGCAGTGCCGCCACGATCATCTCCTCGCGCTCGCGCGCGCCCGAGCCGATGCGGTGCACGGCGAGCCCCTCGCCCACGATCTCGTCGATGGTGAGCCGCGGGCTCAGGCTGTCGAAGGGGTCTTGGAAGACGATCTGCATGTCGCGCCGCAAGGGGCGCAGCACGCGCGCGGGCAGCGCCTCGATGCGCCGCCCGGCGAAGGTGATGGGCGGGGGGCGCACGGCGCCCGAGGCGTCGCGCAGCGCCTCGGGCGGCTGCAGGCGCAAAAGCGCCAAGCCGAGCGTCGTCTTGCCTGACCCCGACTCGCCGACCACGCCCGTCGTGTGCCCCTCGCGCAGCGTGAGGCTGACGCCGTCGACGGCCTTGATGAAGCCCTTGATGCCGCGCAGCACGCCGGCGCGCACGGGGAACCAGACGCGCAAGTCCTCCGTGGCGATGATCGGGGGTGCGTCCGCCGCGGCGGCGGGCGGGCGGCCTTTGGGCTCGGCCGCGAGCAGGTGGCGCGTATAGGCGTGACGCGGCTCCCTGAACACCTGCGCCACGGTGCCGCTCTCGACAAAGCGCCCGGCATTCATCACCGCGACGCGGTCGGCGAAGTTGCGCACGATGGTGAGATCGTGGGTGATGAGTATGATCGCCATCCCCATCTGCCTCTGCAGGCGCTTCAGGAGGGCGAGGATCTGCGCCTGGATGGTGACGTCGAGCGCCGTCGTGGGCTCGTCCGCGATCAGGATGTCAGGCTCGTTGGCGAGCGCCATCGCGATCATGACGCGCTGGCGCTGGCCGCCCGAGAGCTCGTGGGGAAAGGCGTTGAGCCGCGAGGCCGCCTCGCGGATGCCGACGAGCTCGAGGAGCTCGAGCACGCGCCGGCGCGCCGCCTCCGGCGCCAGCCCCTTGTGCAAGGTCAGCACCTCGGCGACCTGGCGCTCGACCCTGTGCAGCGGGTTCAGCGCCGTCATCGGCTCCTGGAAGATCATGGCGATGCGGTTGCCGCGGATGCGGCTCATCACCGCACCCGTGGCGCCGAGGAGCTCCTCGCCCTTGAAGCGGATGCTGCCGGAGGGGTGGCGCGCCTTGGGATAGGGCAGGAGCTGGAGAAGCGAAAGGGCGGTGACCGATTTGCCGGAACCGGACTCGCCCACGATGGCGAGCGTCTCGCCGGCGTCGAGCGAAAAGGAGACGTGGCGCACCGCCTCCACCGCCCCGCCCGGCATGGCGAAGCTGACCGAGAGGTCGTCGACCTGAAGGAGCCCGCCTTTCCCCGCCTCGCGAAGCGCTGCCGCCCCCTTGACCTCGGCCACCTCGGCCGGCCGGCCTTCGCCGAAGACCTTGCGCGGATCGAGCGCGTCGCGCACCGCCT
>DASPPM010000031.1:0-6159 GCA_035625535.1 Alphaproteobacteria bacterium
CTCGCAACGGCAGAGGACCGTGTCGTCGGCCAAGGCCTCGGCCAAATGGTGCGGCACCGGAAAGACGCGCTGCAGCGCTCGCGCGAAGCGCGCGCCGCGCGCCATCTCGCGGCGGAGGAGCGCGATACGCGCGCGCGGCACCTCGCGTCCGAGATCCGCGAGCGCCGCATAGGCGGCGAGCTCACCGCCCGCCTCGGCCACGTCGACACCGTGCACGCGGGCGCCGTCGCCGCAAAGATAGACGCCTCGCGGAGTGGCGCGGCCGTCCGCGTCCGTCTTCGGCAGCCACTGGCGCGAGAGCGGCTCGAAAGCGAGCTCGGCACCCGCCAGCTCGGCGAGCTGGCTCTCCGACTGGAGGCCGTAACCGAAGGCGACCGCGTCGCAGGCGAGGCGCTGCTCGCGGCCCTTCGCGTCGCGATAGACGAGCGCGTCCACGGCAAGCTCGCCCTCGACGCCGAGCGGCGTCACGCCGCTTTCGAGTGCCACCCCGTGCGCGCGCAAGCTCGCGAGATAATAGAGGCCCTTGGCGAAGGCGGAGGGACGGGCGAGCAGGCCCGCGGCATGGCGCAGCTTGACGGCACTCGGTGTGGTATCGAGGACGGCCGCCGGCACGACGCCTGCCTTGAGATACTGGTAGGCGACGAGGGGGAGGAGCGGCCCGGTGCCGAGGAAGACCGGCCTTCGCCCCACAGCACAAGCCTGGTATTTGAGCGCGACCTGGCTGCCGCCGAGCGAGAAGACGCCGGCCTTGGTCCAGCCCGGAAAGGGGATCACGCGGTCGGCGGCACCCGTCGCGATGATGAGGGCGTCGAACGGCAGCTCGTCGAAGCGCTCGCTCGCCACGTCGAAGAGATGCAAGAGGCGCTCGTGGACGTGCCAAGCGAGCGTGGAGGGCCGATAATCGACGGCGCCGGCGAGTTCGTCGAAGGTGCCGTGGAGCCGCGTCGCCTTGGCGGCCTCGAAGCCGTAAAGCGTCTTGGCCGCGCGCGTGAAGGGGGCGGGCTGGCGGCGATAGATCTGGCCGCCGCTCGCCGGCGCCTCGTCGACCACGACCGGGCTCAAGCCGTGGCGCACGAGCGCCTCGGCCGCGCGCGTGCCGGCCGGGCCGGCGCCGACGATTACGATCCTCTCGGCTGCCATCGGGCGAGGGGGGAATGCGTCACGAGCGCGAGACCGGGCTCGACGAGGGTCGTGCAGGCACGCAACCGGCGCCCGTCCGCGCGCCAGAGCCAGCATTCCTGGCAGGCGCCCATGAGGCAGAAGCCGGCACGCGGCTTGCCGTCGAACTCGTTGTCGCGCAGCCGGCGCGCGCGCACCAGGATCGCGGTGAGCACGGTATCGCCCGCGAGCGCCGTAAGCGCCATGCCATCGACCGTGATCTCGACCTGCGCTCGGTCCGTCTCGGCTAAGCGTTGGAGCTGGGGATCGGATGCCATGGCAAGGATGCGGGCGGACTATGGGCGCTGGCCCAGTTTCGGGCAGGCCACTTGCGCTGTCCAGAGCAAAGACCGGCACTCGGCCGCGGCACTTGACCGCTTTCCGCCCGCTCCTCTAGCGTGCGGCGCAAGGACGGGCGCGGAGAACGGCTCATGGAGATCGCCTTCAGAGGAGAGACGGTCGTGGTCACGGGTGCCGCGCGCGGCATCGGTCAGGCGATCGCCCGCGGCTTCGCCGAGCGCGGTGCGGTGGTGTGGGCCTCGGACCTGCTCGAGGCCGGGCTCAAGGAGCTGAGCGAGCGCACGCGGCCGGCGCCGGGCGGCCGCATCGAGACGCGCATCGTCGACGGGACCGAGCGCAAGCAAGTGCAGGCCTTCGTCGCCGAGGCCGAAGGGGCGAAGGGCGCCGTCGACGTGCTCGTCCATGTGGCGGGCGGCGTGCGCGGCCAACGGCCGCTGCCGATCGAGGAGGTGAGCGAGGAGGCCTGGCGCGACATCTACGACGCCAACATGACCGGCGCCTTCATTTCCGCCCAGGCAGTCGTCCCCGGCATGAAGCGCGCGAAGGCGGGACGCATCGTGGTGATCTCGAGCCGGGCAGGGCTCGGCGTCAGCCTCACCAACATCCAGAGCTACGCCACGGCGAAGGCGGCCCAGATCGGCTTCGTGCGCCAGCTCGCCCACGAGCTCGGGCCCTTCGGCATCACCGTGAACGCGGTCGCCCCCGGTTTCATGCGCACGAGCCCGGATTACGAGCGCCAATGGCAATCCTACGGGCCCGAGGGCCAACGCCAGCTCGTCGAGCGCATCGCCATGCGCCGCATCGGCGAGCCCGAGGACATCGCCTATGCGGTGCTCTTCCTCGCCTCGCGCTACGCCTCCTGGATCACGGGCCAGGTGCTCCCCGTCACCGGCGGCCCGCAGGCGTGAGCGGGAGCAGCCTCAAGTCCGTTCGGTGAGTTCGTTACGCATTATCCCGCGCCCGTCGTTTGCGGTCCTCAGGAGATCTCGTAGACCGCGAACTCGTTAGCGATGCCTCGGAGCGCGCGCTGTTGCGGCATCGGGTCGAGGCCGTTCTGGCGGAGGACGCTCAAGGTCTGCGGATGGCCCACCACCTGCGCGGTCGCGAAGATCGAGCGCGACTGCGCCAGACCCTGGACCCGTGCCGCGATGTTGACGGTCTGGCCGAAATAGTCCTGGCGGTCGTTCAGCATTACCGCGAGGCAGGGTCCTTCGTGGATGCCGATCTTGAGCAGAAGGTCCTCACACCCGCGCTCGGCGTTGAGGCGGAGCATGGCGTTGCGCATGCGTAGTGCGGCCGCCATTGCTCTGTCGGGTGTCGGGAAGGTCGCCATTACGGCATCGCCGATGGTCTTCACCACGGCCCCCGTCTCCGCGGCCACGATCTCGTTGAGCACGCGGAAATGCGCGCGCACGAGGTCGAAGGCCACGAGGTCCCCGACGCGCTCGTAGAGCTCGGTCGACCCCTTGAGGTCGGTGAAGAGAAAGGTGAGGCTGGTGATCTTCAGGCGCTGATCGACGTCGAGGGTATCGGCGCGATAGATGTCGCGGAAGGTCTGGTTGGTGAGCAGGCGCTTCGCCGTCAGAAACGGCTTGCGGCGCCCGAGCAGGTGGTGGAGCTCGTCGCCGGCGATCCAGACGCTCGGCAGAACCCGCACATCGGTTCGGTTTTCCAGCGCGAGGCGCAGTGGCCCGGGGTGCAGCTCCAGGGTGCCTGTGGGCGCGCGCAACTTGTTATAGACGAGCGACAGGCTCTGGCGCCCGTGGATGGGCTCGCCCTTGACGTCGATGAATTGCGCCGCATGCGTCACCGGCTCAAATACGATCACGAACTCGGCGGGTAGGGTCAGCGACAGCAGTGCTTTTTCGTTAGGGGGAAGCTCGATCGCCTCCAGCGTGATCTCGCCGATGAGGCGCTCGAAGGCCGCGTCCTCCGGCAGATCGATGCCCGAACTCCAGAACATCTGGCGGAAATACTCCAACACCGGGAGTCGGCCCGGATCGTGGGCCGCGATCTTGCGCACCCGCGGGCTCAGGGTGAAAGTCACCTCCACCATTTCATCGAGGGTCGGCTCATAGCCCGCGGCGCAGAGCGCGCAGTTGTACTCGTCGCCGTGCACGGATTTGAGCGACGGCTGCGCGTCGAGGACGCCGCCGCAGCCGGGGCAGAGCACGTTCCAGGAGAGTTCGAAAAGCCCGAGGCGCGCCGCGTGCAACAACGCCGCAATGGCGCGTTCCTCGTCGAGGCCCGTGCGTTTGGCGAAGTCGAGGGCATTGACGCGGACGAGGGCGCGATCCGATCCCTCCCGCACCAGCCTCTCGATCGCAGTCGCGCCGTCGGCGTCCACCGACTGCCGCAGCGCCGCGAACAGGGTTTCCGCTTCGCTCATGGCGGCACTATAGGCCCAAACCGTCACCTCCGGTACTGCCTCGCTCTACGCGGAGATTTGACGGCTTCGAGCGCTCTGTTAGCATGTCGGCACCCCACAGGAGGGTACAGGATGGACGTCGCGTACCTCTCCGCCCTTGCGGCACTGGCAGGTTCCGCGGTCGGCGGGCTCACCTCCTTTTTCAGCTCATGGCTCGGTCAGAGCGGCCAGCTCAGGGCGCAGCTTTTCCTCCACGACAAGGGTCGCCGGCAGGAGCTCTACCGCGATTTCGTCGATGAAGCGTCGCGCTCGTATATCGACGCGCTCACGCGCGATACGCCGGAGCCCGCCAAGATGATCGTCCTTTACGCCCTCGTCAGCCGGATGCGCATCCTGTCATCGCCGAAGGTGGTCGAAGAGGCCGTCAAGGTGGCGCGGCTGATCATGGAGACCTACCCCGAGCCCAACAAGACCTTTGCTGAGTTGCGCGCGATGTCGCATGAAGGCAGGTTTGATCCGCTGCGCGCCTTTTCCGAATCCTGCCGCGAGGAATTGCGAGGGTTGACGCCCGTGTGACAGACCGCACGAGGTCTCTCAGACGTTCTCGCGCAGGAGGTTCTTGCCGCAGATGTAGCCCCAGGCGAGGCACGGCCCGATCGTCGTGCCCGCGCCGACCGCTTTCGAGCCGATGGGGTTCGCCATCGTGACACCCGCGCAGTAAAGCCCGCTGATGATGCTGCCGTCCGCGCGCAGCACCTGGCCGCGCTCGTTCGTCCGCGGGCCGCCCTTGGTGACGAGGATGGCGCGGTGATAGGGGGCGGCGTAGAAGGGCGGCCGCTCGATCGTGCCAAGCGCACCGTTACGGCCAGGCCGAGCGGGGTCGTCCGTGTAGAATCTCTCCCACGCCGTCTCGCCGCGGTGGAAATCCGCGTCCTTGCCGGCGGCCGCGAAGCCGTTGAAGCGCGCGATCGTCGCCTCCAGCACCGCCGGGTCGAGCTCGATCCGGCGCGCGAGCGCCGCGATGCTGGCGGCCTCGCGGAACCAGCCGGGCTCCTTGCGGCCGACGCGCATCGAGTACCAGTTCCGCGCGGCATATTGCGCATCGAAGATGCGCCAGGCCGGAAGATGGAGCGGCAGGCCCGTCGCCGGATCGCGCGCGTCAAGCGCGACGCCGAGATTGGGGTCGCCCTCGTTGAGAAAGCGCTTGCCGTGCCGGTCGACGAGAACGCAGTGCGGCGAATAGAGCTCGTTAAACGGCAGCGCCATGCGCTCGCCTTCGTAGGTCGTGACCGTGGAGGTATAGATGTTCGCCTGATCCATGTGCTCGAGCCGCGCGCCCACTTCCTCGGCCATGCGGTGGCCGTCGCCCGTGTTGGTGCGCGGGGCACCTGTGAGCCCGAGCTCGCCGGGGAAATGCCGCGCGCGACGCTCGAAATCCCACTCGAAGCCCCCCGTCGCCAGCACGATGCCCTTGTGCGCGCGGATGGCGAGCGTGCCCTCCGAAGCGAGCGCCTCGACGCCGATGACGCGGCCTTGCGCAGGCTCGGCACCGTCGGTCAGAAGACGCTCGGCCCGCGCAGGCGCCATGATCTCGCAACCATGATCGAGGCAGCCCTTGACGAGGCCGACGATGAGCGCGTTCCCCATGCCGACGCGCCGGGTCGCGAAGCGGTAGAGGAGCTCGGGCGCCATCTTGAGAAGGGTCGCGACGGGCCGCTTCAGCACGGTCCCCACGATGAGCTCGCGGTAGGTGAAAATGTGCGATTTGGACGGGCGGCGGATGCGGTCGCGCCAGGGGCCGAGGATGTTGCGGCTGATGGGAAGGGGGGAGACCATGCGTCCGGTGAATTTGCCGCCGGGCGCCTCGACGTAAAGATCGGGGTGATGGACGAGCTCGAAGCGGAGCGGGCTGTGCGCCTCGAGGAAGGCGAGCATGTCCGGTGCCGCCTCGACGAAGGCCTGCCACAGCGCGTCCTCCGTCTGGTACCAGCCGGGCGGTGCCGTCGCGCGCAGATAGCTAAGCGCCTCGGCCTTCGAGTCGGCCATCCCGGCCGCGAGCATGTGGTGGTTGGCCGGGACCCAGGTGCCCGCCCCCGACATGGCGGTGGTGCCGCCCAAGACCGCGGCCTTCTCGAGCACGATGACGCGGGCCCCGCCCACGGCCGCCGCAAGGGCCGCGCTCAAGGCCGCGGCACCCGAGCCCAGCACCACCACGTCCGCCTCGCGGTCCCAGTGCTGCTCGGCACCCGAGGGGGAGCTTCGCGCGCGCGGCTCTCCGGGGGCGCTCACGTCGTCACGCCGCTCAGCCGGCCGCCCGCTTGTGCGCCTTGCGC
>DASPPM010000032.1:0-5521 GCA_035625535.1 Alphaproteobacteria bacterium
AGCAGATCGGCCCCCCCGAGCGTGTAGCCCGAGAGCTCCTGGGCGATTTGCATGACCTGCTCCTGGTAGACCATGATCCCGAAGGTTTCCTTGAGGATCGGCTCCAGCGAGGGATGCAGGTAATCGGCGGGCTCGATTCCGTTTTTGACGTTGATGTATTTGGGGATGTCATCCATCGGGCCGGGCCGATAGAGTGCGACGATGGCGATGATGTCCTCGAAGCGGTCCGGCTTGAGACGGCGCAGCACGTCGCGCATTCCCGAGCCTTCCAACTGGAACACTCCGGTCGTCTCGCCGCGGCTCAACATCTCATAGGTCGCTTTATCATCTAAAGGAATCACATTGATATCAAAGAAAACGTTTCGTTGACGCAACAATTCAGCGGCGCGCGCGATCACGGTCAGCGTCTTCAGTCCCAGAAAGTCGAACTTCACCAGCCCGGCGGCCTCGACCCATTTCATATTGAATTGGGTCACGGGCATCTCGGAGCGCGGGTCGCGGTAGAGGGGGATGAGCTCGTCGAGCGGCCGGTCGCCGATCACCACGCCGGCCGCGTGCGTCGAGGCATGGCGATAGAGCCCCTCGAGCTTGAGCGATATATCGATCATACGGGCGACCGTCTCGTCCTCGACACGCATCTGCTGGAGAAGGGGCTCGCCCTCGATCGCCTTCTGCAGGCTTACCGGATTGGCCGGATTGTTCGGGACCATCTTGCAGATGCGGTCGACCTGACCGTAGGGCATCTGGAGCACACGGCCGACGTCGCGCAACACCGCCCGGGCCTGGAGCTTGCCGAAAGTGATGATCTGGGCAACCCGGTCGCGCCCGTAGCGCGCTTGAACGTAATGGATGACCTCGTCGCGCCGCTCCTGGCAGAAATCGACATCAAAGTCGGGCATCGAGACACGCTCAGGATTGAGAAAGCGCTCGAAGAGCAGCCCCCAACGCAAGGGATCCAAATCGGTAACGGTGAGCGACCAGGCGACCACGGAGCCCGCGCCCGAGCCGCGCCCAGGCCCCACGGGAATGCCTTGCGCCTTGGCCCATTTGATGAAATCCGAGACGATGAGGAAATAGCCGGCAAAGCCCATCTGGCTGATCACGCCGAGCTCGTAGCGCAGGCGCTCGCGGTAGGGCCGGGCCGCAGCCTCTTGCTCCTCTCCGCTCATTGCCGGCTTGAGGACGTGCGCGGCCAGCCGCCTTTCGAGCCCCTCGCGCGCCTGGGCCTTGAGCTCCTCTTCCTCGGAAATTCCGCTTGGCGTCGGGAAGGGCGGCAGGATGGGCTTGCGCGGAGAAGGATAGAACGAGCAGCGCCGGGCGATGGCGAGCGTGTTGTCGACGGCCTCCGGGATGTCGCGAAAGCACTCCCGCATCTCCGCCGCCGACTTGAAGCGATGCTCGGGGGTGAGCCGGCGCCGCTCCGGCTCCGAGATATAGGTGCCCTCGGCGATGCAGAGCAGCGCATCGTGCGCCTCGAACATGCCCTCATCTGCGAAGAACGCCTCGTTGGTCGCGACCAGGGGAAGGCCGTGGCGATAGGCGAGATCGAGGAGCGGACCTTCGACCTGGTCCTCGATGGCCAAACCATGGCGCTGCAGCTCGACATAAATCCGCCCGGCGAAGATGCGGGCGAGTTCGAGCAGCAGGACCTCTGCCGCCGGCAGTTGCCCCTCGGCAAGGAGCCGGCCGACCGGCCCCTTGATCCCGCCGGTGAGCGCCAAAAGGCCATCGTTGCTCCCGGCAATGTCAGCGAGAGCCAATTGCGGCGCCCCGCCGCCGGAGCTGGCAAGGAAGGAGCGGCTCACCAGCTTGAGGAGCGAGCGGTAGCCGGCCTCATCCTTGGCCAGGAGCACGAGTTGGTCGGGGCTGGCCGCCGTCCCTACCCCCGCATGGACCTCGCGCTCCTCGCGGCGGAGTGCGATCTGGCAGCCGATGATGGGCTGGACCCCCGCCGCCTCGGCCGCTTGGGCGAACTCGAGGGCGCCGAAGAGGTTGCCGGTATCCGTAATCGCCACCGCGGGCATGCCGTGGCGCTTGGCGAGCTCGACAAGCGCCTTGATCTTGATCGCCCCCTCGGAGAGCGAGTAGGCCGAATGGACCCGCAGATGGACGAAATCGGCGTGGGGCATAACGCTTCAAGAGCGACCGGACGAGTTCGAGACCACCCCCGCCGAGGCGATCTCCCTGCAAAAAGGATAGCAGCATGTTGCGGTCACGGGGAGAGTATTTATCCACATGTTGTTGGCAACAGGTGGAACTCCCCGGCTTTGCCGCCGCTTAGGCGGGCACGACCCGACCCGCGCTCAGCTCGAGCACGCGGTCCATGCGCCGGGCCAACTCCTGGTTATGGGTGGCCACGAGGGCCGCGAGCCCGGTCTGCCGCACGATGGCGTGGAGCTGGGTGAACACGTTCTGCGCCGTGTCGCGGTCGAGGTTGCCGGTGGGCTCGTCCGCCAATAGCACGCGCGGCGCATTCGCGATCGCGCGCACGATGGCGACGCGCTGCTGCTCGCCGCCGGAAAGCCGGGCCGGCCGGTGGCTCTCGCGCTCCTTAAGCCCGACCATGGCGAGGAGCTGGCGCGCGCGCTCCCTTGCCACCTCGCGCGAGAGGCCGGCGATGAGCTGCGGCAACATGACGTTCTCGAGGGCGGAGAATTCGGGCAGGAGATGATGGAATTGGTAGACGAAGCCCAGGTGAATGCGCCTGAGCCGCGTGCGCTTGTCGTCGCCGAGCGTGCCGCAAGGGATGCCGTTGACGATGACCTCACCGCCGTCGGGGCGTTCGAGCAAGCCCGCCACGTGAAGGAGCGTGGACTTGCCGGCGCCGGACGGTCCGACGAGGGCTACGATCTCGCCGGCCTCGACCGCAAGCGAGAGGCCGCGCAGCACCTTGAGCGCCTCGTCGCCCTGGCGGAATGTGCGCACGATGTCGCGCAACGCGAGTGCCGGCGCGGCCGCGGCGGGTGCGCTCGCCTCACTCATAGCGCAGCGCCTCCACGGGATCGAGGCGGGCGGCGCGCCACGCGGGATAGATGCTGGCAAGGAAGGAGAGACCGAGGCTCATGGCCACGACCATGACGACCTCCGCCGGGTCGACCACGGCGGGAAGCTGCGTCAGATAGAAGAACTCGGCCGGGAAGAGGTTCTGGCCGGTGGCGCGCTCAAGCCACTGGTGGATGGCCTCGATGTTGTCGCAGAAGAGCAAGGCGAGCACGAGGCCGGCCGCGGTACCGACGACGCCGATGCTCATGCCGCTCATGAAGAAGATACGCATGATCATGCCGCGCGTCGCCCCCATGGTGCGCAGGATCGCGATGCCGCGCGCCTTGTCGTTCACCAGCATGATCAGGCCGGAGATGATGTTGAAGGCGGCGACGACGATGATGAGTGTCACCACAACCGTATAGAGATTGCGCTGCAGTGCCACGAAATTGAAATAGCTGGCGTTCACCCGCTCCCACGGGATCGCGGACATGCCGGGACCCGCCGCACCCCGGACGGCCGGGACCATCGCCTGCGCGCGCTCCGGATCCTGGATGCGGACCTCGAGCTCGCTCACCGCGTTCGGCAGCCGAAAGTAAAGCTGCGCCGCCTCGAGTGGCATGTACATGTAAGCACTGTCATATTCGTACATGCCGACGTTGAAGATGGCGACGACATGATAGGTCTTGATGCGCGGAATCGTGCCGAAGGCGGTCACGGCACCCTCGGGCGTGATCAGCGACACTTGGCCGCCCAGGTTGACGCTCAGACGATTGGCCAAGCGATAGCCGACCGCGACGCCGTCGTCGTTGAAGTCGTCGAGCGAGCCGGCGATGAGCTTGTCCGAGACGATGGCGAGCTTCTTGAGGTCCTCCTGCTTGATGCCGCGCACGATCGCCCCCGTCGTGCTGTTGCGCGCCGTCGCGATCGCCTGACCGTCGACCTGGGGGATGGCGCTCAGCACGCCGGGAACCTTGCGCACGGCCGCGGCGACGGAGTCGTAATGGACGAGCGTGCCGGTCGTATCCTCGACCGAGATGTGGCCGTTCAAGCCGAGAATGCGCTCGATGAGCTGCTGGCGGAAGCCGTTGAAGATCGCGAGCGTGATGATGAGCGCCATCACGCCGAGCAGGATGCCGATGAGCGAGAACCAGGAGACGACGGAGATGAAGCCCTCTTGGCGCCGCGCGCGCAGGTAGCGCATCGCCACCATGCGCTCGAAGGGCGAGAAGATCATGTCCCCGGCACCTAACGAGCGAGACGCGCGAGCGCGCTCTCAAGGGAGAGTTCCTCGCGCTCCCCGCTCCTGCGCGCCTTAAGCTCGACGACCCCCGCCTTGAGCCCGCGCGGACCGACGACGAGCTGCCAGGGCAGCCCGATCAGGTCCATCTCCGCGAACTTGGCCCCCGCGCTCTCGTCGCGATCGTCATAGAGCACCTCGACCTGCGCCGCCGCGAGCTTGCCGTAGATCTCGTCGCAGGCGCTCACGCAAGCGCCGTCGCTCGCGCGCAGATTGACGAGCGCGACCTTGAAGGGCGCCACGGGCTCGGGCCAGATAATGCCATTCTCGTCATGGCTCGCCTCGACGATGGCGCCCGCGAGGCGGGAGACGCCGATGCCGTAGGAGCCCATGTGCGCGGCGTGCTGCTCCCCCTTCGCATCGGCGACGTAGGCCTTAAGCGGTGCCGAATATTTGGTGCCGAAATAGAAGATATGGCCGACCTCGATGCCGCGCGCCTCGACGCGCTTTTCGGGAGCGATCTTGGCAAAGGCCTTGGCGTCGTGCTTGTCGTCGGTCGCGGCATAAAGGCTGGTCCAGTAGCCGACCACGGGCTCGAGATCGGCCTCGTAGTCGACGTTGCTGCCGAGAACGTCGAACTCGACGAAGTCGCGGTGGCAATAGACCTTGCTCTCGCCGGTGTCCGCGAGAATGATGAACTCGTGGCTCATGTCGCCGCCGATGGGTCCGCTTTCGGCCGCCATGGGGATCGCCTTGAGCCCCATGCGCGCGAAGGTGCGCAGGTAGGCGACGAACATCTTATTGTAGGAACGCTTGGCGCCGGCGAAATCGAGGTCGAAGGAGTAGGCGTCCTTCATCAGGAACTCGCGCCCGCGCATGACGCCGAAGCGGGGCCGCACCTCGTCGCGGAATTTCCACTGGATGTGATAGAGGATCTGCGGCAGCGCGCGGTACGACTGCACCGACTGGCGGAACAGCTCGGTGATCACCTCCTCGTTGGTCGGGCCGTACAGCATGTCGCGGTCGTGCCGGTCCTTCAGGCGCAGCATCTCCGGCCCGTAGGCGTCGAAGCGGCCGCTCTGCCGCCATAGGTCGGCCGACTGGATGGTGGGCATCGGCATCTCCTGCGCGCCGGCGGCGTCCTGCTCCTCGCGCACAATCTGCGCGATCGCCTGCAGCACGCGCCAGCCGGCGGGCAGCCAGGCGTAGATCCCCGCCGCGGTCTGCCGCACCAGGCCGGCGCGCAGCATCAGCCGGTGCGAGGCGATCTGCGCCTCGGCGGGGATTTCCTTCAGGGTC
>DASPPM010000033.1:0-2406 GCA_035625535.1 Alphaproteobacteria bacterium
GGTGCTATGCGCTCGAGCGCCTCGCGGCTGAGCCCCATGCGCGCGATCGTGGCGCGCGCGCGCTCGATGGTCTCGGCGACCGCCTCGGTCCTCTCATCCTGCAGCGACATGGGTCAAGCTCCCGTTTCAATGCGGCAATTCGTCTTTTCCGCCGATGGGCGTCATTGCGAGCGGAGCGAAGCAATCCAGGGCGTTTAGTGCAAAAAAGTTCCTGGATTGCTTCGGTGCCCTGCGGGCACCTCGCAATGACATCGCGCCACACCAACTCACTCGCCCGCGCGGCGCGCGCTCGCGGCGCTGCCGCTGGCCGCGTGGAAGCGCTCGAAGCCTTGGGCGAGATCGGCGATGAGGTCGGCCGGGTCCTCGAGGCCGATGTGCAGGCGCAGCATCGGCCCCGCGCTCTCGAACGGCACGGCGGTGCGCGACTTCTCCGGATGGGTGGGGGTGGCGAGGCTCTCGAAGCCGCCCCAGCTCGAGCCGATGCCGAAGAGGGCGAGACCGTCGATGAGCGCATCGACGGCGGCCTTGGGTGCCGCGTGGAGCTCGACCCCGAATAGGCCCGAGGCGCCCGCGAAGTCGCGGCGCCAGAGCGCGTGGTCCGGGCTCGAGGCAAGGGCGGGACAGAGGACGCGGCACACCTCGGGCCGGCGCTCGAGCCAAGCCGCGATCTCGAGCGTGCTGGCGAAATGCTGCTTCAAGCGCACGCCCAGGGTGCGGAAGCCGCGCAGCGCCAGATAGCAGTCGTCCGGACTCGCCGAGTAGCCGTAGTCGGCGACCGCGGTGCGCACCTTGAGCCAATGCTCTTCATTCGCCACGATGATGCCGAGCATGACGTCGGAATGGCCGACGATGTATTTGGTGGCGGCGTGGATCGAGACGTCGACGCCGTGCTCGAAGGCGCGGAAGAAATAGGGCGTCGCCCAGGTGTTGTCGGCGAGCACCGGAAGGCCGCGGGCATGCGCCGCTTGGGCGATCGCCGGAATGTCCTGCACCTCGAAGGTGAGCGAGCCAGGCGATTCGCAATAGACGAGGCGGGTATTGGGGCGGATGAGGGCGGCGATCCCGGAGCCTAATCGAGGGTCGTAGTAGCTCGTCTCGACGCCCGCGCGCTTAAGCGGACCCTCGCAGAAGTTGCGCGCCGGCGTGTAGGCGCTGTCGACCATCAGCACGTGATCGCCCGATCCGGCGAAGGCGGTGATCGAAGCTGCGATCGCGGCCATGCCCGAGGGCAGCACCATGGCGCGATAGCCGCCCTCGAGCTCGGCCATCGCCTCTTGCAGCATGAACGTCGTCGGCGTGCCCAGGCGGCCGTAGCGGAGCTTGGTGAAGCGCTCGCCGCGCGAGCCCTCGTAGGCCGCGACGGTGGGGAAGAGGATGGTCGAGGCCCGGTACACGGGCGGGTTGACCATGCCCTCGAAGCGGGCCTCGTCCCGGCCGCTGTGGGCGAGGATGGTGTCTTTTTTCATGCGCGCTCTCGATCGCCTCGGCATGGCTTCCGCAGGATCCGCGGCAGGCGGGCGCCGGGCTCCCTTCGCACCGCCTAGTGCAGCACAGTTGGCGCCCCTTGGCCAGAGGCGGCGCCGCGAGGGTGCCGTGACGAGGAAGGGTGACGGCACCCTTGGCGCGAGCCCCCGGCGCCCCTATTCACGCGGCCTCGCGCGCAAGCGCTCGTGAGAGCCCGCTAGCGGCGGGCCGTCCCGAGGAGTATGATTTTCGCGACGCGAGAATGCGATGCGCCGGGGGCGCCAAGCTGGAAACTGCACCTTAGATTTGCTGCGCGGGGCCCACCGGCCCCCCGGCGCAGGAGCGGCAAAAAGGAGCGTTGAGATGAGCAGCGCTCGGCGGCCGACACCGGCACTTCTCGGCTCTTGCGCGGTGCTTGCCTTGGCGGCAGGCCCGGCGCTCGCGGGCCAGGCTGACGACGTGCAGGCCGAGATCGACTCGCTTCAAGCGCGTCTCGACCGGCTCGAGAAGCAGAAAGCGTCGCTCGAGACCACGCCGTCCGCGGCACCTGCGGACGCGGTCGTCGGCGGCGACTTCCCGGGCTCCTTCAAGCTTCCGGGCTCCGATACGTCGCTCGCCATCCACGGCTACATCAAAGCCGACTTCATCTACGACTTCGACCAGTTCCTGGGGGACAGCTTCGTGAGCACGGCGATCGCGGGCAATCACACCGCGAACGCGCACCAGGGCGGGTTCTTCCATTTCGACGCGCGCCAGACGCGATTCAACATCGAGACCCGGACGCCGACCGATTGGGGCCAGCTCAAGACCTTCCTCGAGATGGACTTCTACGGCACCAATACGCCTCGCACGGACTACATCCAGAGCGGCGGCGGCAACACCTCGAACGTGCTGCGCATGCGCCATGCGTACGGCCAGTTGGGCCCGGTGCTCGCCGGCCAG
>DASPPM010000034.1:0-5212 GCA_035625535.1 Alphaproteobacteria bacterium
CCGCAGATGGTCAAGGCCATGGGCATGCCGGAGCTCAACGAGGACGCCCGCTTCAAGACCCCGCGCGCGCGGCGCGACAACAACGAGGCGCTGAAGACGGTCATCGAAACCTGGCTCGCCCGCTTTCCGACGCGCGACGCCGCGATCGCGGCACTCGAGCGCGAGCGGGTCCCCTGCGCGCCCGTGCTGGCGCTGGACGAGGCGATGGCCCAGCCTCACTTGCGAGGACGTGGGACGGTGCGGCGCGTCAAGGACAGGCTCATCGGCGAGTTCGACATTCCAGGAATGCCCGTCAAGTTCTCGCGCTGGCCGGAGCGCCGCGATCTCAGCGCGGCACTGCTCGGCGAGCACAATGAAGAGGTCCTCAAGGAGCTGCTCGGCTTGTCCGACGCCGAGATCGGAGCGCTCTATGCGGAAAAGGTCCTGGTCCGCGACCCGCTCTTGGAAGGCTTGCGCGCCGGCCAGCGGACAGGCTCCTGAATAGGCGACCGCCCGGTGCCGGCCGAAGTGCGGTAGTGAGCGCCTGGGGCAGGTACGGGCAAGAGGCCGAGCCAACCCCCAATTACGAAAGAGCCGTCTATCAAAGACGGCTCTTTCCTTGATTTCGCTGGATGCCGGCCACCCGCGGTAGTGACCGCACCGCGCTCACCGCAATGGAATTGCGGCGATATATCACGGCCGTTTTTTAGCCGACCGTGCAATCGGCTGATCGATTTTCAAGTCGCGTCAGCACGCAATTATCATGGACCTTCCGCGCGTAAAAAGTCAAGCGCGCCGAGCGGAGCCCTGCTTCTCGAAAGGGGCCGGTCGGGCGCTGCAATGGCTTGGGAGGCTTGGCTTTGGCGAGTGCCAGGCGTGACAGAGGCGACAATTCGTCGCGGCCGGGCGCTCGCGCTTTCACCTCGATCGACCGCGCACGATGAAATCGGGGTTGCGAAAGCCGGGCTTGCCATAGCGCAATTGAGCGCCCTCGAGGGTCTCGACGCGGCCGCCCGCGGCGAGGACCAGCGCGTGGCCGGCGGCGGTGTCCCATTCCATGGTGGGGCCGAGACGCGGATAGAGATCGGCCTCGCCCGCGGCGATCAAGCAGAACTTGAGCGCGCTGCCCGCGGCCGTGCGCGCTTTGATCGCCTCGCGGCCGCGCGAAAGATAACCCTCGAGGAAGGCCGCGAGCGCCCTCTCGTCCAAGTGGAAACGGCTGGTCAGCATGACAAGGCCATCAGGCCGCGGCGCGCGCGCCGCGATCGGCTGGACGCGGCCGGATTTCATGCGCTTCCTCGCCGTTCCGGGCCCGGTACCGCTGTAGCTCTCGCCCGCGACGGGGAGATGCACCACGCCAAGGGTGGGTGCCGCTGACTCGATGAGCGCGATGTTCACGGTGAACTCGCCGATACGGTGAGTGAACTCCCGTGTCCCGTCGAGCGGGTCGACGAGCCAGAAGCGCTCGCCCGGCGCTGCCGTCTTGCCGGCCGCGGCCGCCTCCTCGGAGACGATCGGGATCTCGGGCGTGAGCTCGGCGAGGCGTTTCAGGATGAGCGCCTCCGCTTCACGGTCCGCGGCCGTCACCGGGCTCGCATCCGCCTTGCGCTCGACCGCGAAATCGCCGCCATAGATCGCCATGATGCGCTCGCCCGCCGCCTCGGCGAGACGCACGATCTCGTCGACGAGCGCTGCGCGGTCCGAGGGTCTTGGCACTCGCTCAGCCGGTCCAGGCGGAGACGTCGTCGACGACGGTTGCGAAACGGTCGGCGAGGCCGGCGAGCTCGGCCCGGTGAAGCGTCTCCGCGTCGACAACGCCGCCGTGGCCGTCGGGCAGATCCCGCGTGGCGGCTGCATTGGCGATGACGGTCGAGCGGTAGCCGAGGTCGAGGGCCGCGCGCACGGTCGAGCTTACGCACATGTGCGTCATGAAGCCGACCACGATGAGCTCCTTCTTGCCGAGCGCCTTGAGCCGCGCGTCGAGCTCGGTGCCGGCGAACGCGTTCGGCTTGCCCTTGACCACGACCGGCTCGCCCGCCCGCGGCCGCACGGCATCGGCGATCTCGACCCCCGGCCCGCGGGGATCGAAGGCGCCGCCGCCCGCCGCGTGGTGGACGATATGGATGACCGGGGTCCCTTTGCTGCGCGCGAGCGCCAAGGCGCGCGCCGCCTCCGCGAGCGCGGGCTCGACGCGCGGCAGCGCCAGCTTGCCGTCGACGTATTCGCGCTGGCAGTCGATGAGGATGAGGGCGGCATCCTCCAGCCGGCTCGGCGCCGAGGCGACGCCGGCCATTTGCAGCAAGGTCTTGGGCTGGGTCATGGAGTCCTGCTCATTTCATGTGTTGGCGGGCACTTTGTGAAGAATGGCAGGCGAAGTAAAGTCCCGCGCCTCCATCTCCGGCTGAGGATATCGACTGCGGCGAAATTGCCGAGGCTTCAATGTCCGACAGCGCCCGGCTCGGCCACCGACGTGCTGCCGAAGCGCTGGAACTCGAGGGCAGGCGACCAGTGGTGCTGAGGCAAGCCGGCCTTGGCCTTGAGCTGGGCGAGGAAGTCCCGCGGCCTGGGCAGCTGACGCCATACCTGAGGCAGGAAGAGCGCCTTGCGCGCACCCTCGCTCAAGACGAGGCCGTCGCGGCCCGGCACGAGCTGGGCGATGAGGGCCTCCTCGCTTGCCGCGCGCAGGGTTGTCGGCGGCGATAGCACCGAGAGCGCGATGGCGACGCGCTCGAGCGCGGCCGCTTCGAGAGGCTCGAAGCGCATGTCGTCAACCGCTGCCGCGGCGGCGTTGTCGACCACGTCCTCGACAAGCGTGCGCCAGGCGACCGGGGTGCCGACGCAGCCGCGCAAGCGCCCCTCTTCGATGAGCGTCACGAAGACGGCGCGCCGGGCCCGCAGCTCCGGCGGATGGTCGGCCACCTCGCACGCCATGAGCGCCCCCTCTCTCAAGCGCCAGGCGATGCTCGCGCGCGCGAGCGCCAGGAGGCGCGAGCCATGGCGCTCGAGCAGTGCGGCATCGTCCGCCAAAGCGGCGTCGCGTGCCAAGGGCTCAAGCGAAGGCATAGGCGCCATAGCCGACGACCTCGTTCCTTGGTCCTGCCGTGTCGCCCGAGTTGCGCAGGTCGAGCGTGCGGGCCTTGAGGCCGCGCGCGCGCGCAACCTTGAGCAGGCCCGCGATGGGGATCCGGCCGCAGGCATCGTCCCAGCCGATTCTGGCCTCGTCGAGCGCCTCGATGGCGGCGGAGGTGGCCGCATCCATGCGCCGTGCCGTCTCGTAGTCGTGATAGTGGCTCAAGTCCGAGCTGATCACGACGAGCGTCTCGGGCCCGCCCCACAGCATCTCGACGACCTCGGCCACCTCCTTGGCACTGGCGTCGCCGACCACGAGGGGGACGAGGGGGACGATGCCGAGGCAGGCGATGATGAAGGGGAGCTGGACCTCGAGACAGTGCTCGAGCCGGTGCGGCTCGTCGTTCAGCGTGACCTGGGGCAGTGCCGCGATGCGCGCGACCGCCTCGCGGTCCACGGGTAGGCGGCCAAGGGGGGTATCGAAGGCTTCCGCACGCGGAGCGGCGAGGCCGCGAATGGCCACGCGATGCGCGGGCCCGATCAGCAGCACCCGGCTCAGGCGGCCCTTGAGCGGGCGCAGCCGGGCATAGGCCGAGGCCGCGACCGGCGCCGAATAGACGAAGCCCGCATGGGGCACCACAATTGCCTTTGGGATGGCCTTGGGGCCGGCCTCAGGCGCGGTGCCCTCGGGCTCGACGCCGGCGAGATAATCCGCGACCGCGCGCGCGAGGAGCGGCGGGTCGTCGGGATAGAAGAGGCCGGCCACGGCCGGGGGGCGTACGCTCATCCTCGTCTGCCTCGCTCGGGCCTCGGGGTGAGCCGCATTGCGCGAAGGCAAGGCTCCCCCCATATTAACGCCATATCGCACACAACGATTGATATAGTGACGCCCGGGTGCCGCCGCGAGTGGCGCGCCGAGGCATAAGGTCCGTAGGTCCATATATTAGACATGAGCGAAGTCCAAGGGGCAAACGAGGCGATCGAGGGCATCGAGGGGCGCTACTGGCACCCGCTCGCCGACGGGCGCATCCAGTGCGACCTCTGCCCGCGCGCCTGCAAGCTCAAGGAGGGCCAGCGCGGCCTCTGCTTCGTGCGCGGACGGAGTGCTGATCGCATCGTGCTGACGAGCTACGGCCGCTCCTCGGGTTACTGCATCGATCCCATCGAGAAGAAGCCCCTCAACCACTTCCTCCCCGGCACGCCGGTGCTCTCCTTCGGCACCGCCGGCTGCAACCTCGCCTGCCGCTTCTGCCAGAATTGGGACATCTCCAAGTCGCGCGAGATGGACACGCTTGCGGACGCGGCCTCGCCCGAGAGGATCGCGGCCGCTGCCACGGCACTCGGCTGTCGCTCGGTCGCCTTCACCTACAACGACCCGGTCATCTTCCACGAGTATGCCATCGACGTGGCGGACGCCTGCCGCGCCCGCGGCATCAAGTCGGTCGCGGTGACCGCGGGCTACCAGTCGCCCGAGCCGCGCGCCGAGTTCTACCGCCACATGGACGCGGCGAACGTCGACCTCAAGGCCTTCAGCGAGGAGTTCTACAAGCGCGTCTGCTCGGGCGAGCTCGCGGCCGTGCTCGACACCCTCGTCTATCTCAAGCACGAGACCAAGGTGTGGTTCGAGATCACCAATCTGATGATTCCGGGCGAGAACGACTCGCCCGGCGAGACCGAGGCGATGTGCCGCTGGATCGCCGACAAGCTCGGAGCGGACGTACCGCTTCACTTCACCGCCTTCCACCCCGACTGGAAGATGCGCGATCGTCCGCCCACCCCGCCCGAGACCCTCGAGCGCGCGCGTCGCATCGCACTCGCCTGCGGCCTCAGCTACGTCTACACGGGCAATGTGCACGACATAGCGGGGCAGAGCACCTACTGCCATGCTTGCGGCGAGCTCCTCATCGAGCGCGACTGGTACGACCTCGGGGCCTGGAGCCTCACGGCCGAGGGCTGCTGTCGGGCCTGCGGCGAGCGCTGCGCCGGGCATTTCGAGGCAAGGGCCGGCCGCTGGGGCGCCAGGCGCCAGCCCGTGCGCCTTGCGGGGCTTGCCGTCTGAAGCAAATCCTTCTACGCAATCGGCCCGCCTTATAGGATGCGGCCCATGTGCGGACGCTACTCGCTGACCACGCCTGCCGAGGCGATGCGCCACCTCTTCGGCTTT
>DASPPM010000035.1:0-9917 GCA_035625535.1 Alphaproteobacteria bacterium
TGCGCCAGCGCGGCAACCTCTATGCCCAGAACGTGACCCCCATCCCGGCCACCTATCGCCGCATGCTCGAAGGCGAGGAGATCGCCATCGACGGCCGCCCCTGGCGCGTCATCATCGGCCAGGGCCACGCGCCGGAGCATGCCTGCCTCTACAGCCGCGATCTCGGCATCCTGATCTCGGGCGACCAAGTGCTGCCCAAGATCACCACCAACGTGAGCGTCTTCCCCGATCAACCGGACAGCAACCCGCTCAAGCTCTATCTCGACTCGCTCGAGCGCTTCCGGCCGCTGCCCGAGGACAGCTTCGTGCTGCCCTCCCACGGGCTCCCCTTTCGCGGCCTCCATTTGCGCCTCGAGCAGCTCGCCCACCACCACGACGAGCGCCTCGAGCGCACGGTCGAGGCCTGTCGGGTGCCGCGCACCGGGGCCGAGATCATCCCGGTGCTGTTCCGCCGCGAGCTCGACCTCCATCAGCTCTCCTTCGCGATCGGCGAGGCGCTTGCCCATCTCCACTATCTCGTGGGCCTCGGCCGGCTCAAGCGCGAGACGGGGGCGGACGGCGTCTATCGCTTCCTCAAGGCGTGAGCGCGGCCCGGGAGCGCCGCCTCTTCGCTCAAGAAGCCACATCCAACCGCATGCGCGCGAGTTCTGCTTGCGCATCGAGCCCGGGGACGCCGGCGCCATAGCGCGTCGTCTCGCGGCCCACGGCATCGCCGCGGGCGAGGTCGCGAGCCGTTACGGCGCCGAGGGGGAAGGCCCCTCGCTCTACCTCCATGATCCCGAGGGCAACCAGGTCGAGCTCAAAGGGCCGGCGGCGGCGTAGTGGCTCAGTTTCGCCTCATCCTTCGAGACGGCCGCTTCGCGGCCTCCTCAGGATGAGGCCAAACCCAAGCTCCAAGTCCTCATCCTGAGGAGCGTCGCGCTTGCGACGCGTCTCGAAGGATGAGGACTTGGAAACGTGACCCACTACCGCGCGGCGCTATTTCTTGACGACGAGCTTGAGCGCCGCCGAGTTGAGGCAGTAGCGCTTGCCCGTGGGCTCCGGGCCGTCGTCGAAGACATGGCCGAGATGCGCATCGCACCGGCTGCACAACACCTCGGTGCGCACCATGAAGAGGCTGCGGTCCTCCACGAGCGCGACCGCCCCTACCTTGACGGGCGTCCAAAAGCTCGGCCAGCCGGTGCCGGAGTCGTATTTGGTCGAGGCGTCGAACAAGGGCTGGCCGCAGCAGATGCAGCTGTAGACGCCCGCGGTCTTGCAGTTCCAATAGAGCCCCGTGAAGGCGCGCTCGGTGCCGTGCCGGCGCGCGATCTGGTATTGCTGCGGCGTCAGTTGCGCGCGCCACTCGGCGTCGCTCTTGACGATCTTGTCGGGCTTGTCGACCGTCTCCGCCTTTTCCGCTTTGGCCATCATCATCGCAGGCCCCCTTTCCGCGTGCTCGCCCTATTGGGCTGCCGTCGCCGCGCGCGCGGTTGCGGCCGGCATCTGCCGGAAGGAGACCGCGAGCCGGTTCCAGCCGTTGATCGCAACGATCGCGAGGGTGAGATCGACGAGCTCCTTCTCGCCGAAGTGCCGCTTCGCCTCCTCGAAGACCTCGTCTGGCACGTGGCCCTCGGAGACGAGGGTCACCGCCTCGCACCAGGCGAGCGCCGCCCGTTCGCGCGCGCTGAACAAGGGCGACTCGCGCCACACGGCGAGCGCATAGAGGCGCTCCTCGCTCTCGCCCGACTTGCGCGCGTCTTTCGTGTGCAGGCCGACGCAATAAGCGCAGCCGTTGATCTGGGACGCGCGGGTCTTGACGAGCTCGACGAGCTTGTGCTCGAGCCCCGCGCCGTCGACATAGGCCTGCAGCCCGCGCATGGCCTCGACGCCCTTCGGCGCCACCGCGTAATAGGAGATGCGCTGCTTCATAAGATTTCCTCCGAACTTCAGGCGGGCTCTTGCTTGCTGTCCGTCAAGCACCGTCGCTCGCTCGCGCAACGGATGGCGCGCGACGTGCCGAGAAGAAGCGAACAAGCAGCGCCCCCGCGCGTCTCTCCTCGATCCCGCCATAGACCTCGGGGCGGTGATGGCAGGTCGCCTGCGCGAAGATGCGCGCGCCGTGCTCCACCCCGCCGCCCTTGGCATCATAAGCCCCGAAGTAGAGCCGGCGTAAACGCGCAAAGGAGATGGCAGCCGCGCACATGGCGCAAGGCTCGAGCGTCACATAGATGTCGCAGCGCTTGAGCCGCGCTTCACCGAGCTTGGCGCAGGCCTCGCGGATCGCCAACATTTCGGCATGTGCCGTGGGATCGCCGAGCTCGTGCATGCGATTGCCGGAGAGGGCCGCGATCTCCCCTTGCGCATCGACGATGAGGGCCGCGACCGGCACCTCGCCGCGCGTGCCCGCCTCTTCCGCGCGGGCGAGTGCCATTGCCATGTAGCTCGGCTTCTTTGTCTTTCCCGCCATGGCGCGACGATGGCCTCGCGGGGCTCGCGCGTCAAGCCGTCGAGGCATCCGGCCGCGCGGCCGAGGGACGCCATGCATTGCAAGCGCGCTGCTCGCATCCTACATTGCCGCCCATGACTCGTCCCGCCATCGGCCTCACCCTCGATGCGGAGCCGCCGGGCGGCTATTCCAAGCTGCCTTGGTACGCGCTGCGCCAGAACTATGCCGGGACCATCGCGGCCGCGGGCGGGCTTCCCGTGCTGCTGCCCCACGAGCCCGAGCGCGTCGAGGACTATCTCGCCCGCCTCCAGGGCCTCGTCGTCACCGGCGGCGCCTTCGACGTCGACCCGGGCCTCTTCGGCGCCGCCTCGCGCCATCCCACGGTCAAGACCAAGGACCGGCGCACCGACTTCGAGCGCGCCATCCTCGCGGGCGCCTTGCGGCGCAACCTGCCGGTGCTCGGCATCTGCGGCGGCCAGCAGCTCCTCAACGTGGTCCTCGGCGGCACCCTCGTCCAGCACATCCCCGACGAGGTCGAGCGCGCGCTCGCCCACGAGCAGCCCAATCCGCGCACCGAGGCGGGCCACACCGTGCGGATCGCCAAGGGCACCCTGCTCCACGAGATCACCGGGGCCGACGAGCTCGCGGTCAATTCCGCCCACCATCAGGCGGCCAAGGAGGTGGGCGAGGGTGTCGTGATCAACGCCACGGCCGAGGACGGCGTCATCGAGGGCATCGAGCATCCCGGCTACCGCTTCTGCCTCGGCGTGCAATGGCACCCCGAGTATCTGATCAGCCCCGGCGACGGACGCATCCTCGAGGCCTTCGTCGCCGCAGCCGGCTGAGCCCATGGTCCAGGAGAAGGAGGGCGGCGAGCGCATCGCCAAGCGGCTCGCCCGCGCCGGGCTCTGCTCGCGGCGCGAGGCGGAGCGCTGGATCAGAGACGGCCGCGTCGCGGTCGACGGCCAAGTGCTCACCACGCCGGCCTTCGTCGTCGGCGACGACAGTCGCGTCGCGGTCGACGGCAAGCCTCTCGCCGGGCCGGAGCCCCCGCGGCTCTTCCGCTATCACAAGCCGGCCGGCCTCCTCACCACGGCGCGCGATCCGCAAGGCCGCCCCACCATCTTCGACAAGCTGCCGCGCGAGCTGCCGCGCCTGATCGCGGTCGGCCGCCTCGACCTCGCTTCCGAGGGGCTCCTGCTCTTGACCAACGACGGCGAGCTCGCGCGCCATCTCGAGCTGCCGTCGACGGGCTGGCTCCGGCGCTACCGCGTGCGCGCGCGCGGCACGGCGGACGAAGGGAGGCTCAAGGCGCTCGCGCGCGGCGTTGACATCGCCGGCGTCGCCTATGGTCCGATAGAGGCAACGCTCGACCGGGTCCAAGGCGCCAACGTCTGGCTCACGCTCGCGCTGCGCGAGGGAAAGAACCGGGAGGTGCGGCGCGTGCTCGAGCATGTCGGCCTCGCCGTGAACCGGCTCATCCGCATCGCCTACGGCCCCTTCCAGCTGGGCGAGCTCGCGCGCGGCGCAGTTGAGGAAGTGCCGCGCCGCGTGCTGCGCGACCAGCTCGGCGCGCTCTACAAGGAGCTCGCGGGCAAGGTGGAGCGCCATGCGCATCGTCGCGGGTAGGCATCGCGGCCGCGTCATCGCGGCCCCCGCCGACGCTTCGGTGCGGCCGACCTCGGACCGCGTGCGCGAGAACCTCTTCAACATCCTGACACATGGCCGGCTCGGCGCCGAGGCCTCCGTGCTCGAGGGTGCCACGGTCCTCGACGCCTTTGCCGGCAGCGCAGCACTCGGCCTCGAGGCGCTCTCGCGCGGGGCCGCCGATGCGGTGTTTCTCGAGGTGGATCTCGCGGCACTCGAATGCGCGCGCCGCAACGTGAAGACGCTCGGCGAGGAGGAGCGCAGCGTCCTCGTGCAGGCGGACGCGAGCCATCCGCCGATGCCTGCCAAAGTGCGCGGGCATCCGCGCCCGCGCAGCCTCGTCTTCCTCGATCCGCCTTACAACAGCGGGCTCGCAGAAGCGGCGCTCGCGGCCCTCGAAGCGGCGGGTTGGCTCGGACCCGGCGCCCTTGCCGTCGTCGAGCTCGGCCGCGGCGAGCCCTTCGCCTTGCCTCGGGGCTTCACGCTCGCGGACGAGCGGCGCTACGGCCGCACGCGCATCCTCTTCCTGCGGCGGGAGGCGGGGAGCTAGTCGCCCGATTCGGAAATTCGTCTCACTCGGACATAGCCGTCATTGCGAGCGCAGCGAAGCAATCCAGGATGCATAGTGCGAATCTCTCTGGATTGCTTCGGCGCCCTTCGGGTGCCTCGCAATGACAAGTATTTTGCTGATGTGGTGAATTTAGGAACCAGGACTCTAGCGCGCGAAACCGTCGGCACATGGTCCGCCGCTTCTAAGCGTGCAGGCCCTTGACGATCTCGAGATAGTCGGGGTGCTCGGGCGAGAGGAGGCCGTGCTGGACGAGGAAGTGGATGATGACGAGGTTGCAGTTGAACTTGAACTCCGAAGTCTCGCTCACGACTTCCATGACCCGCTCGATGGGCCAGAGCATGAACTCCTGGATCTCGCCGTCGCGGTTCCTGGGCGTGAAATCGCGCGGCAGCTCGAGCTCGTAGACGAACTGCACGTCGGGCTTGAGGCCCTCGGGCGTCTCCAGCACATAGGTGACGGCCCCCGTCGGCACCGCCTGCGCGGAAAGCGATTGGGGGATGTCGGCCTCCTCGTGGCACTCCTTGGCGAGATTGTCCCTGAGCGAGACGCCGGCCGGCTGGCCGCCCGCCACCATGTTGTCGAGCATGCCGGGATAGGTCGGCTTGTCGAGCGCGCGGCGTCCGACCCACATGGAGATGCGCTCGCCCTCGCGCACGAAGCCGTTCATGTGCACGCCGTAGGCGCGCACGCCGAAGTAGGGCGTCGCCGCCCGCTCCATCAGCATGAGCGGCGGCACGCCCCAGGCGAGCGTCACCGGGTAGACCTCGTCGCGCCAGCCCTCGATGACGCCCTGCTCGGCGAGCACGCGCAGCGCCTCGTCGAGGGCGGCACTGCGCTCCTCGCAGCTGCGCAAGGCCGGCGAGAGGGTGACACCCGCATCGCTCAGCGCGAAGAGCTTGGGGAAGCGCGCGAGCTCGCGCACGAAGGGCGGCTTCACCCAGCCGAGGCGCTCGCCCGCGACGATGAAGGGGCGGAACCGCGACATTTGGCGCTCGTTGCATTCGCGGATGCGGTCGAGATAGCTCACGGGGCTGCGGCTCCGGCTCGTTCGCCAGCCAACCGTTTAGCGGCATCCGCGCGCGGGCGCAACCGCGCTTGCGTGACAAATCCCCGCTGCCGTACCGACAGGCTCAGGCGCGCTGCGCGTAGCGCTTCTCCGAGGTGAGCACGATCTCGACGTCGGGGAGCTGGCGCAGGCAGCGCGCGATATAATCGCTGAGCGCGCGCTCCATGCCCTCGACCTGGATGTCGATGTGTAGCTCGGCTCCTGCGGCGCCACCCAAGCTGCTGCGCCACTGCGAGGGGACGAGCCCGCGCTTGGCGAAGAGCTCGAGCACGCGCGGCATCACGCCGGGATCGGCGCGGGCCTCGACGGCGAAACAAGCGGTCGGTGAAGAGCTGGTATCAGCGGCGGGAGACATGGCAAGCAAACTCCTGCAAACGGGCGAACGCACAAGCACCAAGGCCCGGCAACCCAAGGGGCGCCGGGGTGCTAATTCGCCGAATGCGGAGCTGCTCGCTCATGGGAAGGAGGCTAGCCAACGCCGGGCGCGCGGTCAAGCGCGCTGAAGCGCGCCCACCGCCATCCCGCTTGAAAGGCCGGCCCGCCGCGCTCAGCCGAGGGGAGCCGCTCGGCCCTCCTGCATCAGGCGCCGGGCAAGGGCCACCGCCGCCGGCGCGTCGGGCGCATAGCCGGTTGCGCCGATCGCGCTGGCGAACGCCTGGTTGACCGGCGCGCCGCCGACGAGGATGCTGCCGTTGAAGCCGGCGCGGCGCAAAGCCTCGACCGTCTGGCGCATGCTGGGCAGCGTCGTCGTCAGCAGCGCCGAAAGTCCGACGAGGTCCGGGCGGTGCGCGCGCACTGCCGCGACGAAGTCGTCGGGCAGGACGTTGATGCCGAGGTCGACGACCTCGAAGCCAGCACCCTCCATGATCATCGCGACGAGGTTCTTGCCGATGTCGTGCATGTCGCGATAGACGCTGCCGATGACGAGCTTGCCGACCGGCTGAATCGCGTGCCCGGCGAGGCTCGGCCGCAGCACCTCGAGCCCGGCCTTCATGGCATTGGCGGCCATCAGCATCTCGGGAACGAACAGCCGCCCGCCGGCGAACTCGTCGCCGACCTCCTCCATGGCGGCAATCAGCGCATCATTGATGATGGTCTGGGCATCCGTGCCGAGCGCCAGCTCATGGCGCACGAGCTCGGCGACCCGCTCTTGCGCGAAATCGCAGACCGCCTGGAAGATGGCGTCGAGCCGCTCCTCGAGCTCGTTGGACATGGATGGCCTCCTCGTCGGGCGTCTCGGCCTCGGCTAGATCTGCCCCTTCAGGATTTGCGCGTCGGCCGCCTTCACGATGCGCTCGATTTCGCGGAGCGAAGCGGCATCGAGAGCGCTCGACGCCCTGTGCTCGTCCACCAGGCGGCGGCAGATTTCGCGCGCGCGGTCGAGCGCGGTGCGGCGTCCCGCGGCTTCGTAGGCCTCGCGGCCCAGGCGCTGGAACGCAAGCGGCTCGAAATTGGCGCGGCAATGCAACAAGGTGTGGGAGGTTGCGAGGAAGTTCCCGCCGTGCTCGACCGTCCGCAAGTCTTGCCACGCGAGCGTCTCGTCGTCGACCGCGGGCGTGCGCAGAAAATGCTGCAGCATGGCGCCATACTCGTCGTCGAGGACGGCCTGCACGGGGCTGAACACGGTCGCGCATTCGAGCTGGCCGACGCCGCCGAGAATGTCGGCGCCGGCGAGGCCGACGATCTGCCCGAGGAGCGCGCGCTCGGCCTGCGATTGGCCGTCGAGATCGGGCGTGTCCGAGCCGGATCCGTAAGTGTGCGTGATCATGCCGAAGCCGTGCTTCATGAGCTGCACGGCGATCGCGGCACCTTGGAGAGCCTCGACGCTCGCTTGCAGGCTACGTCCCGTGCGCAGGTCGAGGCCGAAGATGAGCGGCGTCGCGATGAAGGGCGTCCCCGGCGCAAGCGCATGCGTCATGACCGCCAGAGCCAGGATCTCCGCCGCGGCCATCAGGATCGCGCCCGGCATGGTGACCGGCGCCGTGCCGCCGGCGCTCGGCAGGCTGCAGGCGTGGATCGGCACGCGGAGCCGGCCGCATTGGATGATCGCCTCGACGTCCATCGACTTGAACTCGAGCGGGGTGAAGGAGGTTACGATGCAGCTGACGATCGGCCGCGCGCGGAGAGCCGCCTCGCCGCCGGCTGCGACGGCCGCGATGCGCAGCAAGTATTCGGTGTTCTCCTCGCCGTAGGGCTGCAGCCAGACGTGCTTGGGCGTGGCCGCGATCAGTGCGGCGACGCCGTGGATATCGGCGGTCAGCTCGGGCACGCCGCTCACGAAAGGATGGGCGACGACGCCGACGCGCTCGAGCCCGTTGGCAACGGCGGCGATCGTCGCGACATCGCCGAGCACGAGCTTGCGGTAAGCACCCGTCTCGGCCTCGATGAAGCCGTGCGCACCGGTCCCGGTGCGCATCGTGAAGCTGTTGTCCGGCCGCGGCAGCGGGATGTCGAATTTCGGGTTGCGGCCGCAGAGCGTGACGGTTTTCGGCAATGCCGAGAGCGCGGCCTCGGTCAGGCCCGGCGGGAAGCACAGCCGCTTGCCCTCGAGCCGGGCGCCCGCCTCCTTGAGCCGGCCGACCGCCTCGGCATGATTGACCACGACACCGTGCTCGGCGAGGAGGAGGATCGCGCGCTCGCGCAGCACCGCAACACGGTCCTCTGAGAGGAACGTGAAGTGCGGCCGCAGCGCGGCGCTCGCCTCGGCGGGAGCGTGCGCTGGCGGCGGCGCCTGGCCGCCGCCCGCCGCCGCGCCGCGCAGCCGCTCGCGCCGGCTCAACCGCGCCCGGGCGGCGTCTTCCGCGGATTGGCTCACAGGGCTCGCTCTCCAAACCGCCGGCCAGCAAGGGCTTGAGCGATACTATGTGCACGAGCTCTCGCCGTCAAATGCGCGAAATTGCCGCATCCACAGCAAGGCGAGCTTCGCGACCTCGGCGCCCAAGCTCGCCGCGGAACCGCTTCCACGTTGCTGCATGGGCCGAAAAGGCGCATTCTGCGGGGGACAAGGCCGGCATCGTTAGCCGCTCAGACGCTAGAGCAATATCCGACGAAGTGGGATCGCCCCCTCACCCAGCTTTGCCTAAGCTCGCTACGCTCGCTAAGGCTGCGCAACCCTCTCCCCCTCAAAGGGGGAGAGGGTAGGGTGAGGGGGCTGCTTCCACCGAAATGGATTCCGCTCTAACCCCATCCGACATGCTCTTGACCAACCGGCTGCAAAGGGCGCAGTCAAGAAAGCGGCTGAAGATTTTATTGTTGAAAGCAAGGGAGGAGAGAAATGCTCAGGCTCAATCTCGTTGCGCTCGCGTCAGCGCTTGCGTTTTCCTTAGCGGCCGGTCAAGCGCTCGCCGCCGGCGATGTGGCGGCCGGCGAGAAGGTGTACAACTCCCAATGCAAGGCTTGCCACAGCCTCGATAAGGGGAAGAACGGGATCGGCCCGAGCCTCAGCGGCGTCGTCGGACGCAAGTCAGGCAGCGCCGAAGGCTTCAAGTACTCGGATGCGATGGCGAAGGCCGGCATCACCTGGGACGAGGCGAGCTTGGCGAAGTACCTCAAGAGCCCGAAGGACGTCATCCCCGGCAACAAGATGCTGGCCGGCGCGCTCAAGAGCGACGACGACATTCAGAACGTCATCGCCTTTCTCAAGGAAAAAGCGATGTAGCGGCCCCAACGCGGCTGAGGGTGCTCAAGGGGGCCGCCCCTAGCGCTACTTGCCGAACCTGGCGACGCGCGCCCGCGTCTCGGGATCGAGGAAGCCGCGCACGGTCGCCTCGGTCTCGAGCGCCAATGCCCCCTCGAGATCGAGGTGGCAGGCGCGGTTCAGGACCCGCTTCAGGTCGCTCACTTGGGCGGCCGGCAGGGCCGCGATGCGGCGCGCCGCCGCTTGGGCCGCGGCCATGAGCTCCCCGGGCGGCACCACTTTCCAGGCGATCCCCATCTCGAGCGCCGCGCGCGCGTCGAAACGCTCACCGAAGAGGATGAGCTCGCGGGCGCGCCGGAGCCCGACCATCTTCGGCAGAAGCGTGGTGACGCCGCCCGTCACGAACACGCCGAGCCCGATCTCGGGGAAGAAGCAGCGGGTGCCCTCTGCCATGATCGCAAGATCGCAGTTGATCACCCACTCGAGCCCGCCGCCGACCGCCCAGCCGTGGATCGCGCCCACCACCATCTTGTTGCCGAGCGAGATGGCGCGCGTCACCTCCTGGATC